>NZ_DATFFD010000199.1:0-13791 GCF_035250425.1 Sphingopyxis sp.
CGTGAACGGCGCAGTGCGCGGGGCGCTGGCGGAGATTAGTTTGGCGACTTTAAGCGTCGCCCCTGCACTCACCGTCGCCCCCGCGAAGGCGGGGGCCGCTGTCGGCCTTCGCAGCGACGACAGCGTAAACCCTCCTGCGGCCCCCGCCTTCGCGGGGGCGACGAGTTAGAGATATGACCGACAACACCGAACTCCCCGTGAAAGACGTTATCGTCAAGGACCAGGCCGCGCACGATGCCGCGGCGAAGGTCGCCGATTATGAACATGGCTGGTCCTCGACGATCGAGACCGACTTCGCGCCGAAGGGGCTGACCGAGGAAACGGTCCGCTTCATCAGCGCGAAGAAGAACGAACCCGAGTGGATGCTCGACTGGCGGCTGAAGGCGTTTCGTCACTGGTTGACGATGGAAACGCCCGACTGGGCGAAGCTCAACGTGCCGCCGATCGACTATCAGGACGCCTATTATTACGCGGCGCCGAAGCCGAAGCCCAAGCTTGGCAGCCTCGACGAGGTCGATCCAGAGATCCTCGAGGTGTATAAAAAGCTCGGCATCCCGATCGAGGAGCAGAAGGTGCTCGCCGGCGTCGAGGGCGCGCGCAAGGTCGCGGTCGACGCGGTGTTCGACAGCGTCAGCGTCGCGACCACCTTCCGCGAGGAATTGAAGCGCGCGGGGGTGATCTTCCTGTCGATTTCGGAAGCGATCCGCGAATATCCCGAGCTCGTGAAAAAGTGGCTCGGCAAGGTCGTGCCGATGCACGACAATTATTTCGCGACGCTCAACTGCGCGGTCTTTTCGGACGGGACGTTCGTCTATGTGCCCGAGGGCGTGCGCTGCCCGATGGAGCTCAGCACCTATTTCCGCATCAATGCCGAAAATACCGGGCAGTTCGAGCGCACGCTGATCATCGCCGACAAGGGCGCGTACGTCAGCTACCTCGAAGGCTGCACCGCGCCGATGCGCGACGAGAACCAGCTGCACGCCGCGGTGGTCGAACTGGTGACGCTCGACGATGCCGAGATCAAATATTCGACGGTGCAAAACTGGTATCCCGGCAATGCCGAGGGGCTGGGCGGCATCTATAATTTCGTGACCAAGCGCGCGCTGTGCCAGGGCAAGCGCAGCAAGGTGTCGTGGACGCAGGTCGAAACCGGCTCGGCGATCACCTGGAAATATCCGAGCTGCGTGCTGAACGGCGACGACAGCGTCGGCGAATTTTATTCGGTCGCGGTGACGAACAATTACCAGCAGGCCGACACCGGCACCAAGATGATCCACAATGGCAAGCGCACGCGCTCGACCATCGTGTCGAAGGGGATCAGCGCGGGCAAGTCGAACAACACCTATCGCGGGCTGGTGCGCGTCGCGCCGAACGCCGAAGGGGTGCGCAATTTCACCCAGTGCGACAGCCTGCTTTTGGGGTCGCTCAGCGGCGCACACACCGTGCCGTACATCGAAATCCGCAACCCCTCGGCGCAGGTCGAGCATGAAGCGACCACGAGCAAGATCAGCGACGATCAGCTCTTCTACGCGATGCAGCGCGGGCTGGGGCAGGAAGAGGCGGTGGCGCTGATCGTCAATGGGTTCGCCAAGGAAGTTTTGCAGCAGCTGCCGATGGAATTTGCGGTCGAGGCGCAGAAGTTGCTGGGGATTTCGCTAGAGGGGAGTGTGGGATGAGGTCTATCCTATCAACAGGATTTGCGTTTGTTATGGCCCTTGCCTCGCAACCGGCCGTTGCCCAATCAGCGCAGCCCAATGCGATGATGCTAGCGCAGACCAATGACCGCTGCATGACAACCTACGCGGTCCGCATGACAAAGACAGAAGCGACCGACGAGGCGATTTTCGCGAGCGCGGTCGAAGGCTGCAAGGATCTGAAAGGCCAGCTCTATGCCGCGCTCGACAAAGAATATGCCGCGGCACAAGCAAGCGAGCTGAAGGCTCAGCTTGATACACAAGCCAAACCGAACTTCCTGAATTTGCTCAAAAAGATTCGAACCGACCGTGCGCAGCGCGTCGGCCATTGAAACGGATACGAGATTAGATGCTCCAGATTGAAAACCTCCACGCCACCGTTGCCGACAAGCCGATCCTGAAGGGCTTGTCGCTCAGCATCAACGCGGGCGAAATCCATGCGATCATGGGGCCCAATGGCGCGGGCAAGTCGACGCTGTCCTATGTCCTCGGCGGGCGGCCCGGTTATGAGGTCACCGAGGGTTCGGTGACGTTCACTCCCCCCCCGTTCCCCCGCGCAGGCGGAGGCCCAGAGCTGGATGGCGCGGGTCAGCCCGCCCTGGACCCCCGCCTGCGCGGGGGAACACAGGAGCCGATCGACCTCCTCGCCCTCGAACCGCACGAGCGCGCCGCGGCGGGACTGTTCCTCGGCTTCCAATATCCGGTCGAAATTCCTGGCGTGTCGAACGTCCAGTTCCTGCGCGAAGCGCTCAATGCGCAGCGCAAGGCGCGCGGGCAGGAACCGCTGTCGGGCGGCGAGTTCCTGAAGGTGGCGCGCGAAAAGGCGGGGCTGCTCAAGATGGACATGGACATGCTCAAGCGCCCCGTGAACGTCGGCTTTTCGGGCGGCGAGAAGAAGCGCAACGAGATGGTGCAGATGGGAATCATCGACCCCCGGCTCGCGATCCTCGACGAGACGGACTCGGGCCTCGACATCGACGCGCTGCGCACCGTCGGCGACGGGATCAACGCAATCATGCGGCGACCCGACAAGGCGGTGCTGCTGATTACCCATTATCAGCGGCTGCTCGATTATGTGCAGCCCGATTTCGTGCATGTGCTGGCCGCCGGCCGCATCGTCAAGTCGGGCGGACCCGAACTGGCGCGCGAACTCGAGGAACATGGCTATGCGGAGATAATGGCGTGACCCATCTCCGCGCCGCAGGCGCTATTCCTTTTCTTCGCGTCTTCGCGTCTTCGCGTGAGCCAGAAATGATTCAGTTAACGCGAAGACGCGAAGACGCGAAGGGGGACAGGCCGTGATGGTAGCGCCAATCCCGACACGCCGTGAGGAGGCTTGGCGGTACAGCGATATGGAGGCGCTGGCGCGCCTCTGGCCGCTGCCCGTGCCCGAGAGCATCATTGTTCCGGCTGGCGGCGAACTCCGCCGCGCGATAGTGCAGGATGCAGGCGAAATCCGGCAAATCGAACTCGTGCTCGGCAAGGGCGCGGTCGCCGCGCTGCATGTGCTGAACATCGGCGGCGCCTATGGCCGCATCGAACTCGCCGTCACCCTCCACGAAGGCGCCGACTTCCACCTCGGCGCGGCGCAGATCGGCGGCGCGTTTGAGGTCGTTGGGCAGAATCTCGAAATCATCACCACCGTCACCCACGCCGAACCCGGCGCGACATCGCGGCAGGTGGTGCGCTCGGTGCTCGGCGGCACCGCGACCGGCACCTATCTCGGCAAGGTCGCGGTCGCGCGCGATGCGCAGCAGACCGATAGCGAGCAGGATGTGAAGGCGATGCTGCTGAACCGCAGCGCGACCGCCAACGCCAAGCCCGAGCTCGAAATCTTCGCCGACGATGTGAAATGCGCGCACGGCTGTGCGATCGGCGAGCTCGATGCGATGGCGCTCTATTATCTCCAGTCGCGCGGGCTGCCGCCGGGCGAGGCGAAGAAGCTGATGCTGCAGGCGTTTGTTGCCGGCGTGTTCGATGGCGCCGAGGATGAGGCGCGGCTGCAGGAACTGGCGCTGGCGAAGCTGGGGGAACTGGTGTGAGCGTCGCGGCGGCCACCAACATGCCCTCCCGCCTGCGGGAGGGGGACATCAGGGCCGACTTCCCCGGCCTCACCCCCGGCTGGCATTATCTCGATACCGCCGCGACCGCGCAGAAGCCGCAGGCGGTGATCGACGCCACGGTGAATGCGATGGGCCGCGACTATGCGACGGTGCATCGCGGCGTCTATGCGCGCTCGGCCGACATGACGCTCGCTTACGAAGCGGCGCGGCGGCGGATTGCGGCGTTTATCGGCGCGCGCGAGAATGAGATCGCGTTTGTGCGCGGTGCGACCGAAGCGATCAACCTTGTCGCTTACTCGTACCCGAAGAAGGGCCGCGTGCTGCTGTCGGTGCTTGAGCATCACAGCAATATCGTGCCGTGGCAGCTCGCGGGCTGGCAGGTCGATGTGTGCCCGCTGACCGCCGACGGCCGCATCGACCTTGATGCCGCCGAGAAGCTGCTGACCCCCGAACATAATATGGTCGCCTTCGCGCACGTCTCGAACGTGCTCGGCAGCCCGCTCGACGTCGCGCGCGCAGCCGAACTCGCGCACCGTGTCGGCGCCGAACTGCTGATCGACGGATGCCAGGCGGTGCCGCGACTGCCCGTCGATGTCTCGGCACTCGGCTGCGATTATTATGTTTTCTCGGGGCACAAGCTTTACGGCCCCACGGGTATCGGCGTGCTGTGGAGCGACAAGCTCGATCGCCTGCCGCCGTGGCAGGGCGGCGGGTCGATGATCGACCGCGTGACCTTCGAGCGCACCACCTATGCCCCCGCCCCCACGCGCTTCGAGGCGGGCACGCCGGCGATTGTCGAAGCGATCGGGCTCGCGGCGGCGGTCGATTATGTCGAGGCGATCGGCATCGACGCGATCCACGCGCATGAATGCGCGCTGGTCGGAACGCTGCGCGAGGCACTGGCGCGCAAGAACAGCATCGCGCTGTTCGGCCCTGAAAACAGTGCCGGAATCGTGAGCTTTTCGATGGCGGGGGTTCATCCGCACGACATCGGCACTATCTTGGATGAAAGCGGGGTCGCGATCCGCGCCGGGCACCATTGCGCGCAGCCGCTGATGGAGCATCTGGGTGTCCCCGCGACCGCGCGCGCGAGTTTTGGCGTTTACAGCAATGACGACGATGTGGCGGCGCTGATCGATGGCCTCGCCCGCGTCGAGAGGATTTTCGGATGAGCGAGGACCGCATGAGTGAGACCGGGATTCGGGTCGAGGAAGTGGAAAGCGTCGCGGCACCGCCGAAGGCGCGCGTCGAGGACGTGGAAAGTGCCCCCGAGAAGCTGGAGCGCAAGCGCGACTATCTCGAAGGCTTCCTCGCGGCCAAGCCTGCGGCGGTCGAGCCCGGCGCGGTCGGCGGCGACTTGTACGAAGCCGTGATCAATGCGCTGAAAGACATCTTCGACCCGGAAATTCCGGTGAATATTTATGACCTTGGCCTGATCTATAATGTCGAGATCGATGAGGGGCATGTTCTCGTCACGATGACGCTGACCACCCCGCACTGCCCGGTCGCGGAATCGATGCCCGCCGAGGTCGAACTGCGCGTCGGCGCGGTGCCGGGGGTTGGCGATGCCGAGGTCAATCTGGTCTGGGATCCGCCATGGTCGCCGCAGAATATGAGCGACGAAGCGCGGCTCGAACTGGGGATGTTGTAATAACCCTTCTCCCCTTGCGGGAGAAGGATACGAAGCCTTGCGCCGATAGGCGTTAGGCGAAGTTGGAAGAGGGGTGTTCGCGATCGCGAGCGACCACATCCCCTCCCCCAGCTACGACTAGCCAGCAAGCTGGCAAGTCTACGCAACCCTCTCCCACAAGGGGAGAGGGATAGGAGTATGTGATGACCGAGACCAAGACCCGCACCCGACCCGCCGCCGTTGCCCTGACCGCTGGAGCCGAAGCGCGTATCGCGAAGCTGATGGCGGCTGCGCCCGAGGGGGCGATCGGCGTGCGTCTGTCGACCCCGCGCCGCGGCTGCTCGGGACTCGCCTACTCGGTCGACTATGTCACCGAAGAAGCGAAGTTCGACGAGAAGATCGAAACGCCCGGCGGCGTCTTCTACATCGACGGCGCATCGGTGCTCTATCTGATCGGCAGCGTCATGGACTGGGTCGAGGATGATTTCGCCGCGGGCTTCGTGTTCGAGAATCCGAACGCCAAGGGCGCGTGCGGCTGCGGTGAGAGCTTTACCGTCTAGGCGCGCATTTCCGCGAAAAACATGCTATAACGCCCCGAAATAGCAGGGGCTGTCATGATGCGTGCGCTCTATTTGCTTTATGCCACAGTGGCTTACGCGGTCTTTTTCGCGACCTTTTTGTATCTTATCGCCTTTGTCGGCAATCTCTCGTTCGTTCCGGTGACGGTCGACTTCGCGCGGGTTGCCGCGCCCGGGAAAGCCGCGCTGATCGATATAGCGCTGATCGCGCTCTTCGGAATCCAGCATAGCGTGATGGCGCGGCCCAGTTTCAAGGCCAGGTGGACGCATATCGTCCCCGCCGCGATCGAGCGCAGCACCTATGTGCTGTTCGCCAGCCTCGCGCTGATCATATTGATGCTGTTCTGGCATCAACTGACCGCACCCGTCTGGACCGTCACCAATCCTTTGGGCGTCGCGATCCTGTGGGCGCTGTTCGGGCTCGGCTGGCTGATCGTTCTCGCCAGCAGCTTCCTGATCAATCATTTCGAGCTGTTCGGGCTGCAGCAGGCGTGGTTCGCGCTGCGCGAAAAGGCGGCAGCGGCGCCGGTACTGCGCCAGCCGCTCTTCTACAAACTCGTGCGGCATCCGCTCTACGCCGGATTCTTCCTCGCCTTCTGGGCGACGCCCGCGATGACCGCGGGGCATCTGCTGCTCGCCGTGGGTCTGTCGATCTATATGCTGATCGCGATCCGGCTGGAGGAGCGCAACCTGGTCGACACTTTCGGCGCCGACTATGTCGCCTATCGCGAGACGACGCCGATGCTCGTGCCGGGCACCGGCGGGCGGCGCGCCTAGCGGCAGACAGTCCAACCCGCCGTCCGCGCCGCCATGTCGATATGGAAATGGTCGGCGTGCGCGCTATTATAGTCCGGCGACAAGATGGTGCTGAACAGGCCGCAGCTCTCGTTCCGAACCTCGTGCAGAAACTCGCTGCGTTTGTCGCCCGGACCCCAGTCGTTGATCAGCGAAATGCGCGTGCCGTCGGCGAGGACGAAGGCCGAAATGTCGATCGCATTGGCGGTCGAATGCTGGCTCTGCGCCTGCTCGCCCGCGATCTTGCGGCAATTATAGCTGCCGAGATTTTCAAGCTCGACCACCTTTTGCCCGAAATGCTTGCGCGCGAGCGGCTGGACGACGTCGCGGTTCCATAGCGCCATCGCCGCGGTCACCGCGCAGCCCGGCGCGACGTTCGCGGGGCGCATCGTCGGCACGAAACGGTCGCCGGTCAGGATCATGCGCTGGCTCGCGCGGCACGCACCAGTACCGATCGCGGGCCGCCGGAGATAGCCCGCTTCCGCGCGGTCGAAGACAGCGAAGCAGGCGCTGTCATCACCCGCGAGCGCCACCAGCTTGCGGTTCGTCGCCCAGCCCTGTGGATGCGCCAGTTCGAAGCGCGCGCCGGGGATATGCTCGGGATGATCGCGCACCCACTGCATGCCGAGGATCGCGCCGAGGGTCAGCAGCAGCGCGACGGCGAACCAGATCAGATAGGGGCGGAGAGTCTTCATCGTGTCCGCTCTGCGTGCCGCAAATTACCGCTTGTTGAAAGCGCTTTGCGGCTCGATAGCGTTTCGCATGGCGAAACGCTCGATCCTGATCGTTGGCGGGGGCACCGCCGGATGGCTCACCGCCGCCTATCTCGCGCGCTTTTTCGACCTGCCGCGCAATCCGCGGCTGTCGATCACCTTGCTGGCATCGGACGAGATCGGCAGCATCGGGGTCGGTGAAGGCGCCTTTCCGACGATCCGCAATACACTGCAATTCATCGGCATCGATGAGCGCGCGTTCGTGCGCGCGACCTCGGCCACCTTCAAGCAGGGCATCCGCTTCGACGATTGGGTGCGCACGCCCGCCGAAGGCCAGTCGAGCCATTATCTGCACCCGTTCGAGGCGCCCTATCATGGCGACGGCTACAGCCTCGTCTCCTACTGGCTGCTCCAGGACGAAAAGGCACGGCGGCCGTTCGCCGAGGCGATGACGATCCAGAACCGCGTCGCCGAGGAGCAGCGCGCGCCGAAGCGTCCCGGCGAGGGCGAATTCACCGGCCCGCTGAACTATGCCTATCATTTCGATGCCGCACGGCTCGCCGAAGTGCTGTCGGCGGAGGCGTGCGCGATGGGCGTGGCGCGCCTTCGCGGCACACTGACCCGGGTCGCGCTCGATCCCGAAACCGGCGCGATCGACCATGTCGTAACGGCTGAGCATGGGACGCTGGCCGCGGATCTCTATATCGACTGCTCGGGTTTCCGCGCCGAGCTGATCGGCGGTGCGCTGCAATCGCCGTTCAAGGGCGTGCGGGATCAGCTGTTCACCGACCGCGCGCTCGCGTGCAAGCTGCCCTATGATCGCCCCGACGTGCCGCTCGAAAGCTATACGATCGCGGCGGCGCACGAGGCGGGCTGGACGTGGGACATCGGCCTTGCCGGCGCCCGCGGCATCGGCTGCGTCTATTCGAGCGGCCATATGAGCGACGACCGCGCCGCCGAAGTCCTCGCCGCCTATACCGGCGGGCGCAGCCATGACGTCAATGTCCGCTCGATCCCTTTCGAGGCGGGTTATCGCCCTGCGTCATGGGTCAAGAATTGCGTCGCGGTGGGCTTGTCGGGCGGCTTCCTCGAGCCGCTCGAATCGACCGGACTCGTGATGATCGAGACCGCGGCGGCGATGATCGCCGAGATGTTCCCGCTGAACGGCCCCGTCGGCGCGCCCGCGCGGCGCTTCAACGAGCTGATGGCGGCGCGGTACGAAAACACGATCAACTTCCTGAAGCTCCATTATTGCCTGAGCCAGCGGAAGGAAGCGTTCTGGCGCGACAATGGCGACCCGGCGTCGATCCCCGACCGGCTGAAGGAGTTGCTCGAAGAGTGGCGCTATCGCCCGCCGGGGCGCTTCGATTTCATCCTCGACCTCGAAAGCTTCGCCTTCTTCAACTATCAGTACATCCTCTATGGCATGGAATATCGCACCGACCTGTCGCCGGTGCGCGAGGAATTTCCCGACACCGCCGAGGCCGAGCGCATCTTTGCGCGGATCAAGAGCTTTGGCGACCGCGCCGCGAGCGAGCTGCCCGCGCACCGCGCGATGATCGACCAAATCAACGCGGGTGCGGCGACAGCCTGATCTCAGGCGGGTTTGGCCGCCAGTCCCATGTCGCCCTGCGGCTGGTCGGGACCGTCGGTGCCGAGCTGGCCGAGTTCGCCCGTCTCGCGCGCCTTGCGGCCATAGACGAATTCGAACAGCGGCCCCGCCATCACCGTGGTGACGATCGCCATCAGCACCATCATCGAGAAGAGCGTCGGGCCGATGATGCCTTTTTGCAGCCCGATGTTGATGATGATGAGTTCCATCAGCCCGCGCGCATTCATCAGCGCGCCGATGCCGAGCGCGGTACGGTTGTCCTCGCCCGCGAGCCGCGCGGCGAACCAGCACGCGCCGAACTTCGCGGCGATCGAGACGAGCAATATGCCGAAAGCGAGCGCGAGCAAGGTCAGGCTGTTCACCGTGTCGAGCCGCGTGTTGAGCCCCGAGTAAGTGAAAAAGATCGGGACGAGCAGGATGGTGATCGGACTGATCTTGCGCTTGATCTCCTCGGTCAACTTGCCGCGCGGCACGCAGACGCCGAGGATGAAGCCGCCGAACACCGCATGGATACCCGCGGCGTCCATGACGAAGGCGCAGAGCGCGAAGAGCATCAGCACGATCGACAGCATCGTGTCGCTCATCTCGCCGCGTTCCTCGACGATCCGGCCGAGCGGGACGAGCAGCCGGCGCCCGATGAAGAACATGAACAGCGCAAAGCTGAGCCCGCCCGTAATCGCGATCAACGCGACGCCGGGACCGCCACCAAAGGTCGCGAGCACGATCGCGAGCACGCACCACGACACTGCATCGTCGAATGCGCCGGCGGTCAGCGTGAGCGTGCCGAGCGCGGTGTTCGCAAGGCCGCGTTCATTGATGATGCGCGCGAGCATCGGAAAAGCTGTCAGTGCGATGCAGGCGCCCATGAACAAAGTCGCGCTGCCCTGGCTCAGCCCCTCGGTGAAGAGGCCCGGCACGTCGAGCAGGAACGGCGTGGTCAGGGCAGCGAACAGGAAGGGTGCGACGATGCCCGCCGCCGATACGCCCATCGCGCTCTTCGCCTTCGACTGGAAATGGTCGAGGCGGAGCGTAGTGCCGACGAGGAACATGTACAGGCCCACACCGACCTGCGCGCAGACGTAGAGGATGCTCCGCGTTTCCTTGGGAAACAGCGCCGCCTGAAATTCGGGGAAGAAGAGGCCGAAAAGCGAGGGGCCGATGAGGACGCCGGCGATCATTTCGCCCACGACCTGCGGCTGCCCGAGGAATTTCTTCGCGGCCCAGCCGACGGCGCGGCAGACGATGAGGATCACCGCGATCTGGAGGAAGAAATGGATGCTGAAATCGGTCGGCGTATAGCTGGCCGCAGAATTGACCGCGGGGCCGTGTGCGCCGAGCACGTCGCCGATCGCGCGGAACAGTTCATCGAACATATTGGATACCAATTCCCCTCTCCCACCGTGACGTCCGCGATCTGAATATCGCCGCGATCCGTCCGTTCCGGGTATCAGGAGACATGAAAGCGCCGCGCGCGCAATGCCGCGCCGGTAATCGGGCGCGCCCGCGATCATCGATTTCCGGCGCAACGATCATTTTTGTTGCGGGTCGGCCACAGTGTAGTAACATACCTACATGTGAGCGATACCATTTTGCATCCGCGAGAGGTGGTCATGAGGCGCGTCACGAGCCGCGAACTCAATCAGGATGTCAGCCGCGCGAAGCGATTCGCGCTTGTCGAGCCGGTGTTCGTCACCGACCGCGGACGGCCCACGCATGTGCTGATCAGCATCGACGCCTGGCGGCAGCTCAGCGGCGAGCGGGAGAATATGGCGCAATTGCTCGCCGCGCCGCCCGGCGAGATCGTGCTCGATCGCGGACATCTGCGCAAGGCGCTGGGCGGGCATAGCTGATGTTCCTGCTCGATGCCGAGATATTGTTCGACCTGCGCCACGCCCGCGCCGACGGCGCGGCACTCGCCGGATGGGCGCAGCGCACCTCGCCGCAATCGATGTTCCTGTCGGCGCTCTCGCTCGTCGAGCTGGAAAATGCCGCCGCGCTCGCGGCCAAGCAGGGTAAGGCGGCGGGCGCGGCGTGGCAGAGCTGGATCGACGGGCAAGTGCTGCCCGCGTTCGAAGGCCGCGTCCTGCCGGTCGATCTGACCATCGCGCGCCGCCGCGCCGCTCTCCCGCTCGACAGCGACCGCGACGCGCTCCTCGCTGCGACCGCGCTCGAACATGGGCTGACGTTCGTGACCTATCGCGGCGCGGCCTTTCGCGGCGCGCGGTTGAAGCTGCTCGACCCCAGTCGCATCGCCGCCGATGCGGGCGACGAGGGCGACTGGCGCGAAGCGACGCGCGCGCGGTCGCCGTGGATCCGGAGCCTGTTTATCCGGGGGTGAGGAACGGGCGGAAGGCTGCGCTGGCGATCCGAAAGAGAAAAGGGCTGCTTTCGACCGGTTGCGGACGTTTTAGTTCCTTCCCTGAACGGGGAGGGGGACCGCCGCCGTAGGCGGTGGTGGAGGGGTCGGGACGGTGCGTCTTGACGAGAGGTTTCGACCCCTCCGTCAGCCTTGCGGGCTGCCACCTCCCCGTTCCGGGGAGGAACTGGCTATGTCCGCTCCCCACCCCTAAACCGCCATCCGCAGCTAAAGCGGAACGAAGCTCACCGTCAGCCCGTCCTTCGGCCGCGGGATCGGCAGCACCTGCCATTCGGGCGCATAGCCGTCGGCGACGGTGATGCGGTGCGTCGTGATCACATGGTGGAAGAAGATCTTCGCCTGCATGTACGCAAAATGCAGCCCGAGGCACATATGCGCGCCGCCGCCGAAGGGAACCCACGCATATTTGTGCCGCTCGCGCGCGACCTCGGGCGAAAAGCGCATCGGGTCGAACTTTTGGGGTTCGGGCCAATGCTCCTCCATCATATGCGTGAAGGCGGGGCTGACCCCGACCGACGTGCCCGCGGGGATGCGGTAGCCGCCATATTCGAAATCCTTCAATGCGCGGCGCGGGAAGCTCGGCACCGGGGGCACGAGCCGGAGGGCTTCCTTGAACGCCCATTCGGTCATTTCGAGCTGGCCGAGGCTGTTGTGCCCGACCCCCTCGCCCGCGGGCGCGACGCTCAGCATTTCCTCGCGCAATTTGTCCTGCCATTCGGGGTTGCGCGCAAGTTCCCAGACGAGCGTCGTGATCGAACTGGTGATCGTATCGTGCGCCGCCATCATCAGGAAATTCATATGGTCGACGATCGCCTCGACGCTCATATGGTCGCCATTGTCGTCGCGCGTGCGGCAGATCTGGCTGAACATGTCCTCGCCCGTGCCGTCGCGCCGCTGCGGCACCATCTTGCCGAAATAGTCGACCAGATAGGCGCGCCCCTTCGCGCCGCGGCCCATCGCGGTAAAGGGCAAGGGCACGCGCACGACGCCGATCGACGCCTGCACCATGTCGACGAACGCCTTGTTGACCTTGTCGGCCTCCGGCCCCCACGGAATGCCGAGGAAGCTCGTCGCGGCGAGGTCGAGCGTCAGCTCCTTGATCGCCGGATAGAATTTGAAGGTCTTGCCGCTCCACTGGCCGATGCGGCCCTTGATCCCCTCGTTCAGCGAATCGGCATAGTGGCGCATCGGTTCGGGCTTGAACGCGACCGACAAGACCTTGCGGTCGGCGCGATGCTTTTCGAAATCCATCAGCATCAGCCCGCGCGGAAAGAGCAGGTTGAGCACCGGCCCCCAGCCCTGTTCGGACGAAAAGATTTTCTCGCGGTCGAACATGACGAGCTCGTTCGCCTCGGGTCCGTGGAGCGCAACACTGCGCCCGCCGAAGCTGTTGCTCCGATAGACGCGGCCATATTTCGCGACCATGCGGTCCGCAAAGCCGGGATAGTCGCGCAATTGGTCGAGCGTCGTGCCGAGCACGGGCAGGCCGTCCTCGCCGGGGATATGGTCGAGCGTCGCGGCGGGGTTGCGCGGCAGCCAGTGCTGCGTGTCGGGGCCGAAGCGCTTTTCGGACCATAGGCTGTTCGCGGGCTGAATATTCGTCGGCGCGTTCATCGGGGCGAATCCTCGTCCATCATCGTTGGCGTCATGGGTAACGAACTACTGACACTGATGCAAGTAAGGCGTCGGACGGCGGCTTTGACCATTCACCGCAAATTCAACTCGACTCGCGCAAATTCGTTATCAAGTGACGGGTCGCATCGGTTGGACCCGGAAAAGGACAAAGCCCATGGCGAAGAGTTTGAAGCGCCCCCTCTCCATCGCGCTCGGCGTTCTCGCGACGACGACGCTCGGCGGTTGCTATTATGGCGACGTCTATGGCGCGAGCTATGCGTCGCGGGGCGATTGCGCCGCACGCTATGGCGACGCCTATTATGATTATGACGGCTATGCCTATGACGACGGCTATGGCTATGACTGCTACGACGCGTCGGATTATGGCAGCGGCTTTGCCCAGATCGGTTTCGGCGGCGGCTGGTACGACAGCTATTATTACCCCGGCTATGGCATGTGGATGTTCGACAATTACCGCAACCGCTACCCGCTGCGCGACCGCTATCTGAACTATTGGGGCGGGCGCCGCGCGTGGTGGAAATATCATGGCGGGCGAAATGACTGGAAGCCGGGGCGTCCCGGCTGGCATCGTGGTGACCGCGACGGGCGTCCGGTCGATGGCCGGCCGGGCCGCCCCGGCGGCTGGAACCGCCCCGACCGCGACCATGACGACCCGCGCGGCACGCGCCCGGGGCGCGGCAACGGCAATCCGGCG
>NZ_DATFFD010000200.1:0-10077 GCF_035250425.1 Sphingopyxis sp.
CTAGATCAAAGCCTCCAGAAGCCCGATCAGCGGCTTATCGGCGGGCGGCATGTCGAGGCCGTGCAGTTCGACGGGGCGTACCCAGCGCAGCGCGCTGGCGTGCTGTGCCACCGGCGTCCCGCGCCATTTGCGGCAGACGAACAGTAACAGCAGCAGATGCCGGTTGCCGAGCATGTCGCTCGCGAAACAGGCGGGCGCAAGGCAAGCATGATCGACATCGATCGCAAGTTCCTCGCCCAGTTCGCGGATCAATGCCCGCTCGGGCGTTTCGCCGGGTTCGAGCTTGCCGCCCGGGAATTCCCACAATCCCGCCATCGACAGACCTTCGGGACGCCGCTGGACAAGCAGCCTCCCGTCGCGGTCGACGAGCGCCGCCGCGACGACAACGAGCGAGGTTTCCTGCGGCTTTCCGGGGTCTGGCACCGACAAATTGTTAACCTTCCTGTGTGAATATGGGCACCCTCGGGAACTATAATTTCAGTCAGGGGTGGAACAATGCGAAACTTTTACAGGCTGATGCGGTCGACCAGGGCCGCTACAGCCGTCGAATATGGGCTGATCCTGGCCCTCGTCTTTTTGGCGGCCGTCGTTGCGGTAAGCAATGTCGCCAACTCCACCAACAGCATGTGGGGAAGCGTCTCGAACGCCGCCGAAACCAACATGTAGCACCGCGGTGGCTGTCCCGTTTCGGGGCCGCCGCTCACCGGTTTCGGGCGGATGCCATTAAGATTTTCAAAACCTATTCGCCCTAAACCTTCGAATGTTGACCCAGACCAGACCGTCAACAGGGTAAGTGAAATCAGGAGACCAGTCATGAAGTTCATCAAGAAGTTCGTTCGCGATACCAAAGCCGCCACCGCCATCGAATATGGCCTGATCGCGGCCCTGATCGCCGTCGCCGGCATCGCCGCGATGGGCGCAGTCGGCAACAGCGTCAGCAACACCTTCAACAAGGTTGCGACGAACCTCGAACAATAATCGAGGTACGCTCGCGCTGCGCTTGCGGCGCGCGACCAAAAGGAAAGGGCGGTGGAGCGATCCACCGCCCTTTTTCGTGCACTCGCCGAAAGCGATTATCTGCTGGCATATACCGCGATCTTCACCTTCTGACCCGGGGTAAGCCGGCTCGATGCCGTCAGGCGGTTGAGCACCTGGAACCGTTCGGTCTGATAATTGCCATAGGCCATGCGCCGCGCGAGGCTGGCGAGTGTATCGCCGCGCCCGACGGTCACGACGTCGATCCGCCGCGGCCGGATCGCCGCCGCTTCTGCCGTGCTCAGCCGCCGCACGCTATTGAACATCGAGTTGAACACGCTGCCGCCGCCTGCCTGCGTCAGCGCGACGAAGTGGTACGCGCGATCGCGTGAAAATTCATAAGCGAAGACGGTGACATCGACCTGCCCCGACTGGCTATTCACCCGCGCGGTGGACCAGGATGCCGGGATGCCGTTCACCGTCGTGCGCTGGATCGCGCCGGGGCTGATCGACGCGTTACCCGCCACCGCCTTGAATGCCGCGGCGATATAGGCATTCATGTCGCCGCTGTACGGCCCCGTCGTAAATTGCGCCTGTCCGCCATTGCCGCTCACCGACACGGCATCGGCGCCGTTCTGCATGCCATAGCCGTTCGGCACCGTGAAACGCAGCCGGAGGTCGGGGTGCAGGAAATCGCGCCCCTCAACCACGCCCTGCGCCGGATCGTCGCCATAAAGCACATTGTCGATCGAAGCGAGAAAGGCATCGGCGTTGCGGGTGCCGCCGCTACCTCCCGCCCGGCTCGCCAGCGTCTGCGCGTTGCGCACGCGCGACGCGGGATCGGGGTGGGTGCTCGCCCATTCGGGCAGCGAGCGCGCGTCGCCTCCCGACAGGCGCGCGTCGAGCGTCGTCTGGTTCGCAAGGCTCGTCAGCATCGTCGACAGCGCCATCGTGTCATAGCCCGCGCTGCGCAGATATTGGACACCGAGCTGGTCGGCCTGCAATTCCTGGCTGCGCGAAAAGCCCAGCGTCGCAAGCTGTGCCACGCGCATCGAATTATTCTGAAGGAGCCCGCCCAGCCCGCCGAGCAATCCGCCATTGTCGCCGATCGCCCCGCCCAGCACCGCGCCGAGCACGCCGAGTATCTGGTTGCGCGTCGCCGCCGACTGGCGCTTCTTGCTGTGCTGCGCCGCGACATGGCCGACCTCGTGCCCAAGCACGCCGGCGAGTTCGGCCTCGTCGTTCATCAGCGCCATGAGCTGGCGCGTGACATAGACATAGCCCCCCGGGATCGCAAAGGCGTTGTTCACGGGCGAATTGAGCAGGGTGACGGTAAAATCGGCGGGCGAGCGCGACAGGCCCGACTGGACCGCGATATTCTGTCCGACGCGGTTCACATAGGCGGCCTGCGGGCCATTATAAGCCCCGCCGAATTCGGCCATCAGCTGCGGATGCGCGTCGGTGCCCTGCTTGCGCTCGGCGGGCGAAATGCTCGTCGCGGTCTTGATCGCCTTCAACTGCGCATCGGCGACCCCGGTAAAGGCCAGACTGCCGAGCGCTGCCGATGCCGCCAGTTTGATCGCCAGCCCGTTTTTCGTCTTCCGGGTCATTGCCGCGCCTCCCTTATGCTTCTGGTCATCAAGGAATATCCCCGATTCACGACAAGGCAAGCCGCGACATAGCCCGAGCTTGTCATTGTCTTGATCGGGAACGCAAATGCGCGCGGTCGGGTTCCGGTTCAGGCGCGCCCCATGGCGAGGAATTTTTCCTCGCGCGCGGCAAGCAACGTCTCACGCGGCAGATCCGACAGCGCGCCCAGTTCCTGTTCGATCGCGTCGCCCAGCGCGGCAATCGCGACTTCGGGCGCGCGATGCGCGCCGCCGACGGGTTCGGTGACGATGCGGTCGATGACCTTCAGCCCCAGCAGGTCCTGCGCCGACATCTTCATCGCCGCAGCGGCGTCGGCGGCCTTGTCCGACGTGCGCCACAGGATCGACGCGCAGCCTTCGGGCGAAATCACCGAATAGACGGCATGTTCGAACATCAGCACGCGGTTCGCTGCGGCGAGCGCGATCGCACCGCCCGAACCACCCTCACCGACCACCGCGGCGACCATCGGCACGCCTAATGCGAGGCATTGCTCGGTCGACCGTGCGATCGCTTCGGCCTGTCCGCGCTCCTCGGCCTGAATCCCCGGAAAGGCGCCCGAGGTGTCGACCAGTGTCACCACCGGCAGCCCGAAGCGGTCGGCGAGCTGCATCAGGCGGATCGCCTTGCGATAGCCCTCGGGCTTCGCCATCCCGAAATTATGCTTCATCCGCGACGGGATATCGTCGCCCTTTTCGTGGCCGATGACCATCACGCGGCGGCCGCGGAACCGCGCCATTCCGCCCAAAATCGCCTGATCGTCACCGAAATTGCGGTCGCCGGCCAGCGGCATCCAGTCGTCGAACAGGCCGGCGATATAATGTTTGAAATGCGGGCGGTCGGGGTGGCGCGCGACCTGCGTCTTTTGCCACGGCGTCAGCTTCGAATAGATTTCGCGCAGCAATTTCGAGGACTTGCCCTCAAGCTGCGCGATATCATTGTCGATGTTGAGCGTCGGGTCGTCCCCCATTTCGCGCAGCTCGGCAATCTGCCGATCGAGCGCGGCGACCTGTTTTTCGAAGTCCAGAAAGGCTGTCATGCGAGAGCGCTAGGACGAAGGCGCCTTGAGGTCAACGGCGGCGGTAGGATCTGGCATCCGCGCCAGCGGATGCCGCTTGTTGACCAGCTCGACGAGGCGGCGGCTGTCGACATGCGTGTAAATTTCGGTCGTGGCGATATCGGCGTGGCCAAGCATCAATTGCAGCGCCCGCAGATCGGCCCCGCCCTCGAGCAGATGGGTAGCAAAGGCGTGGCGCAGCACATGCGGGCTGACCGCGGCCGGGTCGATCCCCACCCGCCCCGCAAGGTCGCGCAGCATCTGGAACAACCGCACGCGCGAGATATGCGCCTTGCCCGACGGGAACAGCCAGGGCGAGCCGTCGGCCAGCAACGGCACCCAGCGGTCGAGCACGGTGCGCGCGCGTTCGGACAGCGGGACCAGACGCTCCTTGTCGCCCTTGCCGCGTATGATCAGATATTCGCGCTCGCCGGCGACCGCGCGGCGCGGCAGCGACACCAGTTCGCTGGCGCGGAGGCCCGAACCATAGAGAAGTTCGAGCAGCAACAGCATCCGCACCGCCGCGGCGGGCGGCGCTTCTCCCCCCGCTTCCTCCTCGGCCTGCGCGAACAGCCGTTCGACATGATCGTGGGTCAGGATGCGTGGCAACGGCCGGCGCGTCGCGGGCCGCGCGATATCGAGCGCCGGATTGTCCGTCCGCTCGCCTTCATCGAGCAGGAAGGCGAAAAACTGGCGCAGGGCCGATAGCTTGCGCGCCGCGCTGCTTGCCGCAAGCGACCGATAATCCGCCATCAATTTGCGCAAGTCGCCCGCATCGGCGTCGGCCAGCCGGCCTTTCACCCACTCCGCCGCCTGCCCCAGGTCGCGGCGATAGGCGGCCAGTGTGTTGCGCGACGCGCCGCGCTCGGCCGCCATCATTTCGAGGAAGCGGTCGATCAGCGCCGCGTCAGACATCGCCGATGCCCGGCAGCTTTATGGCCTCAAACACGCACCAACGCTTCGGCGGCGATCATCCGCGCTTCGGACGCCAGGCCCACTTCGCGCAGCGCCCGGACGATATAATAGAGATGATAGGGCGGGACTTTCGACCATTCGCCCTGCATTCCCGCCGCCGCGAGAAGCGCCACCATGCCGGGCTCGCGCCGCTCGGCCGCCGCCATGATCGCGCGCGACCAGCGTGTCTGTTTGCCCAGGTCGACCTCGAGATCGCCCGCCGCCGACGCCGCCGCGCTCGCATCGAGCCGACCGAGGCCGGCGAGCCCCGCGAGCAGGAATTTCGACCGCAGCGTATCGGCGCTATCGTCGTCGCCCGAAAAGCGTCCGACGGCGCCCGCGCTCATGCCCGTAAGCGGCCGCGGCGACCCCACCGCGAGCACGGCCCATGCGCGGCTGCCGACCGAAACGGTCGGGACCCACGCGATGGCATTTTCGTCATATCCGCCCGCGAGCATCGATCCCAGCAGCTGCCATGGATCGTCGCCCACTTCGGTATCGGCGGGCAGCGCGGCCGCGGCGCGCGCGGTCGCGACCATCGCGGCATAGCGCCCGGTCGGGCTGGCGTCGGTGGCCCAAAGCCGTTCCATCGCCGCATAACGATCGACACCGTTCGCCAAACGAAAAGCGGCGCGCAGTTGCTCGGTCTGGGTCGCGAGCGCCGCTGCGGGCTCTTCTTCGCTCGCCGCGGCGCTCAAGAGCGACACATAGGCCTCGCTCGACAGCACGCCGCGTGCGGCGGCTTCGGGCGCGGCGGCGATGCGGCTTGCCATGTCGGTCATCGGCGCGAGCACCGACCAGCTCTTGATATTGGACGGCGCCGCGGCGCGCAGCGCCTCGGGCACCGGAATCGCGGTCGCGGTCGCCATGCCGAAACGCCAGCTTGTCAGCCGGTCGATATTGTCCCACTCGATCGTCGTCGAGCGGCGGCCGGCGCCTGTCGCGCCGAGCACGCGCTCGGTCAGCAATATGTCGAAGTTCGAGATCTTGCCGCTCGACCGCACGCGGCCGATCGCCCAGCTGGCCGGCCCGGCTTCGCCCGACAGCCCCGAACAGATCGCCGAGGCCAGGCGCCACGCCTGCTCGTCGCCATGCGCGAGCCCCGCGGGGACATAAGGACACATGCCCGCGGGATCGGCATTGGCGAGATAGGTCTGCTGCGCCGCGGCGACGAGGCGCGGACTCGCGCGATCATAGTCGACCGACTGGACGATCCGGCGTGCCGTGATCGATTCGCCCATGCGGAGCAGCAGCGAGGCGCGATCGGCGGCAAGGTCGGCGCCGTTGATCGTGCCGGGCGTGTCGATCGCCGAGGCGAGCGAGCGGCGAAGCAGGATCTGCGCCCAGCGCGATGCGAACTGGCCGTTCGTCTTGCGCATGATCGCGGCGGCATATTGGCCGCGCACCCCGAACGCATCGGGCGCAAGCCCGCCCGTTTCGGGCGTCAGCGGCCCGACACGCGTCAGCAGGCGGCGCGCGCCCGGCGGCAGGTCATATTTCAGCCCGCCCGATTCGACCTCTTCATCCTCTTTGCCGGTTTCGGCCGATGCGCTCGCTCTTGCGGTCCCGGACGTCGGCACGACAGGCGGCGGGGCGCTGCCATTAGCGGGCGCCGAACCGGGGGTCGGCGTTGTCGTCGGCGACGGTGTGGGGGCCGGCCGCGGCGCGGGCGTCTCGGCGGGGTTGCCAAAGCCTTCGGGCAGCAGCGATTCCTGTGCGATCGCGGGCAGGACCAGCGCCGCGGCGAGCGCGGTGCCCGACAGGCCGAGCGTCAGTGAAAGCATTTTCATCTTCATCGGGGAGCGCTTTCGGCAATCTTGTCGGTCACGTCCACCTCAATCATTCGCGGCTCGACCGGCCGGCCAAGGAACAGCAGGAACAGAAAGAACGCGACCAGCACCAGCGCCAGCACGATCAATCGTGCGATCCAGCGGCCTTTTCCCGATCTGCCCCGTGCCCGCAATATCCAATGCCTGCCGTTCGTCTCATTTGAACCGCAGCAAAACCATTGTTCCGCGCGGCCCCTTCGGTATAGCCGCGCGCACCATGTCGCGAAACCCGAAAAGCCCGGCTGCTGCCATCCCCGCGTCGATCCGCGACCGGTCGATCGTGCTCGTCGGGCTGATGGGGTCGGGGAAATCGACGATCGGGCGCCGCCTCGCGCAGCGGCTGGGCATGCGTTTCGCCGATGCCGACGACGAAATCGAACGCGCGGCGGACATGACGATATCCGACATTTTCGCGCGCTTCGGCGAGGCGCATTTCCGCGACGGAGAACGCCGCGTGATCGCGCGGCTGCTGGCTGAAAAACCGATGGTGCTGGCGACCGGCGGCGGCGCCTTCATCAACGAAGAAACCCGCGCGCTGATCCTGCGCGATAGCCTTTGCATCTGGCTCGACGCCGATATCGCGACGCTCGTCGAACGCGTCGGCCGCCGCAGCCACCGCCCGCTGCTCAAGAACCGCGACCCCGGCGAGGTGCTCCGCGAACTGGCGGCGGTCCGCAATCCCATCTATGCCGAGGCGCATCTGCACGTCAGCTCGGCAAGCACGCCGCACGACCACACGGTGCGCGCGATCCTGGAGGCTCTGTCAAAGTGGGAAGATCCGCAATGGAAAGTCTGACCGTCGAATTGGGCAGCCGCAGCTATCCGATATTGATCGGCGACGGGCTGATCCGCGACATCGGCGATCATGTCGCGCCGCTGCTGAAACGCCCGCGCACGATGATCGTCACCGACACCAATGTCGCCGAACAATATCTGATTCCGCTCGGCACCTCGCTCGCGATGGCGGACATTTCCTTCTCCTCCTTCGTCCTCGATCCGGGTGAAAGCACGAAAAGCTGGGCAGGGCTCGCGCGCCTGACCGAATGGCTGGTCGGCGAAGGCGTCGAGCGCGGCGACCATGTCATTGCGCTTGGCGGCGGTGTGATCGGCGACCTCGTCGGCTTCGCGTGCAGTATCGTCAAACGCGGCTGCAACTTCATCCAGGTGCCTACCACCTTGCTGGCGCAGGTCGACAGCAGCGTCGGCGGCAAGACCGCGATCAACGTGCCCGCGGGCAAGAACCTGATCGGCGCCTTCCACCAGCCCGCCCTGGTCGTAATCGACCCAACGACGCTCGAAACGCTGCCGCGCCGCGAACTGGGCGCCGGCTATGCCGAGGTCGTCAAATATGGGCTGATCGACGACGCGGAATTCTTCGCCTGGTGCGAAGCGAACGGCGCGGCGCTGCTCGCGGGCGACAGCGAAGCCCGGCACAAGGCGATTGCCCATAGTGTCGCCGCCAAGGCGCGCATCGTTGCCGCCGACGAACGCGAGACGCAGGACATTCGCGCGCTGCTCAACCTCGGCCACAGCTTCGGCCACGCGCTCGAGGCCGAAACAGGCTATTCGGACCGGCTGCTCCATGGCGAAGCGGTCGCGGCGGGGATGGTCCTCGCCCACCAGTTTTCGGCCGCGAACGGCCTCTGCTCCGCGGCCGACGCCGAACGGGTGCGCGCGCATCTCGCCAGCGTCGACCTGCCGCACAGCCTCGCCAGCGCGGGCGTCAACATCGATGGCGCGACGCTCGCGGGACATATGGCGCATGACAAAAAGGTACGTGGCGGCAAGCTGCCGCTGATCCTGACCCGCGGCATCGGACAGAGTTTCGTCACCGAAGACTATGGTCTCGATGCCGTCGCCGCGTTTCTCGACGGCCAGGCGTCAGTTCATCGCTGACGTCTGCACATTTTCCTCGTCCTTCGGATCGTCCTTCAACGCCTTCGCCGCCAGGCGCCGCAAGCGGAATTTCTCGAGCACGCTTTCGGCCTCGCGTCCGCCGCCCGGCTTGAAGCGATGATCCATGCCCGCCGAAATATCGCCCTCGTCGATCTGCGCCTGCAGCCGCGTCTCGTCGAGATGGCGCAAGGTCGCCTCGACATCTTCCATCTCGCGCGGATCGACGTCGAGATAACGCAGCGCGGTGAGGCCCATTGCGACTGAGCTTTCAAAGACCTCGCGAACAACCCCGTCGACCCCCGCCCCGTCGATCGCGAGCAACTGGCGGCGGTCGAATACCCGCATCAGCACCTTCGCATTCGGAAATGCGTCGACGATCGGCTTCAACGCCGCGGCATCGACCGAAGCATCGTCGATGCAAAAGATGATCAGCCGCGCCTCGTCGGCGCCCGCGCGGCGGAGCAGGTCGACGCGCAGCCCGTCGCCGAAATAGACTTTGGTATCGAACCGGCTCGACAGCTCGATCTGGCTCGGCTTCTTGTCGATCAGCGTCACCGAACAGGCGACGCCGTGCAGCATCTGCGACACGATCTGCCCGAAGCGCCCGTAACCGACGACGATCGCCGACCCGCGCGGCGCGCCCGCCGGATCGTCGAGGTCGAACGGCTCGGCGGCGGGCGAAAATTCGAGGTTGCGCGCGAACAGCATCAGGAACGGCGTCGTCACCATCGACAGCGTCACCACCGCGCTGAACAGGCTCGCTGCTTCGGGCTCGATCAGCAGCGCGTCGGCCGCCTGCGCGAACAGCAGGAAGCCGAACTCGCCGCCCTGGCTGAGCAACAGGCCGAGCCCGAGCGCCGCCGGCCACGGCTTGCCATACAGCTTTACGATCAGCGTAAGCACGACGACCTTCACCGCCACGAGCCCGAGCGCGAGCGCGAGGACGAGCAGCGGCTGCTCCAACACCGCCCCGACATCGAGCACCATGCCGACCGCGAGGAAGAAGAGGCCGAGCAGGATCAGGCGGAAGGGTTCGACATCCGATTCGATCTCGTGCCGGTAGGGCGAGTCGGCGAGCATCACCCCCGCGATGAACGCGCCGAGCGCGGTCGACAAATGCAGGCTGTGCATCAGCGCCGCGCTCGCGAGGATGGTGAGCAGCCCGACGACGACGAACAGCTCGCGCTCGCCATAACGTCCGATGATGCGGAGCAGCGGATTGACGACGAAACGGCCGGCGAGCACGAGCACGACGATCGCCCACAAGGTGAAGAAGGCCATCTGCCACCCCGGCGGCGCCGACGGATCGGCGGGCGCGCGCGACAGCACGGCGACGATCGTGATCATCGGCACGATCGCCAGATCCTGAAACAACAGGATCGAGAAGGCCTTCTCGCCAAAGGGCGAATTGATCCGCCCCGAGCTTTTGAGGCCAGGCAACACCTGCGCGGTCGACGACAGCGCGAGCGGCAGGCCGAGCGCGAGCGCTGCCGCAGGGCTGAATCCCAAGGTCAGATGGATGAGCCCGGTGAGCACCAGCCCGGTCACGACGACCTGCATCAGGCCGAGGCCAAAAATCGCACGGCGCATGTCCCAGAGCCGCCGCGGCGACAGTTCGAGCCCGACGAGGAAGAGCAGGAAGGCGATGCCGAGCTCGGCAAAGGCGAGCTTCGATTCGCCGCCGCCGACCAGCCCCAGCCCGTGCGGCCCGACGACCGC
>NZ_DATFFD010000201.1:0-3777 GCF_035250425.1 Sphingopyxis sp.
TCGCCGGCGAGCGCCGAGGCGGCGAGGCCGGTCGCCGCGGGGACGATCTGCTGCAGGTAGAAGCGCGTCGAGGCGATCTTGGCTTCGAGGAAAGCGACGTCGCCGCTGCCCTCTGCGAGCGCCGCGCGCGCCGCCTTGTGCTGGATCGCCATCAGCCAGCCGCACGTCGCCGTCGCGAGCATCGTGAGATAGGGATAGCTGCCCGCGAGCCGGTCGCCGGTGTTCGCCGTCACCATCCAGTCGGTGACCGCGCGGCAGGCGTCGACGAGCTGCTGCAGCTCGGGGAAATCGGCGGCGCCGTGCGCGATATCGTCGATCAGGCCGCGGACCAGGTCGCCTCCCGCCATGCCGAGCTTGCGCCCGACGAGGTCGGCGGCCTGGATGCCGTTGGTGCCTTCGTAGATCGGCGCGATGCGCGCGTCGCGATAATGCTGCGCGGCGCCGGTTTCCTCGATGAAGCCCATGCCGCCGTGGACCTGGACGCCGAGACTTGCGACCTCGCAGCCGATATCGGTCGCGTGCGCCTTGACCAGCGGGATCAATATGTCGGCGCGCATCGCGGCGGCTTCGTCGCCGAGCTTGCCGAAGTCGATCTGCGCCGCGGCATAATAGGTCAGCGCACGCGCGGCTTCGGTTTGCGCGCGCATCCGCCACAGCATGCGGCGGACGTCGGGATGCTGGTCGATCGTCACCGGCGTGCGGTCCGCCGAACCCGCGAGCGCCGACTGAACGCGCTCGGCGGCGAAGCGCTGCGCCTGCTGCGTTGCGCGTTCGCCGATCTGGATACCCTGGCAGCCGATCATCAGGCGGGCGTTGTTCATCATCACGAACATCGCGCGCATCCCGCCCATTTCATCGCCGACAATCTCGCCGAGGCAATCCTCGTCCTCGCCATAGACCATGACGGCGGTCGGCGAGCCGTGGATGCCGAGCTTGTGCTCGATCGAGGCGCAATGAACGCCGTTCGAGTGCGCGGGTTTGCCGTCCGCATCGAGGCGGTATTTGGGGACGAGGAACAGCGAAATGCCGCGCGTTCCCTCGCTTGCGCCGGGGGTGCGCGCGAGGACGAGGTGGACGATATTGTCGGTGAGGTCATGCTCGCCGAAGGTGATGAAGATCTTTTGCCCCTTGATCCGGTAGAGGCCGGCATGCTCGCCCTCGGTGACCTTTTCGGCGGTCGAGCGCAGCGCGCCGACGTCGCTGCCCGCGGCGGGCTCGGTCAGGTTCATCGTGCCGTTCCACTCGCCGGTGATCAGCTTGGGGAGCCACGTCCGACGCTGTTCCTCGGTGCCATAGGCCATCAGCGCGTGGATCGCGCCGGGGGTGAGGATGCTGCACAGCGAGAAGCCCATGTTGGCGCTGCCGAGCGCCTCGATCACCACCGTCGCGAGCGTGAAGGGCAGGTCCTGTCCGCCATATTCGCCGGGGCCGTCGATGCTGCCCCAGCCTGCCTCGACGAACTGTTTGTACGCGTCCTTGAAGCCGGGGGGCATGGTCACCTGGCCATTGTCCCACTTGGGGTTGACCGTGTCGCCGACGCGGTTGAGCGGGGCGTAGACCTCGGCGGCGAAGTCGCCGATGCCGGTGACGATCGCCTCGACCATGTCGGGGGTCGCGGCGGCGAATCTGTCGTGGGCGGCCATCGCGTCGATGCGCGCGATATGGTTCAAGACGAAGAGTTGTTCGGTGGTGGGCGGCGTGTAGGTCATGGGCGCGGTTCTTTGCTGGTGAATATCGTTGCGCGGGCGCTATAGCGCGGCATGGCCCAAGCCTCAAAGCCCACTCTTGTTCGCGCGTTCGATAGCGCTTCTATCGCCGAAGCGGCGGCGCTGATCGCGGGCGGGCAGCCGGTCGCCGTGCCGACCGAGACGGTCTACGGCCTCGCCGCCGATGCGCGCAATCGGCAAGCGGTCGCGCGCATCTATGCCGCGAAGGGGCGGCCCGATTTCAATCCGCTGATCGTGCATGTGCCGGATTTGGCGGCCGCCGAGCGGCTGGGGGCGTTCGGTGCGGTCGAGCGGGCGCTCGCGGCGCGCTTCTGGCCGGGACCGCTGACATTGGTCGTGCCGCGTACCGATGGCTGTCCGGTGGCGAGCATAGCAACGGCGGGGCTCGATACGATTGCGCTGAGGGTGCCGGGGCACCGCGCGATGCAGGCATTGCTGGCGGAGAGCGGCGCGCCGCTTGCTGCGCCGAGCGCGAATGCGAGCGGGAAGGTGAGCCCGACGAAAGCCGAGCATGTGCTGGCGAGCCTCGATGGGCGGGTCGCGCTGGTGATCGACGACGGGCCGACGACGGCGGGCGTCGAATCGACGATTGCGCGGGTGGCGGACGGCGCGGTCGAGGTCTTGCGGCCGGGGCCGGTGACGCGCGAAATGCTGGGTGAGGCATCGGGCCTGCCGGTGACCGGGGTGCAGGGATCGGAGATCGCCGCACCCGGAATGCTCGCCAGCCATTATGCGCCGGGCAAGCCGGTGCGGCTGGGCGCGAGTGCGTTTGCGGACGATGAATATGGCATCGGGTTCGGCGCGGTTGCCGGTGATTATGATTTGAGCGCGGCGGGTGATTTGACCGAGGCGGCGGCGCGGCTGTTCGATGCGCTGCACGCGGGGGCGGCGAGCGCGAAGGCGAAGATTGCGGTGGCGGCGATTCCGGTCGAGGGGCTGGGCGCGGCGATCAACGACCGGCTGGCGCGGGCGGCGGTGTGAATTTTGGTTTCACGCGAAGACGCGAAGACGCGAAGAAGAAGGCTCGGGCCGACAGGCCCCATTCTCATGCGGCGTTGCGTCCGACGCCATGGTTGGAATGGGAAAGCCGCTTCGCGGCAAATGCGACATCTTCGCGCCTTCGCGTCTTCGCGTGAAATATTTTCCTAAGCCGCCGCCGGTTCGATCGGGTCGCCATGCGGCGCCTTGCGCGCGACGATCAGGCAGGCGGCGACGATCAGCAGCGCGCCGGCGAAGGTAGGCAGCGTCACCGCCTCATCATAGAAGAACCAGCCGAACAGCATCGCCCACAGGAAACCCGTATATTCCGTGGTCGCGAGGATCTGCGTTTCGGCGCGGGCATAGGCCCAGCTCAAAAGCAGCAGCGAGGTGGTCGCGAGGATCGCCGCGCCAAGGATGTGCGGCGCATGGCTCGCGTCGGGGACCGCGAGGAACCATGGCGCGCCAAGCGCGAGGATCGCGGCGACGAAGAAATTCTGGAAAAAGGCGATCTCCATCGGTTCGGCCATCTTCGCCTGCCGCCGCGCGAGGATGAGGTTGTAGGCGTAGAAGATGGCGGAGA
Organism: Sphingopyxis sp.; assembly: GCF_035250425.1. Classification (GTDB taxonomy): domain Bacteria; phylum Pseudomonadota; class Alphaproteobacteria; order Sphingomonadales; family Sphingomonadaceae; genus Sphingopyxis. Next base: position 3,289 of record NZ_DATFFD010000201.1, read on the forward strand.
GGAACACCGCGCCGACGGCGAGTAATGCCTCGTCCGAATAATCGCTGCCGCCGAGTTTCCCCGCGACAATGACGATCACCCCGCACAGGCCGAGCATCGACGCCGCGATCGAGCGCGGACCGATCTTCTCGCCGAGGAAGATCGCGGCCATGTAGAGCGCCATCAGCGGCGCGACAAAGGCGAGCGCGATCGCCTCGGCCATCGGCAGCCGCGCGAGCGCCCAGAAGAAGCTCAAGGCCATCCCCGCGACGAACAGCGAGCGCCAGGCGTGGATCCGCATCGTCGCCTTGTCGGGCCATTTGGGGCGGCTCCCAAAATAAAGCGCGCCCGCGAGAAGCGTGCCGGTGCCGGTGCGCCAGAGCACGGCGTTATAGGCGCCGATATCGATCGACAGCCCCTTCATCAGCACATCCATCGCCGAAAAGGTCGCGATGCCTGCGCATGCGATCAGGAAGGGGAGGACGGGCGAGGGCGAATCGGGGCGCATGC
>NZ_DATFFD010000202.1:0-3270 GCF_035250425.1 Sphingopyxis sp.
CGCGTTCGGCACGGCGCGTCACCGCGCGCGCGACATGGAGCTGCGCCGCGGCTTCGGTGCCGCCGGGGAGGATGAAGCTTTTGAGCGCGTCCAGCGCCGCATTCATCGCGTCGATCTCGTCCTCCAGCCGCGCGATCTGGCTCGGCACGATGCGCAGCGCCATTTCGTGCGGACCGAAGCCGAACTGGATATCGGGCGGGGTCGCCAGATCGGCGCCGAGGTCGAACATCTCGTTCTGGATCCGCGCGAGCATCGCGGCTTCGTCGCTCGCCGGGTCGAGCGCGGCGGCGGCAAGCCCGATCCAGCTGTTCGCTTCGTCGACGTCGCCGATCGCCGCCATCAGCGCGTCGGATTTGGCGATGCGCGAGCCGTCGACGAGCCCGGTGGTGCCGTCATCGCCGGTGCGCGTGTAGATCTTGTTGAGCTTGACCATATGCGCCGGCCTATTTGCCCGCGGCGAAGAGGCCGATCAGCACGAGCAGGATGATGGTGATCGCCTGCCACTTCACGCGCGACATCATCATCCGGTTCTGCATCACCTGATTCTCGTGGACGGTGCCGTCCATCCGGGCCTTGTGCCCTTGCGAGAAATAGAAGAGCCCGCGCGCGAGCGAGAAGAGGACGAAGCCGGCGGCGATCACGACGCCAAGGATGAGAAGGATTTCCATAAGTCCTAATCTAGGGATTTTGCAGCGAATAGCCAGCGGGAAGCCGGTCGGCGGCCAAATCGGCGGCGAGCGCGCGCCCGTCGATCCCAGCCGCGCGGAGCGACGCGAGCGACGCCGCGGCGTCGCGTTTCGCGAGCCTTTTGCCGTCCGCACCGCAAACGAGCGCGTGGTGGCGATAAAGCGGGGTCGGCAGATCGAGCAGCGACTGGAGCAGCCGGTGGACGTCGGTCGAGGCGATGAGGTCGGCGCCGCGGATGACATGCGTTACCCCCATCATCGCGTCGTCGAGCGTGCTCGCGAGATGATAGCTCGCCGGCGCGTCCTTGCGCGCGAGCACGATATCGCCGTGCGCCGCCGGATCGGCGGACCGAAGCCCCTGCCCCGCCTCCTCCCATTGCAGACCGCCACTTTCGGCAAGCGCACGCGCGGTGTCGAGGCGCCAGCAATGCGGTTCGTCCACGAGGCGGCGTGTCCGCTCGGTTTCGGACAAGCCCCGGCAGGTGCCGGGGTAGATCGCGCCCGCCGGTCCGTTTGGGGGTCCATGCGGCGCCGACAGGCTGGCGGCGATGTCGGCGCGGGTACAAAAACAGGGATAGACGAGGCCGCGCGCGCGCAGTTTGCCCAGCGCGGCGGCATAATCGTCGAGCCGCGCCGACTGGCGCACCGGATCGCCGTCCCAATCGATCCCGAGCCAGGCGAGGTCGGCGAGCGAGGCACCGACATACTCCTCGCGCGAGCGGCTGCCGTCGATATCGTCGATGCGGATCCGGAACTTTCCGCCCGCATCGCGCGCCGCATTGTACGCGAGCACCGCGCTATAGGCGTGGCCGAGGTGGAGTTCGCCGGTCGGGCTGGGGGCGAAGCGAGTCAGCATAAGGCGGGTAAAATTTCCATATTCTGTGTCGCCTTCCCGTGAATCCTTCCATATCTTGCGATAAAAGCCCCCTTGACGTCAGATTCTGATGCGGCATGTAATACGCATGTCACTTGGGGAAGGCAGTGGCGCGCCAACCCGCGCAAATATGGGGGCAGCGTCCTAAAGCCATGTTCCATCCCGATCTCGCCCGGCATCCCGATAATTGTCCCGCCCTTGTCCTGAATGCCGACTATACGCCGCTCAGCTATTACCCCCTGAGCCTGTGGCCGTGGCAAACCGCGGTCAAGGCGGTTTTCCTCGACCGCGTCACCATCGTCGAAAATTACGAACGCGAAATCCATTCGCCGACGAAGACGATGCCGATCCCGAGCGTGATCGCGCTCCGCCAATATGTGAAGCCGTCGCAGCACCCGGCGTTCACGCGCTTCAATCTGTTCCTGCGCGACCGGTTTTCGTGCCAATATTGCGGGTCGGGCAAGGATCTGACCTTCGATCATGTCGTGCCGCGCCGGCTGGGCGGGCGGACGACATGGGAAAATGTCGCGACCGCGTGCGCGCCGTGCAACCTGAAAAAGGGCGGGCGCACCCCGCAACAGGCGCATATGCCGATCTATCGCCAGCCGTGGCGCCCGACGAGCTGGCAGTTGCAGGACAATGGGCGCGCGTTCCCGCCGGGCTATCTGCATACGAGCTGGATCGACTGGCTGTATTGGGATGTTGAACTGGAGGGATAATCGGTCCACCGTCCCGTTCGTCATTCCCGCGAAGGCGGGGATCCCGCTTTGCGCCTCGTGTGAAAACGCATAATCTCGCGCAAGGGCACAAGGAAGAAAGCGGGATTCCCGCCTTCAGCCATTGGCTGAAGTTTATCCTGAGCGCCTGCCAAGGCAGCCGAAGGGCGGGAATGACGGGGATGGGTTCAGGAAGGATAGATCAATGATCCGTTTCGCCGCCGCTTTCGCCCTCGGGCTTTCCACCTTCGCGCTGTCCGCCTGCGCCTCGACGGGCGAGGCGGCCAACCAGCAGACGACGGTCAGCGGCAAGATCGCCTATCGCGAGCGTATCGCGCTGCCGCCGAGCGCGCAGATCGAGGTGCGGCTCGACGATGTCAGCCTCGCCGACGCACCAGCCCGCAATATCGCGCGGCAGGCCTTCGCGGCCGACGGCAAGCAGGTGCCGATCGCCTTTCTGCTCCGCTTCGACCGCAGCGCGATCGACCCGAAGCACAGCTATGCCGTGTCGGCGCGCATCACCGGCGACGACGGCAAGCTGATGTTCATCACCGACACGCGCAACTCTGTTACGTTCGATGCCGGGTCGGAGATCGATGTTGGCACGTTGAACCTCGTCAAGACGAACTGATCTTATAGAAGCATAGCTATGCGCCGCTTGACGCTGCGCCTTCGCAGGTGCAGCAATCCGGCGCATGGGCCCGCCTATCCAGATCTCGCAAAATCCCGACATCCGCTATTTGGGGCGGATCCTCGGCGACGTCATCCGCGCCTATGGCGGTGACAAATTGTTCCGCCAGACCGAATATATCCGCTCGTCGAGCGTCGACCGGCACCGCGGCATCGCGGGGGCCGAGGCGATCGATCCGGGGCTCGATGCGCTGAGCCTCGACGACACGATCGCGTTCGTGCGCGGCTTCATGCTGTTTTCGATGCTCGCCAATCTTGCCGAAGACCGGCAGGGGGTCGCGGCCGAGCCCGAGGCGACAGTCGC
>NZ_DATFFD010000203.1:0-18383 GCF_035250425.1 Sphingopyxis sp.
CTTGACGGAATCAAGCTATCCCCGCCACCCTCGCGCGTACATGTGAGAGCCGGTGACGGGGATAGTTTTTTAATGCAATTGGTAATTGTGGAATCGCCCGCAAAGGCGAAGACGATCGAGAAATATCTGGGGCGCGATTTCAAGGTTCTGGCCAGCTATGGCCATGTCCGCGACCTGCCGCCGAAGGACGGGTCGGTCGATCCCGACGACGGCTTTGCGATGCAGTGGCAGCTGTATCCCGACAAGACGAAGCGGATGAAGGAAATCCAGGACGCGGCGAAGACCGCCGATCGATTGATCCTCGCGACCGACCCTGATCGCGAGGGCGAGGCGATCAGCTGGCATGTGCAGGAATTGCTGCGCAGCAAAAAGGCGTTGCCCGCCGAGGTCGACCGCGTCACTTTCAATGCGATCACCAAGGATGCGGTGCTCACCGCGATGGCGCAGCCGCGCGCGCTCGACGACGACCTGATCGACGCCTATCGCGCCCGCCGCGCGCTCGATTATCTGGTCGGCTTCACCCTGTCTCCGGTGCTGTGGCGCAAGCTGCCCGGCGCGAAATCGGCGGGGCGCGTGCAGTCGGTGACGCTCCGCATGATCGTCGAACGCGAGCGCGAAATCGAAGCCTTTGTTGCGCAGCAATATTGGTCGATCACCGGGCTGTTCGAAATGTCGGGCACGCCGTTCAAGGCGCGCCTTGCGCAGTGGCGCGGCGACAAGATCGAGCGGCTGTCGATCACCAGCGAAGCCGATGCGCGCGCCGCCGAAGCCGATGTGAAGGCGGGGCATTTCACCGTCGATGCGGTCGAAACCAAGCCGCTGACGCGCAACCCGCCGCCGCCCTTTACGACGTCAACCTTGCAACAGGAAGCCGCGCGCAAGCTGGGCTTTTCGGCCAGCCACACGATGCGGGTCGCGCAGGGGCTCTACGAAGACGGCGCGATCACCTATATGCGAACCGACGGCGTCCAGATGGACGGCGCCGCGATCAGCGCGGCGCGCGCCGCGATCGCGAACCGCTATGACGGCGGCTACGTCCCCGACAAGCCGCGCCTCTATCAGACCAAGGCGAAAAATGCCCAGGAGGCCCACGAAGCGATCCGTCCGACCGACTTTTCGAAAGACAAGGCAGGCAGCGGCGATCATGCGCGGCTTTACGAACTGATCTGGAAGCGCGCGATGGCGAGCCAGATGGCCTCGGCGCGGCTCGAGCGGACCAGCATCGATCTGACCGACGGCACCGGAAAAACGATGATGCGCGCCACTGGACAGGTCATCAAATTTCCCGGCTTTCTGGCGCTGTATGACGAAGGCCGCGACGACAGCAACGACGATGACGACGCACGCCTGCTGCCCGCCATGGCCAAGGGCGATGCGCCGGCGAAGACGGGGGTCGAGGTCGAAAGCCACGAAACCCAGCCGCCACCGCGCTATTCCGAAGCCAGCATGGTCAAGAAGATGGAAGAGCTGGGGATCGGGCGTCCATCGACATGGGCGGCGATCCTGCAGGTTCTGAAGGATCGCGCCTATGTGACGGTCGAGAAGAATCGCTTCATTCCGGAAGAAAGCGGGCGGTTGCTGACGGCGTTCCTCGAACGTTTTTTTGCGCGCTATGTCGAATATGATTACACGGCGGGCCTTGAGGAAGAGCTCGATGACGTGTCGGGCGGCCGCGCGCAGTGGCAGGCGGTGCTCGAACGCTTCTGGCGCGATTTCAAGCCGCGCACCGGCGAAGTCATGGAGCAGAAGCCGTCGGAGATCACCGCGGCGCTCGACGAGTTTCTCGGCCCCTATCTCTTCCCCGACAAGGGCGACGGCAGCGACCCGCGCATCTGCCCCAATTGCGGCACCGGGCGGCTCGCGCTGCGCGGCGGCAAGTTCGGGCCGTTCATCGCGTGCAGCAATTATCCCGACTGCAAATATACGCGCAAGTTCGCGCAGCCTGGCGGCAGCGACGGGGCCGATACCGGCCCCGAAACGCTCGGCACCGACCCCGATAGCGGGCTGGAAGTGACGAAGCGCAGCGGACGTTTCGGCCCCTATATCCAGCTCGGGGACGGCAAGGAGGCGAAGCGTTCGTCGATCCCGAAGGACATTCCGGGCGAGGATTTCGATCTCGATTATGCGCTGCGGCTGCTCAGCCTGCCGCGCGAGGTCGGGACGCACCCCGAAAGCGGCAAGGTCATCATGGCAGGGCTGGGGCGTTATGGCCCCTATCTGCTCCACGACGGCAAATATGCGAAGCTGACGGGCACCGCCGAAATCTTCGACATCGGCATGAACGCCGCGGTCGCGCGCATCGCCGACGCGGCGAATGGCGGCGGGCGCGGGCGCACCAAGGCCGAACCGCTCAACAGCTTCGGCCCGCACCCGACGAGCGGCGGCGAGATGAAGCTGATGGAGGGGCGCTTCGGTCCCTATGTGACCGACGGCACGACCAATGCGACTTTGCCCAAAAGCGCCGACCCCGCGACCTTGACGCTCGAAGAGGCGATCGCGCTGATCGACGCGCGCGCGGCAAAGGGGCCGGCGAAGGGTAAGAAGAAGGCGGCGCCGAAAAAGGCTGCGGCGAAGAAAGCCCCGGCCAAGAAGGCGCCCGCAAAGAAGGTTCCAGCAAAAAAGAAAGCGGCCGAGTAACAACGGGCTGAAAGCCGCTCCTCCGTATCTCGTCATTCCCGCGAGAGCGGAAACCCAGCGAGCAGACATCGCTGCAGGGTTTCCGCTCTCGCGGGAATGACGAAGTTTTAGAGTGTCGTACCGGTTGGCGTTCCCGGCGCCCCAAACCCATGATATGGGGGTGCAAACCGGGAGACCTTCTATGCGCCACCTGCTTGCCGCCATCCTGCTCACTATCCTGTCGGCGCTTTCGCTGCCCGCCGCGGCACAGCCATCCCGATACCTCATCTCTGCACAGCCGATGGGCGACGCCCCGCCCGGCGTACAGGCCTGGCGTGTGCAATATTGGACCACGAACGGAAACGGGACGCGCTTCGCGGTCACCGGCATTGTCGCTGCGCCGATGGAGGCGATCCCGCCGCGGCCGCGCCGCGTGATCGCCTGGACCCACGGCGCCTGGGGCGTCGCAGAGAAATGCGCGCCGTCGCTCAGCCCCGATTTCTTTCCTTATAGCGCGGGGATGGACGCGGTGCGCAGCGGCTACGCCGTCGTCGCACCCGACTATATCGGCCTCGCCAGCCCGACGATGCACCCGTTCCTCGTCGGACCCGACACCGCGAATTCGGTGCTCGACGCAGTCCGCGCGGCGCGCGAAATTCCCGGCGCGGCGGCGGGCAACAGCTTTGCCGTCTGGGGCGAATCGCAGGGCGGTCATGCGGCGCTGTGGACGGCGATCACAGCGCGCTCCTATGCGCCTGACCTGACGCTGGTTGCCACCGCCGCGGCGGCCCCACCAACCGACCTCGCCGCCAATCTGCGCGAGGGAAGTGACAAGAACGCGCGCGCGCTGCTGCTATCCTTCGCGCTCCACAGTTGGTCGACGCTCTATGGCTTCCCGCAAGACAGCATCACCAACCGGACCAATCAGGGCATTATTCGCCGTCTGGCCGAGAACAACTGCGTCGCGTTCAACAAGAAGCCGAAGCTCGGCACGATCCTCGGCATCCTCACCATCGCGCGCGCGACGAAGAACAAGGATATTGCGAAGATCGAGCCCTTCGGCAGTTTCGCGCGCACGAACAGCGTCGATCCCGCCCGCGTGCCCGGCCCGCTGCTGATCGCGCAGAGCAGCAAGGACACGATCGTCGCCCCTGCGGTCACCCGCAAGTTCGCGAAGGCAGTTTGCCGGCGCGGAACGCAGCTCCGCTGGATCGAAATGACCGGCGGTCATGGCACGAGCGCGAAGGACAGCGCGCAGGAAACGATCGACTGGATCACCTCCCGCTTCGACGGCAATCCGCCGCCGAACGATTGCCGGCGGTTCTAGAGCAAAAGCAGAAAATCTGAATCAATCCGTATCCCCGAGCGAAGCCGAGGGGCTATGCCGAGCGAAGTCGAGGCCGCGACGTCGGAAGGTTTCGCTTCGCTCGAACGGACTTCTGGTCTTCGTTCGGGGATGCGGATCAGATTTATGGCTCTATGCCCTGGGCTCGCGCCGGCCACCGGGTGTCCAGCCCTATGGTCTGGCGGTGGCGGCCTGGGCGCGTCTGATTTCCAGCCGCTTGGAAGTCGTGCCGGTCTGAGTGAGCAGCTGCTTGTAATATCCGTCCGCCTTTTCACGATTTTTTGAGAGTTGCGCCGCGCGGGCAGCGCCATAGAGGCCACGGAAACGATTGGGGTCGTTCATCAGCGATTGCTCGAAAGCCGCGAGCGCATCCTTTGGACGCCTCAGGTCGAGCAACAGTTCGGCGAGCATCTCGCGCACCGGAATCACGCGACCGGGCATCATGATATGCTCCTCCGTCCTGTCCTCCAGATCGGCGGTATCGCGCATACGCTGCAAGGCCTCGGCGTTGCGGCCTGCCGCACGGGCGATCCAGGCCTCGATTGCGCCGGTCTGGATGTCCGCCTGTTCAATCCAATAGTCCTTCTTCTGAGCGACCATCACCGCTCGCAACCGGGCTAGCCTCGCAATCTCGGTCCTCGCTGCCGGAATGTCGCCATGCCGCGCCGCTCCCAAGCCGCGGGCATAAGCGTTGACCGCTTCGCCTTCGGGGAACCGGCTCCAATCGAACTGCTCACGCGCAGGCTTTAGCGTGAGCCGCGCCGCCGTGTCCCAGTCTCCTCGTTCGAGGGCGTATCGTGCCGGGATCGCCGCCGCCGCATAGGCGATCTGGCGCGCATCCTCGTCGGGTTTGGGCGCGGTGTTGACGAACTCGACCCATTTCATCGCGTCGACGTCGCGCGCCAACTGGAGCGAGGCATAAACCAGATAGTCGATCGCGTGATAGGCGTCGCGGTCGGTCTTCGATGCCGCGTAGGATCGGGCGTTGGTAGCGATCGAATCCTGCCACTGCCCGGTACGCGAGAAGATATGCGAGGGCATGTGCAGCGCATGGGGGGAGTCCGGGGCGATGGCGGCATAGCGCCGGGCCGCCTCCAACCCATGCTTGGCAATCGGCGGAAAGTCATAGGCGTGAATGATGAAGTGGGCGACCCCCGGATGGTTCGGCTGCTGGACGAAAATCTTTTCCAGGATCTCCGCGCTTCTGAGCTGTTGCGCATAGGTCTGATCATTCCGGTCGGCGGTCACCTGAAGCCAGAAGCCATAGAGCACCGCTGCTTCCAAATCCTCGGGATAGCGCAGATAAATTTGTTCCAGCGCCTTCTCATAAGTCTTGGCGCGCTCAGCGAACGGAACACTCGCACGATCCTTGAACAGGCTTTCCACGGCCGCGATATAATGGCGCTCGCGCGGTGTCTTGCCGCCTCCGAGCCGATGCGCCATCTGCACCGCGGCCCAACCCTGCTCTTCGAGCTTGGGCGTCGGCGGCGATCCCAGCGCATTGTCTATGCTCGCGACCGCCTTGGCCCAATAGGCCATGGCGCATGTCGGATCGGCGGAGAGCACGTCGTTCACGGCGCCGTCGATCTTCTCCCAGTAGAAGGAATAGAGAAGGGCCGCGACCGTATTGAACCTAGCCTGCGCTTCGGGCGTGCACGACACTGGGAAGTTCACTTCTCCCAATATCGCCGCTGCACCATGGTGATGATGGTTCTGATCCTGCGCGATAGCGGATGGAGCGCCGCATCCAAGCAAGGCCAGCGTTGCAGCGTAAGGCAAAGCACCCTTCATGCTACCCCCCCTGAATCGATCCACTTCATCTGCGCATTATCCGCGTTAGATGTCGCTATATCGTTCAAACGGCATCTATTCCAGCGATGCCGCAAAGTAACCGGGCGATGAGGGTGTGCCCGCCTTCGCCGGAACGGCCAGACGGGAGATTAATCCACCCAGTCGAGCCCCATGTCGCGGTAGACACCGCGGTCCTCATCCCAGTTTGCCTTGACCTTGACGTGCAGGAACAGGTGGACTTTGCGCCCCAACAGCTCGGCCAGTTCGGCGCGCGATTTGCTGCCGATCTCCTTGATCCGCTCGCCCTTGTGGCCGAGGATGATCGCACGCTGGTTGTCGCGGGCGACGAGGATCTGCTGGTGGATTTCGGCGCTGCCGTCGGGGCGTGTCGTGAATTTTTCGGTCTCGACGGTCGACTGGTACGGCAGCTCCTCGTGGAGCTGGCGGTAGAGTTGTTCGCGCGTGATTTCGGCGGCGAGCATGCGTTCGGGCGCGTCGCTGACCTCGTCCTCGGGGAAGTGCCAGTGGCCTTCAGGCATCAGCGCCGCCAGCGTCGCTTTGAGTTCGGGAACCCCGTCGCCGGTACTTGCCGAGATGAAGAAGGTCTCATCGAATTTGACCCGCTCGTTGAGCTGCGTCGCGATCGTCAGCAATTTGTCCTTCTTCGTCAGGTCGACCTTGTTGAGGACGAGGAACTTCTTCTCGGGCCGCCCCTCGATCCCCTGTAGCACGCGCTCGGCGCGCTCGCCGAGCTTGGCCGCGGCATCGATCATCACAAGGATCGCCTCGGCCTGGTCGAGACTATTCCACGCCGCCGCAACCATCGCGCGGTCGAGCCGGCGGGTGGGGGCGAAGATGCCCGGCGTGTCGATCAAGACGATCTGCGTCTCGCCATCCATCGCGACGCCCATCAACCGCGTGCGCGTCGTCTGCGCCTTCGGGCTGACGATCGCGACCTTCTGGCCGACGAGTGCGTTGACGATGGTCGATTTGCCCGCGTTGGGCGCGCCGACGACGGCGACAAATCCGCAACGGTGGGTCATTCTTTCAATCCTTCGAGTTCGGCGAGCAACGCGGCGGCTGCCGCCTTTTCCGCTGCCTGTTTTGATGCGCCTTCGGCTTCGGCACGCGCGAGCTTGCCGATACTGACCGCGATGCGGAAGCGCGGCGCATGGTCGGGGCCTTCGCGCGCGATGATTTCATATTCGGGCGGACGGCGTTTGCGCGCGAGCGCCCATTCCTGCAGCGCCGCTTTGGGGTGCTTCGGCGCCGCCTGCTGTCCGTCGATCATCTCGCCCCAATGGGCCAGGATGAAGCGGCGCGCCGCATCGGCGCCCTGGTCGAGGTACAGCGCGCCGATCAGCGCCTCGATCGCGTCGGCGGCGATATTGTCGCTGTAACGCCCGCCATCGTTGCGCGCCTGCGCGCCGAAGCGGACGAGGTCGGTGAGTTTCAGCCGCTGCGCGATCGCGGCGCAGGTCGCGCCCGATGCGAGCACATGCAGCCGCGACGACATCTCGCCCTCGCTGGCGGAGGGAAAACGCGTGTAGAGTTCGGACGCGATGACGAGGCCGAGGACGCGGTCGCCGAGGAATTCGAGCCGCTGATAATCGGCGCGCCCGGTGCTGCCGTGCGTCAGCGCCAGATCGTAGAGCGCCGGGTCGTCCGGGGCGCAGCCGATGATTTCGGCGAGCGCCCCGGTATTCAGCGGATCGTTCAAAAACCGTCCCCGATGCGGCCCCAGCGCGCCGCGGTGAACCAGCTGATGGGGTTGATCCAGCTTGCCGACCCGTCGGTCGAGAACATGCCAACGAGCGCGTGGCCGACCAGATTTTCCTCGGGCACCAGCCCGATGCCCTGATTTTCCTCGGCAGGGAAGCGGCTGTCGGCGCTGCGGTCGCGGTTGTCGCCCATCAGGAACAAATGCCCCTCGGGCACGACGACCAGCCGCGTATCGTCCTGAGGGATCGTCGTGATGTCGAGAATATTATAGCTTTTGCCGCTCGGCAGCGTTTCCCTGAACTGCTTGTAGCGGCACTGGCGCTGGCCGTCGGGGGCGATTTCTTCGAATTCGGTCGAATAGCAGGGCAGGGTGCCCGTCGCGCGTGATGCCTCGATCATGTTCGGGGTCACCGGGATGACGAAATCGGCGATTGCCTCGCGCTTCAGCGGCTTGCCGTTCAGCCAGACGATGCCGTCCTTTACCTGCACGCTGTCGCCGGGAAGGCCGATCACGCGCTTGATATAATCATTGTCGGCAACCGGCGGCGCCTTGAACACAACGACGTCGCCGCGTTCGGGGGTGCGCGCGAAAATCCGGCCCGGGATCAGCGGCGCGCTGAACGGCAGGCTGTATTTCGAATAGCCATAGGCCATCTTGTTGACGAGCAGATAGTCGCCGATGAGCAGCCGCGGCTGCATCGATTCCGACGGGATGTTGAACGGCGACAGGAAAAAGCTGCGGAAAATCAGCACTGCGATCGCGAGCAGCGCGAGGAAACGGACGGTGTCGACCGCCTCTTCCTTGGCGGACACCGGTGCCGGAGTCGGGGACGACGGCGCGGGTCCGGTCGGGGGCGTCACATCGGCGGTAAAGCTGGCTTGGGTCATGCCGCGCATTGGCGATGAATAGGTTGCCACGTCAAGCAAATATCGGCGGACGACACTGGCGCGCGGGGGACGGCAGGCTTAGAGAAAGTCCGCGATTCACTCCCCTTCGAGGACAATAGACGATGACAACCGCATCCGACGCCTGGCAGGCTCTTTCGAACTGGCAGCCGCAGAAGCTGATCGATCTGATCGCCGCCGCCCCCGAAACGCGCCTGCAGGCGCTGGTGCGGAGCGTCGCCGACATCCGCTTCGACTTTGCCAAGACGCACCTCGACGCTGCGGCTGTCGGCATTCTCTCCGGCCTCGCCGATGCGCAGGATTTCGCGGGCCGGCGCAAGACGCTCTTCTCGGGCGGCATCGCCAATCCGACCGAAGACCGCGCCGCCGAGCATAGCGCCGAACGCGGCGACGGCGCGCCGGAGTCGGTCCACGCCGCGCAGGCGCTGCATCAGCGGATGCGGATGATGATCGACGCGATCGAGGCCGGCGCATTCGGCGAGATCCGGCACCTGCTCCACATCGGCATCGGCGGCTCGGCACTCGGCCCCGATTTGCTGATCGACGCGCTCGGCCGCCACAGCGACCGCTATGACGTCGCCGTGGTGTCGAACGTCGACGGCGCCGCGCTCGATGAGGTGTTTGCCAAATTCAGCCCCGAACATACGCTGGTCGCGGTCGCGTCGAAGACCTTCACCACGACCGAAACCTTGCTCAACGCCAATTCGGCGCTGCTCTGGCTCGAAGAAGCCGGGGTCGCCGATCCGCTCGGCCGCTTCATCGCGCTGACCGCGAAGCCCGAGCGCGCGATCGAGTGGGGCATCGACGAAACGCGCATCCTGCCGTTCAACGAAAGCGTCGGCGGGCGTTACTCGCTCTGGTCGTCGATCGGCTTTCCCGCCGCGCTCGCGCTCGGCTGGGACGCCTTTGCCGACCTGCTCGAGGGCGCGGCCGAGATGGACCGCCATTTCCGCCTCGCCGACGGCGCCGACAATGTCTGCCTGCTCGCCGCCTTCGCCGACCAGATCTATTCGAACCGGCTCGGCTGCCAGACGCGCGCGGTCTTTGCCTATGACGAGCGGCTGCGGCTGCTTCCGGACTATCTGCAGCAGCTCGAAATGGAATCGAACGGCAAGTCGGTCACCCTCGACGGCCAGCCGGTCGGCCGCGAGAGCGCGCCGATCACCTGGGGCGGCGTCGGCACCGATGCGCAGCATGCGGTGTTCCAGTTGCTGCATCAGGGCACACATCTGACCCCGGTCGAGTTCGTCGTCGCGCGCGAGCCCGACCATCTGCTCGACGATGCGCATCACGAAACGCTCGTCGCGAACTGCATCGCACAGGGCGCGGCGCTGATGACCGGGCGCAAGAGCGAGGATGGTGCGCGCAACTATCCGGGCGACCGTCCGTCGACGACGATCCTGCTCGACCAGGTCGCACCGCGCAGCCTCGGCGCGCTGATCGCTTTCTACGAGCATCGCGTCTTTGCCAACGCCGTGCTGCTCGGGATCAATCCGTTCGATCAGTTCGGTGTCGAGCTGGGCAAGGAAATGGCCAAGGGTCTCGCCGAGGGAACGGTCGAATTCGACGCAGCGACGCAGGCGCTGATGAAGGCCGCGCTCGGCGAATAGGCCTCGGCTCCATCACTGTGACCGCAAAATTCGATTGGCATCGCATGCCGGCGTAACCACATAGGCCGCCGACGCGAACTGCACGCGACACAAAGATCAGGGGTTATTCATGAGCGAGTTTGATTTCGACCTGTTTGTCATCGGCGCCGGGTCGGGCGGAGTTCGCGCCTCGCGCATCGCCGCGTCGCACGGTGCGCGCGTCGCACTGGCCGAGGAATATCGCGTCGGCGGCACGTGCGTCATTCGCGGCTGCGTGCCCAAGAAGCTGCTCGTTTATGGTGCGCATTTCGCCGAGGATCTGAAGGACGCGCGCCAATTCGGCTGGGACGTCCCCGATTGCAAGTTCGACTGGAACCGCCTCCGCGACAATGTCCTGGCCGAGGTCGATCGGCTCGAGGGTCTCTATGGCCAAACGCTCGACAATCACAAGGTCACGCTGTTCAAGACGCGCGCGACCGTCATCGGGCCGCAGAAGGTGCGCCTCGCTGACGGACAGGAAATCAGCGCCGAGCGCATCCTGATCGCGACCGGCGGCTGGCCGCATGTGCCCGAATTTCCGGGAAGCGAGCATGCGATAACCTCGAACGAGGTCTTCCACCTCGACACGCTGCCGAAGCGCGTCGTGATCGCTGGCGGCGGCTATATCGCCAACGAGTTTGCGGGCATCTTCAACGAATTCGGCAGCAAGGTAACGATCGTCAACCGCGGCGATACGATCTTGCGCGGCTATGACGAGCAGATCCGCGACCGGCTTCTCCAGATTTCGATGACCAAGGGCATCGAATTCAAGTTCAACGCGCCGTTCCAGTCGATTGAGAAGAAGGCGGACGGGTCGCTGACCGTTCATCTGGGTGGCTGCGATCCTATCGAGGCCGATGCAGTGCTCGTCGCCGCGGGGCGCGTCCCGAACACCAAGGGGTTGGGGCTCGAGGAGATCGGCGTCGAACTCGACAAGGACGGTGCAGTCAAAGTCGACGAGACGAACCAGTCGTCGGTGCCGAGCATCTATGCCGTCGGCGACGTCACCAACCGCATCCAGCTCACCCCCGTCGCGATCCGCGAGGGGCAGGCGTTTTCCGACAGCGTTTTCGGCGGCAAACCGACCGTCGTCGACTATGTCAATGTCCCGAGCGCGGTGTTCAGCCATCCGCCGATCGGCGCGGTCGGGATGACCGAGGCCGAAGCGCGCAACAAGCTCGGTTCGATCCGCGTCTACACCAGCGATTTCCGCGCGATGAAGAATGTCCTCGCGGGCCGTAACGAGCGCGCGCTGTACAAGATGATCGTCAACGCGGCGACCGACCAGGTCGTCGGGCTGCACATGATCGGCCCTGACGCCCCCGAGATACTTCAGGCGGCGGCGATCGCAGTGAAGGCGGGGCTGACCAAGGCCGATTTCGACAACACCGTCGCGCTGCACCCGAGCATGGCCGAGGAATTGGTGCTGCTGAAATAATCCTGTTACCCTCCTTGCTCAACGAGCGAGGAGGGGCGCATGGCGGGAACGGCATTGGTCACCGGGGGCAGCGGCTATATCGCGGGCTTCCTGATCCGGCAGTTGATCGACAATGGCTGGACCGTCCACACGACCGTCCGCAGTTTGAACCGCGAAGCCGAAGTGCGCGCCTGGCTAGGTGTCGACAACGCTCGGCTGCGCTTCTTCGCCGCCGATCTCGAAAACGACGCCGGCTGGGCCGATGCGATGGCGGGATGCAGCCATGTCGCGCATGTCGCGTCGCCCTTTCCGCTCGGCGTGCCGAACCATGCCGACGAGCTGGTCGTTCCGGCGCGCGAGGGTGCGCTCCGCGCATTGCGCTTTGCCAAAGGAGCGGGGGTCAGGCGGTTCGTCCTGACCTCGTCGATGGCGGCAATCGCTTATGGCCATGGCAAGGGCCGCGACATCTATAGCGAGGCCGACTGGACCAATCTCGATAATCCCGAGGTCATGCCCTATCCGCGCTCGAAGACCGTCGCCGAGCGTGCGGCACGCGACTGGGTGCGGGCGGAGGGCGGCGACATGGAATTCGCCTCGGTCAACCCCGCCGCGGTGTTCGGGCCGTTGCTGTCGGACGACCTCTCGACCTCGATCGAGCTGGTGAAGCAATTGCTCGAGGGCAAGGTGCCGATGTGCCCCGACATCGGGTTCGGGATCATCGACGTCCGCGACGTCGCCGATCTCCATTATCGCGCGCTGACCGCGCCGGGCATTCACGATGAACGATATGTCTGTTCGGGCCCGTTCCTGAAGATGATCGACGTCGCGAACCTGCTCCGCGCGAACCTTGGCGAGCAAGCGCGGAAGGTGCCGAAGCGGAAGATGCCCGACTGGCTGCTCAAGCTGTTCGCGCTGGTGCGGTCCGAGCTGAAACAGCTCGTTGCCGAACTCGGCAACGTTCGCGGCGGCGACAGTAGCCATGCGATGAAGACGCTCGGCTGGACGATGCGGTCGCCCGAGGAAGCGATATTGGCGACGGCACACAGCCTGATCGAGCGGGGGATCGTGAAGGTCTAGAAACCCGTTCGCATCGAGCGAAGTCGAGATGCCGCGAAGGCGTGCGCTGCCGATGGGCGCCTCGACTTCGCTCGACACGAACGGGGGTCAGGCTGGCCTACCCGATCCGGTAAGGCACCACGTCCCTGCGATCCGGGTCGACCAATATCGGACGGTCGCTCGGCGGAAAGGCGCGCTGGTCGCAGTCATCGCGCGGACAGATGCGGCACGACAGGCCGATCCGCGTCGCCGCCTGCGGCGCGCCGACATCGACCCCGTCGGCATAGACGAAATCGCCCGCATATTGCGCCTCGCACCCCAGCGCGACGGCGTAGCGGCGCGGGCTGCGCGCGTAGCTGCCCGACGGCTTCACCAGCCCCTTCGCCATCGACACATAGCGCAGCCCATCGGGCGTCTCGGCGAGCTGGAACAGGATGCGGTCGGGGATCGCCACCGCTTCGTGGACGATCCACAGCGGGCAGGCGCCGCCAAAGCGGGCGAACTGAAGGCGTGTCGCCGAATGCCGCTTGGTGATATTGCCCGCCATGTCGACACGGCAGAAGAACATCGGAATGCCGCGCGCGCCGGGGCGCTGGAGCGTCGAGAGGCGATGGCACGCCTGTTCAAAGCTGACCCCATATTGCATCCGCAGCCGGTCGATGTCGTGGCGCACCGCGCGCGCGCTGGCGCGGAAGGGGGCGTAGGGCATCAGGACAGCACCCGCCGCGTAATTGGCGAGTCCGACGTGGAGCAGCTGGCGCGCGGCGGCAGTGCGCAGCGGCGAGGCCTCGACCACCGCCGCGATTTCCTTTGTCAGCGCGAGCGCCGCCAATTGGTGCGCGAGCTGGAAGCGACGGCTTTCGGCGGGCTGCGACGGGTCGATCACCAGATGCCGCATCGTCGCGTCGAAATCGCGCAGCGCCTGCGTCTGACCGTAAACGATCGAAATGCCGAGCGCATCGCGCAGCCGCCGCTCGATCGTCTCGATAGCGGGGGAGGAGTCTCGCCCGCGCAGCTGGCCCGCCAGGGTTTCCGCCGCGCGGTCGATGCTGTCGACATAATTGCCCGCGTCGTGGAACCAGTCACGCACCTCTTCCCACGGCAGGCGGCTGCCCTCGGCGGTGCCGCCCGTCAGCGCCTCGTCGATGATCTGGAGCCGCTGCCCGGCGCGGCGATAAGCGGCGTGGAGCGCGACGAACTGGTCGGCGAACTGCGGCTGTTGCAGCGCGGCACGTTCGAGCTGTTCGGGAGCGAGCGGCGACGCCGCGAAAAGCGGGTCTGCCGCCGCTTCGCGAAGCGCCCCCGCGCGGCGGTCGCCGGCATCAGCGGTCACCTCCTCCCATTCGAGCGGGAAGAGTCGTTGCAATCGGTCGAGCAGCACCGGGGTCAGCGGGCGGTCGTCGTGCTCGATCTGGCTGAGATAGGAGGTCGAGATGCCGAGTGCGGCGGCGAACTCGGTCTGCTTCATCCACCGCGATTTGCGGAGTACCTTGAGCCGGCTGCCGGCGAAGATGCGTTGGCGCAACATGGCGTTTCTCCTCCTCTCCCCTTGCGGGAGAGGATATGGAGGCTTGGCGGCGAAGCCGCCTAGCCGAAGTTGGAGAGGGGTTGGGACGGGAGTACCCCCTCTCAAGACTTGCTAGGCGACACGTCGCCAAGCCAAGTCTTTCTCTCCCGCAAGGGGAGAGAAATAAGATTCTACTTTGCAAACTACGACTTTGCAACTTTGCAAGTTCACATTTGCCTATGTGCTGCGAAGCGGGCAGACGACGCCTTCCTGTTTTGATGGAGAGCCAAGTGTCCGCCAATATCGCCGAAATGGAACGCCGCCGCGCCGCTGCCGCTCTGGGTGGCGGGCAGAAGCGCATCGACGCGCAGCATGCCAAGGGCAAGCTGACCGCGCGCGAGCGGCTCGATGTGCTGCTCGACGACGGTTCGTTCGAGGAACTCGACACTTATGTCGAGCATAATTGCACCGATTTCGGCATGCAGGACCAGATCGTCCCGGGCGACGGCGTCGTCACCGGATCCGGCACGATCAACGGCCGCCTCGTCTATGTCTTCAGCCAGGACTTCACCGTCTTCGGCGGCTCGCTCTCGGAGCGGCATGCCGAGAAGATCATGAAGGTCATGGACAATGCAATGAAGGTCGGCGCGCCCGTCATTGGCCTCAACGACAGCGGCGGCGCGCGCATCCAGGAGGGCGTCGCGTCGCTTGGCGGCTATGCCGAGGTGTTCCAGCGCAACGTGCTCGCCTCGGGTGTCGTGCCGCAGATCAGCCTCATCATGGGGCCGTGCGCGGGCGGCGCGGTCTACTCGCCCGCGATGACCGACTTCATCTTCATGGTGAAGGACAGCTCATATATGTTCGTCACCGGCCCCGATGTCGTGAAGACCGTGACCAACGAGGTTGTGACGCAGGAAGAACTCGGCGGCGCGATCACGCACACGACGAAAAGCTCGGTCGCCGATCTGGCGTTCGAGAATGACATCGAGGCGCTGCTCGCGGCACGCGACTTCTTCGATTACCTCCCGGAAAACAACCGCAGCGGCGTTCCGGTGCGCCCGACGAGCGATCCCTACGACCGCGCCGAGCCGAGCCTCGACACGCTGATCCCGCCCAATGCGAACCAGCCCTACGACATGCACGAACTAATCCGGAAGACCGTCGACGAGGGCGATTTCTTCGAAGTGCAGCCGGCGCATGCCGCGAACATCATCTGCGGCTTCGGCCGCATCGAGGGGCGCACGATCGGCATCGTCGCGAACCAGCCGCTGGTACTCGCGGGTGTGCTCGACATCAATTCGTCGAAGAAAGCTGCGCGTTTTGTCCGCTTCTGCGACGCGTTCGAAATCCCGATCATCACCTTCGTCGACGTCCCGGGCTTCCTGCCCGGGACCGCGCAGGAATATAATGGCATCATCAAGCATGGCGCGAAGCTGCTCTTCGCCTATGCCGAGGCGACGGTGCCCAAGATCACGGTGATCACGCGCAAAGCCTATGGCGGTGCCTACGACGTGATGGCGTCGAAGCACCTGCGCGGCGATTTGAACTATGCCTGGCCGACCGCCGAGATCGCGGTGATGGGCGCGAAGGGCGCGGTCGAAATCATCTTCCGCAGCGACATCGGCGACCCCGAAAAGATCGCGCAGCGCACGAAGGAATATGAGGATCGTTTCGCGAACCCGTTCGTCGCGGCATCGCGCGGCTATATCGACGAGGTTATCCACCCGCGCAACACGCGCAAGCGGATCGCGCTGGGGCTGCGCAAGCTCAGGAACAAGCAACTCGAAAACCCGTGGAAGAAGCACTGCAATATTCCGCTCTGATCGCCAGGCGCGGATATTATCCCTGTGTGTGATGCCCGACACATAAGAAACACCGGACTGGAGGCAAGGACGGGAGGCGGTTAGAACATGGCCGCCATGTCCTTGATTCCGAAAGAGGTTTGAAGATGCGTAAATTCCTTCTTGGTGCTCTGATTGCTCCCGTCCTGCTGGCGTCACCGGCGGCGTTCGCGTTCGACCCCGACACCCCTGTCGGCGAACCAAAACCCGCTTTTCCAGTGACGCTGGACAGCGAAGAGAACACCACGATCGGCCTTGCGTTCCGGACGGCTTTCGGGCTTCCCAACGGTGCCGAGGCGACGGCCTCGCGTGAAATTGACGGGCGCACATACACCTTTCGTCCCGCCACGATCCACTTGCTGTCGAACAACATCGGCGTGCTGCTGAGCCTCGGCAGCCTCGAAGAAGCGGGGCACAGCGAGGGTGGGATCAACGCGATCCATTATCTGCAGGGCGGCCCATCGGGCTGGCAGCGCAAGGGCGAATGGCTGAACCTCGGTTCGGTCGGCAGCGTCGGCAATGCGGCAACCGCGTGGGGCTTCAGCGACGCGCTGGGCAAGAACGCCTATCTCGTGACGTCAGGCGGCGGCGTATGGCAGGGCTGCGCGATCAGCAGCGCGACGCTGACCGAGCTGGGCCCCAACGGGCCGGTCGATCGCGCGAGCTTCACCGACAGCATGAGCTCGGGCGCCGGACTGAACCAGAACGAGCAGGGCTTTGACGGGCAGATCACCGCGGCTATTCCCGACAAGAGCTTCACGGTCACCTATACGGGAACGCGCGCGATCAAGCAGCAATATGTGCTGAAGAATGGCAAGTACGAACTGGTCGGCAAGGACCAGATTCCGGGGTGCTAAGGCGGATCCAAGGATAGAAAATGGCGAAATATCACGCATTGATCGAATGGGAAGCGTCGCCCGGCGACGATGTTCCAGGTGGAAAATATGGCCGCGGCCATCGTTGGACGTTCGACGAGAATGTGAGCGTTCCGGCGTCGTCGTCGAAGCATGTCGTGCCGCTGCCGTGGTCGGTCGAAGCCGCGGTCGATCCCGAAGAAGCCTTGGTTGCGTCCGCATCGAGCTGTCATATGCTGACCTTCCTCTATCTGGCGGCCAAGGCGGGCTATGCCGTTCAATCCTATCGCGATGCCGCGGCGGGCACGATGGCGAAGGGCGATGACGGGCGCGTCCAGATCACGGGGGTCGCGCTTTCCCCCGCTATCGAATGGCAGGGCGCGGCGCCCGACGCCGCCACCCTCAAGCGGCTGCATCACGACGCGCATGACCAATGCTTTATCGCGAACAGCGTCAAATTCCCGATCGAGGTGGTGCAATGAAACTGGGTCGCCTCAACCATATCGGCGTCGCGACGCCGTCGATCGCCGACAGTATCGTCTTTTACCGTGATGTGATGGGGGCGACGCAGATCCATGAGCCGTTCGACCTCCCCGAGCAGGGGGTCAAGGTGTGCTTCGTCGATACGCCAACGGACAGCGGTCTCAACGGCACGCAGATCGAGCTGGTCGAGCCGCTGCCCGGCAATACGTCGATTGCGGGGTTCCTCGAGAAGAACCCGGCGGGCGGCCAGCATCATATGTGCTATGAAGTGCCCGATATTCACGCCGCCAAGGCCGAGTTCGAGACGATGGGCAAGCGCGTGCTCGGCGAGCCGCGCATCGGGGCGCACGGGACGCTGATCTTCTTCCTCCACCCCAAGGATATGGGCGGGGTGCTGACCGAAATTATGGAGACGCCGAAGGGCGACCACTAATTTTTCTCCTCTCCCCTTGCGGGAGAGGAAAGTGAAGGTTGGGGACGTGTCCCCTACCGGAACTTGGAGAGGGGTTGGTTGGCGAGCCGGTGGCTCGCGACCCCTCTCCCAGCTTCGACTAGCCAGCAAGCTGGCAAGTCTTCGCATCCCTCTCCCGCAAGGGGAGAGGGGGATTGGGAATTGAGACTATGACTGACAAGCCGACCATCGACCAATGGGCCGCCGCCGCGGAAAAGGAAGTGAAGGGCAAGAACCTCACCTGGGCGACACCCGAGGGGATCGACGTCAAGCCGCTCTACACCGCCGGCGATGTCCAGACCGATCCCGGCCTGCCCGGCTTCGCGCCCTTCACCCGCGGCGTGCGCGCATCGATGTATGCGGGGCGGCCGTGGACGATCCGGCAATATGCGGGCTTCTCGACCGCCGAGGAATCGAACGCTTTCTATCGCCGCAACCTCGCCGCGGGGCAAAAGGGGCTGTCGGTCGCCTTCGATCTCGCGACGCACCGCGGCTATGACAGCGACCACCCGCGCGTCGTCGGCGACGTCGGCAAGGCCGGCGTCGCGATCGACAGCGTCGAGGATATGAAGATCCTCTTCGACGGCATCCCGCTCGACCAGATGTCCGTCAGCATGACGATGAACGGCGCGGTGATCCCGATCCTCGCTTTCTTCATCGTCGCGGGCGAGGAGCAGGGGGTCGACCGCAAGCTGCTCGACGGGACGATCCAGAACGACATCCTCAAGGAGTTCATGGTCCGCAACACCTATATCTACCCGCCCGA
>NZ_DATFFD010000204.1:0-2520 GCF_035250425.1 Sphingopyxis sp.
CGAGGCGATCGATCCGGGGCTCGATGCGCTGAGCCTCGACGACACGATCGCGTTCGTGCGCGGCTTCATGCTGTTTTCGATGCTCGCCAATCTTGCCGAAGACCGGCAGGGGGTCGCGGCCGAGCCCGAGGCGACAGTCGCGGCAGCGCTGGCGAAGCTCAAGGCCGACGGGATCGAGGGCGACGCGGTCGCGGCCTTGCTGAGCGCATCGCTCGTCGCGCCGGTGCTGACCGCGCACCCGACCGAGGTCCGGCGGAAATCGGTGCTCGACCACAAGAACCGCATCGCCGAGTTGATGCTGCTGCGCGACGCCGGCGCCGACGAGACGCCCGAGGGCGATGTCGTCGAGGATGCGATCCGGCGGCAGATTGTGCTGCTATGGCAGACGCGCCCGCTGCGCACCGAAAAATTGTTCGTCGCCGACGAGATCGACAATGCGCTGACCTATTTGCGCGACGTGTTCCTGCCCGTCGTGCCCAAACTCTACGCGCGCTGGGAAGCCGAACTGGGGCAGCGCCCCGCGAGCTTCCTGCGCGTCGGCAGCTGGATCGGCGGCGACCGCGACGGCAATCCCTTCGTCACCGCCGAGACGATGCACATGGCGACGGCACGCAACGCCGCGGCGGTGCTCGGCCATTATATCGACGCGGTTCATGGCCTCGGCGCCGAGCTGTCGGTGTCGGCGAGCCTCGCCGCCGTTCCCGACGCGGTCGAAGCGCTGGCCGAGGCGAGCGGCGATACCGCGCCGAGCCGCCGCGACGAGCCCTATCGCCGCGCGCTGTCGGGCATCTATGCGCGGCTGTGCGCGACCTATGCCAAGATCGTCGGCCGCGCGCCGCCGCGCCCGTCGGCGCTGACGGGTGAGCCATACGCGACCCCCGCCGATCTGCGCCGCGACCTTGTCACCATCGCCAACGGCCTGTCGGCGAACAGCCAGGGCCAGTTCGGCGGCATCGGCGCATTGGGGCGGCTGATCCGCGCAGTCGAGGTGTTCGGATTCCACCTCGCGACGCTCGACATGCGGCAGAACAGCGCGGTGCACGAACGCGTGCTCGCCGAACTGCTGTCCGTATCGGGCGTGTGCGCCGATTATCTGGCGCTGGACGAAGAGGCGCGCGTCGCGCTGCTCACCGCCGAGCTCGCCAGCGACCGGCCGCTCGCCGCGCCGTGGCACCAGTGGAGCGACGAGACCGCGGGCGAACTCGCGATCGTCCACGCCGCCGCCGATGTGCGCGCGCGGCTGGGGCAGGATGCGATCTGCCAGTGGATCATCAGCATGGCGCAGGAATTGTCCGACCTGCTCGAAGTCCATGTCCTCGCGCGCGAAGCGGGGCTGTGGCGGAGCGGCGATGCGGCGGGCCAGTCGAACCTGATGGTCGTGCCCTTGTTCGAGACGATCGCCGACCTCGACCGCGCGCCCGCGATCATGGCGCGCTATTTCGCGATGCCCGAGATCGGCCCGCAGATCGGCGTGCGCGGGCATCAGGAAGTGATGATCGGCTATTCGGATTCGAACAAGGATGGCGGATACCTCACCTCGACCTGGGGGCTTTATCAGTCGTCGCAGGCGCTGACCCCCGTGTTCGAGGATTTCGACACGTCGATGCAATTGTTCCACGGCCGCGGCGGCGCGGTCGGGCGCGGCGGCGGCAGCGCCTTTGCCGCGATCCGCGCGCAGCCCGCGGGCACGGTGCAGGGGCGCATCCGCATCACCGAACAGGGCGAAGTGATCGCGGCGAAATATGGCACCGCCGACAGCGCCGCGACCAATCTGGAGGCGATGGTATCGGCCAGCCTGCTCGCGAGCCTCGAGCCCGAGGCGCTGAGCGACAAGGATGCGGCGCGTTTTACGGCGGCGATGGACGCGGTGTCGGACAGCGCTTTCGCGGCCTATCGCGGGCTCGTCTACGACACCCCGGCGTTCAAGGATTTCTTCCGCGCGATGACGCCGATCGCCGAAATCGCGACGCTGAAGATCGGGTCGCGGCCGTCGAGCCGCACCAAGTCGAGCGCGATCGAGGATCTGCGCGCGATCCCGTGGGTGTTCAGCTGGGCGCAGTCGCGCGCGATGCTGCCCGGCTGGTACGGCACCGGTGAAGGCTTTGCCGCGTTCGAGGACAAGGCGTTGCTCGCCGACATGGCGGCGGGCTGGCCCTTCTTCGCGGCTTTGCTCGGCAATATGGAGATGGTGCTCGCGAAATCCGACATGGGGATCGCCGCGCGCTACGCCGAGCTGGCGGCGGGCATCGACGGGCATGACGCGATCTTCGGCCGCATCCGCGACGGCTGGAACCGCGCGCATGACGGGCTGCTGGGCATCACCGGGCAAACGCGGCTGCTCGACAAGAATCCGGCGCTCGAGGCGTCGATCCGGCTGCGCCTCCCCTATATCGAGCCGCTCAACCTGCTCCAGATCGAGCTGATGAAGCGCCACCGCGCGGGCGAAACCGATCCGCGCATCGCCGAGGGCATCCAGCTGACGATCAACGCGATCGCGACGGCGCTGCGGAATAGCGGGTA
>NZ_DATFFD010000205.1:0-2306 GCF_035250425.1 Sphingopyxis sp.
TCCATCACCGCGTCGATCGACTGGGCGATGAATTCGGTGGGGTTATAGATGACGCGATATTCGAGGCCCTTGGGGAAGCTTTTCGATGCCGCCGCCATTTCGGCCTCGACCGCCTGCGCCGCGGCGAGTGCGTTCGAACCCGGGCGCTGGAAGGTCGCCATGATCACGGTGGGATCGCCCGAGAGATAGGTGTTGCTGTTATAATCGGAGGCGCCGAGTTCGACGCGCGCGACGTCGGAGACGCGGACCTGCCGCCCGTCGGCATCGGTACGGATGACGATATTGGCGAAGTCCTTGGGATCGGTCAGGCGGCCCTGCGTTTCGACGCTGAGCTGGAAGCTGCTGCCATTGGCATGCGGCGGCTGGCCGAGCGAACCCGCGGCGACCTGCACATTCTCACGCCGCAGCGCGGCGACGATCTCACCCGCGGTCAGGTCGAGCGCGGCGGCGCGGCCGGGGTCGATCCACACGCGCATCGCATAGTCGCGATTGCCGAACAGGCGCACGTCGCCGACGCCGTCGATACGGCTGAGGCGATCGCGCAGCTGGGTCAGCGCATAGTTGGAGATGTACGCGCGATCGAGCGACTTGTCGGGGGAGACGAGGTTCACGATCAGCAGGAAGTCGGGCGAGGTCTTGCGCGTCACCACGCCCAGCCGCTGCACCGTTTCGGGCAGGCGCGGGGTCGCGATCGCGACGCGGTTCTGCACCAGCACCTGCGCGGCATCGAGGTCGGTGCCGATCTTGAAGGTCGCGGTGATCGTGACGACGCCGTCGCCGGTCGACTGGCTGCTCATATAGAGCATATTGTCGACGCCGTTGATTTCCTGCTCGATCGGCGCCGCGACGGTGTCGGCAACGGTTTCGGCCGACGCGCCCGGATAGGTCGCGGTCACGGTCACCGTCGGCGGGACGATGTCGGGATATTGCGAGACGGGCAGGCCGATATAGGCGACCGCACCGACGATGGTGATGATGACGGCGAGCACGGCGGCGAAGATCGGCCGGTCGATGAAAAAGCGGGATAGGCGCATGGGAGAGCCCCTGTCTGAAAACAACTCTGGTCATCCCCTCCCGCCTGCGGAAGGGGCAGCGAGCCCCGGACTTGATCCGGGGCGCAGCGGGGTGGGCCATTGAGACGGAGCTGGCCCACCCCCAACCCCTCCCGCAAGCGGGAGGGAAGAAGAAAGATCACTTCGAAAAGGTCGCCTGCGCCGACACCGGTTCGGCTGCAGCAGCGGCCGACTTCTCCGCCGTCGCGGCGATCTTACCGGCCTTCGTCACCGCCTTGGTGCCGGGCCTTGCGAACTGATAGCCGGTGATGACGACGCGGTCGGTCGGCGTCAGCCCCGCACGGATCACGCGCAGGCCATCGACTTCGGGGCCAAGCTCGACCGGCTTCGCCGCGACCATGCCGTCCTTGCCAACGACATAGACGATCTTGCGCGCCTGGTCGGTCTGCACCGCCGCGGCGGGGATCAGCAGCGCGCGCGCCGTCTGGCCGGTCGACAGCCGCATGTTGCCGAACATGCCGGGGGTCAGGAACATTTCGGGATTGCGGAAGCTGGCGCGGGCGCGGATCGTGCCCGAGCGCGGGTCGAGGCCATTGTCGGTGAAATCGAGCTGGCCCTTCCAGCGATAGTCGCTTTCGTCCTGCAGGCGGACTTCGACCGCCGCGCCCTTGTCGCCGCCTTCGCGCTTGGTCTTGAGGAACAAAGCTTCGGATCCCTGGAAGGTGAAGTAGACGGGATCGAGCGCGTTGATCGTCGTGAGCAGCGTGCCGCCGGCGTCGCCCGCCGACACGAGGTTGCCCGCGTCGATCTGGCGGTCCGAGATGCGGCCGCTCAGCGGCGCACGGACGGTGGTGAATTCGACGTCGAGCGAACGCGCCGCGATGCGGGCATCGGCCCCCGCGAGTGCGGCATTGGCCGCGTTGACGCGCGCGCGCAGCCGGTCGATCTCGCTCTGCGACACCGCCTCGACGTCGACGAGGCGCCCGGCGCGTTCGAGTTCGAGCCGCGCGAGCGCGAGATCGCTGCGCGCGCTGGCGGCCGACGCGCGCGCTTCGGCGAGCGCGGCGCGATAGGGACGCGGATCGATGGTGAAGAGCGGCTGGCCCTGGCGGACGATCTGGCCGTCGGTGAAGTGGATGCCGGTGATCGCGCCCGAGACGCGCGGGCGCACTTCGACGGCTTTGCTCGCCTCGAAGCGGCCGATATATTCGTCCCACAGCGTCACGTCGCGCGCGATCGGCGCGGCGACGGTGAGCACGGGCGCGGGCGCGGCGGCGGCCTGCGGCGCGCCAT
>NZ_DATFFD010000206.1:0-3165 GCF_035250425.1 Sphingopyxis sp.
CGATGACGCCCGCGGCGCCCATCGCGCCGCCCCCCGTCGCGACCCCGCCCACGCCGACCTATGCCGATCCGCGGCTCAACCAGTCGGGTCAGATCCGCGAAGAATTCCGCGGCAGCGGAGCATGGAAACAGTGAAACAAACCGCCTAGGCTGTCCGCTTCACGGGGAGGGAGGCCATCATGGGACATGTCAAAGGCATCGGCGGACTGTTTTTCCGGGCACGCGACCCCGACGCGCTAAGTGCCTGGTATCGCGAACGGCTGGGCGTGGGCGGCGGATGCAGCGCCGACGACAGCGTGCCGCCCAACCAATGGGTCTGGAACGTCGCCGCGGGGCCGCTCGTTTTCGCGCCGTTCAAGGCCGATACCGACTATTTTCCCACCGACCGCCAGCATATGCTGAACCTGCGCGTCGACGATCTCGACGCGGTGCTCCTGCCGTTTCGCGCGGCGGGCGACGAGGTGATCACCAAGGATGAGTGGGACGACCCCGCTGTCGGGCGATTTGCCCGGGTGCACGATCCCGAGGGCAATCCGGTCGAGCTTTGGGAGCCGCCTAAAACATAATATCGTCATCCCGGAGAACCCGGGGACACCTTTGTTATAACTCGGGTAGCGCGGGGTTGCGGGTTATCGTCCACGAAGTCGAGAATGCCGATGAGCGAGCCGTGGAGTGTGGCATGAACCTCGCCGCGCTTTGTGCCCGGATGCAGCACGATTTTGCCGACGAGCGAACGGATGTCGCTTGAAGCGTCGAGCTGCGTGTTCGGGTCTTCGAGCGTTTCGGTCAGCGCCGCGACTTTGCGCTTGTAGATTTCGGCGATGCCGGGATGCACGTCAGGGACATCGGCGGGTGCCTCGGCGAGCCGGGCGGTGATTTCGGCTTTCTCGCGGTCGAGTTCAGCCATGCGCGCTTTCATCGCCGGCTGATACAGCCCGTCTTCGATTGCTGCCATGATCCCGGCTACCGCGCGCTCGATCCTCGCGAGTCCGCGCCGATCGGCGTCGGCCTGTATGCGCCGCTCGCGGTTCTCGCGGTTGATGTATCCCGCATAGGCAGCGACCGCCGCTTCGATCTTGTCGGCCGATACCAGTCGGTCAGCAATGCCCGCGAGCGCCCGACGCTCGAGTTCGTCGCGCCGGATCGTCCGGTTGTTGGTGCAAGAGCCTCTACGATGGCGACCAACGCAGCCATAGCGGTCATCGACCACGATGGCATAAGCCCCGCCGCAGGTGCCGCATTCGAGGAGGCCCGAGAGCAGATAGGCCGGACGCCGCAAGCCCTGCGCGCTGCGGGACTGCGCCGCTTCCTTGACCGCCGTATAACGCTCGGCCAGCGCCTGCTGCTGGCGTTTGACCGCCTGCCAAAGCGCATCGCTGACGATGCGGAGGTCGGGAACCTCATTCCTCAGCCATTCGGATTCGGGATTGAGCCGCATGACCTCCTTGCCGGTGCTCGGGTCTTTGACGCTGTGCTTGTGGTTCCACGCGCGCACGCCAGCATAAAGCTCGTTGTTGAGAATGCCTGTTCCCCGGCGCACGTCACCCCTTATCGTGGTGTCGCGCCATGCGAGCCCCTTGGGGCCGGCGACGCCATCGGCGTTAAGGTCGCGAGCGATCGCACCCGGACTCTTCCCCGCCGCGAACTCGGTAAAGATGCGCTCGATAACGAGCGCCTGCACCGGATCGATTTCGCGTTCGCCGCGCACCAACTCGCCTTCGCTGCTGAGGCGCCGGACCATCCGGTAGCCATAACCGACCGCGCCTGCCGAGAAGCCCTTCTCGACCCGCCCCCGCAGGCCGCGATGGGTCTTCTTGGCGAGATCTTTGAGGAACAGCGCGTTCATCGTGCCCTTGAGCCCGACATGCAGCTCGGAGATTTCACCTTCGGCAAGGGTGACAAGCGGCACCCGCGCGAACTGGAGATGCTTGTAGAGCGTCGCGACATCGGCTTGATCGCGCGACACCCGGTCGAGTGCTTCGGCGACAACGATATCGAACTTTCCCGCCTGCGCATCGGCTAGCAGTTTCTGGATGCCGGGACGCAGGATCATGCTCGCGCCCGAGATCGCGGCATCTTCATAGGTCGCCATAATCTGCCAGCCCTCGCGCTCCGCGCGCTCGCGGCAGAGATTATGCTGATCGACGATCGACGCGGCATTCTGCTGGTCGGAGGAATAGCGGGCATAGAGTGCGGCGCGGATCATGACATCTTCCTTTGCATTGGCGGGACGCTCGCCCGCTCAGCCGGGTAAGACAGTGTCCCGCGCCACGACCCTAAGGTCAACGCTCGGGCGGCCGTGCATTTTTTGCCCACGGCTCGTTGTCGTTCGCCGCATCGCGGGTCCGGACGTGCTCGCGGGCGATATGCCGCCCGATCGCTTCGGCGATCCGGGTGAGCGCGGCATCGACCTGCCGCGCGCGCCGAACAGGCTCATTGTCGTTTGCCGCGACACACCGCTGCCGGCGGCGGGCGTCATCATCCTCGCGCATGGCCGACCTCGCCATCGGCACGCTGATTATCATTGTCGGCGCGGTAGCCCGGCGGATCGGCGATCCAGCGGTCGATGGCGGATTCATACCATCCCGCACCATGGACGCTGATCTTCACCCGCGCCGGAAACGTGCCTTCGGCCATCTTGCGATAAAGGGTCGAGCGCGAGAGTCCGGTACGGGCAAGGACGGTTCGGAGGCGGATGATCTTTTCAGGGTTGGACATGAGGCGTATCCCATTGGCTGGCAGTTGCTGGGCTCCCTTGGGAAAAGAATGGCGATTCCTTAAAAGCCGCGCAAGAGTGCCAAAAATGGTGCCATCATGCTCTGTCGTCCAACGACGTTCGTTGTCGTTCTCTGACGTTCGATAACGTAGCGAAATTATTTTCCCATGCTGTCCCAGCGGAGGGGCTTGGTGCCAAGGCGGGCACCCTCTCGTGTCCCCGCAGAGCGCATGGGTCGGTCCGACTCGACCGCATCCCTTGGAAGTGGGCGACCTGTTTGCCGAGCCAAGATCGGCTGCTTAGCGCCTCATGTCGGCCATTCCGGCACCGATCGGGCTGTGCCGGAAAGCAGCCATTCATCTGGTGCTCGAGCCGAGGTCGGTTCGCGCCTCTTGTAAGCCGCTTCGTGCAACGGACCAGCCGCCAGAAGCAAGCCATTCCAATGGGTTG
>NZ_DATFFD010000207.1:0-8990 GCF_035250425.1 Sphingopyxis sp.
GACCAGGGGGGCGGCATGGGTCATCAGCGTTCGATCGTCCCGGTGCGGCGAATCTTCCGCTGGAGCTGCATCACGCCGTAAAGCAGGGCTTCGGCGGTTGGCGGGCAGCCGGGGACATAGATGTCCACGGGCACGATGCGGTCGCAGCCGCGCACCACCGAATAGCTGTAGTGATAATAGCCGCCGCCGTTGGCGCAGCTGCCCATCGAGATGACGTACTTCGGGTTCGACATCTGGTCGTAGACGCGGCGGAGCGCCGGGGCCATCTTGTTGCAGAGCGTGCCCGCGACGATCATCACGTCCGACTGGCGCGGCGATGCGCGCGGCGCGGCACCGAAACGCTCCATGTCATAGCGCGGCATGTTGACGTGGATCATCTCGACCGCGCAGCATGCGAGGCCAAAGGTCATCCACCACAGCGAGCCGGTGCGCGCCCAGTTGAACAGATCCTCGGTCGAGGTGACGAGAAAGCCCTTGTCGCCGACTTCGCTGTTGAGGTCGTCGAAATAGGACATGTCGGGGCTTGTCCCCGGGGCAACCGGCATCTGGCCGGGCGGCAGGATGATCGAGCTGCTCATTCCCAGTCCAACGCCCCTTTCTTCCATGCATAGACAAGGCCGAGCGTCAGTTCGGCGAGGAAAATCATCATCGTGACCCAGCCGGCCCAGCCGATTTCCTTGAGGCTGACCGCCCAGGGAAAGAGGAAGGCGGCTTCGAGGTCGAAGATGATGAAGAGAATGGCGACGAGGTAGAAGCGCACGTCGAACTGGCTGCGCGCGTCCTCGAACGCCGGGAAACCGCATTCATATTCGGTCAGTTTCGCCGGGTCGGGCTTGTGCGCCCCGGTCAGCCGCGCGACGCCCATCGGCAGGAAGACGAAGGCGGAGGACAGGCCGATGGCGACGACCAGAAAGATCAGGATCGGCAAATATTGCGTCAGATCGACCATGGGAGCTCGCAGTTCTGTTGTTCATGTTTTGGGGTGCTTTGGCACCCGTTTATCGGGGGCGCTTTAGGCCACGAAGCCGCGTGTCGCAAGCACCGCGGGCAGGATTTTCGTATCGCATGTGACCAAAAGCACAAAGGCCGCTGGCGACAGCCCCTATCGCTGTGATACCCCACGCAAAAAGGGTCGGAGTACCGCGCTTTCAGGGCGCAACTTGGATAAAGGGAGTTTCCATGGGACTAATTACCACTCGCGCCGCGCTCGCCTTGGGGGCTGCCGCGCTTTTCTCGGCGACTCCGGCCCATGCCGAGTTGATCAACGCGTCGAATCCCGCGACGATCAAGGCGATCCTCGAGTCGCAGGGCTGGCCCGCGACGCTGGTCAGCAAGCCCGGCGACGATCCCTATCTGGAAAGCAATCGGGGCGGCCTGAAATTCCTAGTCCTCTTCATGAACTGCGAAGAGGGCAAGAAGTGCAAGACGCTGCAATATTATATGGGGTTCAGCGACGCCAAAAACGTCTCGCTCGACAAGCTCAACAAGTGGAACAAGGACAAGCGCTTCGCCCGCGCCTATAAGGATGACGAGGGCGATCCGGTGCTCGAAATGGACGTCGACCTCGATTTCGCGGGCATCCCGCGCGAGAATGTCGGCGAGACCCTCAACACCTGGGCGTCGCTGATGGACAGCTTCCG
Source organism: Sphingopyxis sp. (assembly GCF_035250425.1). Classification (GTDB taxonomy): domain Bacteria; phylum Pseudomonadota; class Alphaproteobacteria; order Sphingomonadales; family Sphingomonadaceae; genus Sphingopyxis. The sequence goes on from NZ_DATFFD010000207.1 coordinate 1,641, forward strand.
CGAGTATGTTTTCGAGAAATGATCCGCTCGACCTCCCCCTTGATGGGGGAGGCAGCGAGACTTTGCGGCTTGCCGCTTAGTCGCAGCGGTGGGGGTGAGTTCGCGGACGTGGACTTACGCACGCGAACTCACCCCCACCCAACCCTCCCCCATCAAGGGGGAGAGCTAGTGATTCAGGCGTTGCGAAGTGCGCCTGCAACCAGCTTCTGCAGCTTCGAATGCACCGCGGCGCTGCCGGCAATATATTCGCTACGCTCGATCGCGCGGTCGCCGCCGCGGAAATCGCTGACAAACCCGCCGGCTTCGCGCACGAGCAGCATGCCGGCGGCAACGTCCCAGACCTTGAGGTCGCTTTCCCAGAAACCGTCGTAACGGCCCGCCGCGACCCATGCGAGGTCGAGGCTGGCGGCACCGAAGCGGCGGATGCCGGCGACTTCGGGCGCGACCGCACCGAAAATGCGGCTCCACTGCGCCATATTGCCATGGCCCATGTACGGGATGCCGGTCGAGATCAGGCATTCGTTGAGGTGGCGACGCGACGCGACGCGCAGGCGGCGATCGTGGAGCCAGGCGCCACGCCCGCGTTCGGCCCAATAGCTTTCGTCGGTGACGGGCTGGTAGACGAGCGCCGCGGTGACGTCGCCCCAACCGCCGCCCGGCTTCGGTTCCTGTACCGCGATCGAGATCGCGAAATGCGGGATCGCGTGGAGGAAGTTCGAGGTGCCGTCGAGCGGGTCGATGATGAAACGCGGCTTGCCGGGCTCGCCCTCGATGATCCCGCCTTCTTCGAGCACAAAGCCCCAGCCCGGACGATCGCGGCCGAGTTCGTCATACAGCGTGCGCTCGGCGGCCTGATCGGCTTTCGACACGAAGTCGGCCGGGCCTTTCTGCGAAACCTGCAGATGCTCGATTTCGCCGAAGTCGCGGCGCAGCTTCGTGCCGGCCTTGCGCGCGGCGCGTTCCATGACGGTGATGATGCCGGATACGGCCATTTTCGTTTCCTCCAACATGGCGCCTTCACCAACACGTCGCCCCCGCGAAGGCGGGGGTCGCTATCGGCGTAGCGCAAGGTTGACAGCGGCCCCCGCCTTCGCGGGGGCGACGTTACTTAGTCGGCGCGGCGGACATATTCGCGGTCGTACACATGCACGACGATCCTGGTGCCGCTCGTGATGTGCGGCGGCACCATCACGCGCACGCCATTGTCGAGAATCGCGGGCTTATACGACGACGAGGCGGTCTGCCCCTTCACCACCGCGTCAGCCTCGACGATCGTCGCTTCGATCGTTTCGGGCAGTTCGACCGAGATCGGGCGCTCTTCCCAAAGTTCGAGCACAACGTCCATGCCGTCCTGCAGGAATTCATGCGCGTCGCCGACGACATCCTTCGAGATGTTGATTTGCTCGAAACTGTCCTTGTCCATGAACACCAGATCGTCGCCCTCGGCATAAAGGAACTGGAAATCCTTGGTGTCGAGGCGGACCTTTTCGACCGTGTCGGCGCTGCGGAAACGGTTGTTGAGCTTGCGCCCGTCGATCAGGTTCTTGGCTTCGACCTGCATATAGGCGCCGCCCTTGCCCGGCTGGGTGTGCTGGATCTTGGTAACCTTCCAGATCCCCTTTTCAAATTCGATAATATTGCCGGGACGGATTTCAACGCCGGTGATTTTCATCGCGCACACTCACAGTTCAAGGATGGAAAGAGCAAAGCGGCGCCCGCCGGGCACAGCTATCAGGTGCGCGCCTTTAGCCGCGACGGCGCCGAAGGGCAAGTCGCAGCATTAGGGCGTGGTGACGACCAGCCGGCGCGTGCGCCGGTAGCTGGCCCAAACGAGCACGACGAAGAGGATGAGGCCAACCCACGGCGCATAGGGCGCATAGCCGGCGCCGGTCACCGCGAGCGGCGCATCATTGTCGGTGACATAGACCGTGCCCGCGTAGAATACTCCGAGCAAGCTTTCGCCCACGATCATCCCCGTCGCGGTCAGCACACCCATACGGTGCGCAAAGCTCGCATTCGGGCGCCTCGATGCCCAACGATCGTAAAACCACCCGCCGACCGCACCGATCACGACGGGCAGGATCACCGCCATCGGCAAGTAAATGCCGATCCCGATCGCGAGGGGCGGCAGCCTGAGCTTGCCGGCGCGGCCCAGCAGCGCATCCATGATGATGAAGCCGATCCCCGCGAGCACGCCATAGCCGAGCATCGTCCAGTTGAGGTCGCCGCCGAGCACGCCCTTTGCGAGCGACGAAATCAGACCCGCCTGCGGCGCCGCCAGCGCTTCGGGTCCCGCACCGGGGACGCCGACAAAGCCGACAGTCTCGTTGAGCACATTGAGCACCGGCGGGACGACGAGCGAGCCGAAGATCACGCCGATGATCAGCGCGACCTGCTGCTTCCACGGCGTCGCGCCGACAAGCTGGCCGGTCTTCAAATCCTGGAGATTGTCGTTCGAAATCGTCGCGATACCGAAGACGAGGCCGGTGACTATCAGCGCATAGGCCACCATCGCGTTAATCTCCGTCTCACCGCCCGCACGGCCGAGCAGGCCGAGGAGCAGCAGCGACGAGGCGATGATCGCGAGGATGCCGATTCCCGAAACCGGCGAGTTCGATGCGCCGATCAGGCCCGCCATATAGCCGGTGACCGAAGCGATCATCAGCCCGATGACGATGATGAAGACGAGCGCACCCGCGATCAGGATCATCGACGATCCCGCGAGCGGCCCGCCCGCGAGCACCGTCCACAGCAACCAGCCGATCGGCAGCATCAGCGCCAGCGAGCCGCCGAACACCCAGCCGATCGATATATCCTGCTCCTCGATGGCCAGCGCCTGCCCGCCTTGCCGCGCGCGGCTTGCCGCCATCGCCGAGCGGATGCCGCCGAGGACCGGACCGGCGATCTTGATCAGCGTCCAGATCGCGGCGACCGCGATCACCCCGGCGCCAAAGAAGCGCACATCGGCGCGAAATACCGTGTTCGCCAGCGTCTCGGCGTCGCCCGTTCCGCCCCCCAGTCCGCCTTGGGTCAGGATCGGGAGCAGCACCCACCAGCCGGTGACCATCCCGACGAGCTGCGCCATGCCGACCGACAGGCCGACGAGATGGCCGACGCCGAACAGCGCGAAGGCGAGCCCGCCGGCAATTCCCGTCGCGCCGCTGCCAACGGCGAACCATCGCGCCACCTCGGCGCCCGCGAGCTTCATCTGGGTGAGGAGCGTGAAGCCCGCCGCAACGATGGAGTTCCACATCAAGGCCGAGAGCCCCGCGCGATTCTCCTCGGCGCCCTCGGCGCTCGCCGCGCCGACCTGCAGCACTTCGGCGGCGGCGCGCCCTTCGGGATAGGGAAGATCCGAATCGACGACGAGCGCGCGGCGGAGCGGGACCGAAAAGAGCACGCCCAAGATACCCCCGAGCATCGTGATCGCGGTGGTTTCGAGCAACGGGAAGCCTTGCCAGTAACCGACCATCACCAGCCCCGGCAATACGAAGATGATCGCCGCCAGCGTGCCCGCGGCGCTCGCGATCGTCTGGACGATATTATTCTCGAGGATCGTCGACCCGGCCATATAGCGCAGCAGCGCCATCGAAATCACCGCCGCGGGGATCGAGGTCGCGAAGGTCAGCCCGACCTTCAGCCCCAGATACACGTTCGCCGCCGTGAACGCCAAAGTCAGCAGCCCGCCGAGCAGGATTGCGCGGATCGTGAGTTCGCGGCCGCGCGAGATCGGCGTGGTCGGCGTGGTCGTTTCGGTCATCAAAATTCTCCCCGCCCGCTGTCTTGCGGGGCGCCACGCCGAGCGCAAGCAAAAAGCCACGAATCGAGGTCAGTTGGACCGAAACGCCAAAAGCGACGGACCGATATTCTTTTGACGCATCGATCCAATATGTAGCGCCCCGCGCCTGCCATATCGGCGGCCATGATGAGTATCGATCTTTCGGGCCTTACCCCGCCGCCCCCACGCGGCAACGCAGCAACTTCGTCGCGCGGGGCTCCTTGCGCCGGCCTTTTTGGCTGGCGCAAGGATGCGGCGCCGCCGCCCGCGTCCAAGGATGGTCCGAAGACTCCGGGGCGCGATTACCCGGCGGGCTGATCTCCGAGGAGCGCGCCGAACGCACGCACCGCCGCTGCCGGACCTTCGGGAAACGCCCAGACGCCGCCCGATACGGCAAGGAAATCAGCCCCCGCGTCGATCAGTACCGGCGCAGTGTCGACCGTGATTCCGCCGATCGCGACGCAGGGCAGTTCGAACATGCCCTGCCACCATTCCAGAATCTCGGGCTCCGCATGATGCTCGACCGCCTTGGTCGTGGTCGGGTAAAAAGCGCCGAAAGCGACATAGTCCGCCCCGGCCTCGCCCGCTTCCATCGCCATATGGCGGCTTGCATGGCAGGTCACGCCGATCTGCGCCTGCGGACCGAGTAGCTGGCGCGCCTCCTTTGGATCGCCGTCATCCTGCCCCAGATGCACGCCATCGGCGCCGAGGCGCTTCGCGAGCGCGACATCGTCGTTGACGATGAACGCCACGTCGTGGGCGGCGCAGATCGCCTGGAGGGGTTCGGCGAGCCGCGCCGCCTCGTGCTGGTCGATATCCTTGACGCGAAACTGGAATGCGGCGACGGGGCCGGCGCCCAGCGCTTCGGCAAGCCGGTCGGGAAAATCGCCGCCGACATTGGGCGGCGAAATCAGGTAAAGTTGGCAGGTCGGTGCTTTCATGGCGCGTTCATAGCGGCGCGGTCACAGACGGGCAAATGCAGAACTTCTATCGCCTCGCGATCCTCGCCCTCCCCGCCGCGCTCGCTCTGTCCGCCTGCGCCACAACGCGCGGCGCCCCGCTGCCCGACGGCAGCGACGTCGCACTCGGTCAGAAAGCCTATGTCGACGGCCCGCTCGTCCAGCCTGTCGAGGTGCTGGAGGACAGCCGCTGCCCGATGAACGCGCGCTGCGTGTGGGCCGGGCGCGTGCGGGTGAAGATGGTCTGGATTCGCGGCAATGGCGAGAAACAGCCGTTCGAAGCCACGCTGGGCGAACCGGTTCAGCTTGCCGATGGCCAGTTCACGCTCGAATCGGTGCGCCCCGAAAAGACGACCAATATGACGATCAAGCCGTCGGACTATCGCTTCTCGTTCCGCTTCGCGGGCGGGCTCTAAAGCACCCGCGCCAGCACGAATCCGTCCCATTTTTTCGCGCCGACGGTCTGGATCGCGGTCGCATCGAGGCGGACGTCGGCGGCGAGCATGTCAAACAGCGCGCGGGTGCCGATGATCCGCTCGTCGTCGCTGTCCGCTTCCAGCACCCCGCCCTCGCGGACGACATTATCGACGATGATCGTGGTGCCTGGGCGCCCGAGCCGGATCGCTTCGGTAACATAAAGCGCGTTGCTCTGCTTGTCGGCATCGATGAAGACAAAATCGAACGGCGCTTCGCCGATCATTGCCGCGAGGCTCTCCGCCGCGGGACCGACGCGGATATCAACCTTGTCCGATACCCCGGCGCGTTTCAGATTTTGGCGAGCGATCCTCGCGTGATGGTCTTCGAGCTCGAGCGTCACCAGCTCGCCATCATCGGGCAGCGCGCGGGCAAGCCAGATCGTCGAGTAACCGCCGAGCGTTCCGATTTCCAATATCCGCCGTGCGCCGGCGATTTGCGCGAGCAGGAACAGCATTTTGCCCTGCGCCGCCGACACGTCGATCGGCGGCAGGCCATTTGCGGCGTTGTTGGCGAGGGTGGTGGCAAGCGCGTCATCGTCGCCAAGCAATTTGGCGGCGATATAATCGTCGACGGCTTGCCACCGCTCTCCCATCACCTAGGCCACGGAGGCCGCGTGAATTTCTTTGATCGCGCCGCCGAGTGACGCGTTGAATTCCTCATCGCTCATCTGGTGGCGCAAGTCTTCGAGCAGTGCGCGGCTGAAGCTCGCGATGACGCCCGGGTTCTTTGCCAGTTCGACGCACGCCTCGGGGCGGGCGAAGCCGCCTGACAGCGCGACGACGCGCAGCACCTTCGGATGATCGACCAGCGGCTGGAACAGGCCGGCTTCAGTCGGCAACGACAATTTCAACATCACCGGCGCGCCGGTCCAGGCGTCGAGCGCCGCGAGCGTTTCCTTGAGGAGCAGGTGGTCGGCCGCGTCACGTTCGGCGCTCTTGATGTTCACCTCGGGCTCGATGATCGGGACCAGGCCGTGCGCCGCGATGCGCGCGGCTTCGGCGAACTGCTGCGCGACGATCGCCTTGATCCCGGCGGGGTTGGCGAAGTTGACGACGCTGCGCATCTTGGTGCCGAACACACCTTTGGCGACTGCCCGTTTGCAAAGATCATCGAGGCCGGGATTCGCTTTCATCAGCTGGACGCCGTCGGCCTCTTCCTCAAGGCCCTTGTCCACTTTAAGGAACGGCACCACGCCGCGCTCCCACAGCAGGGCGGGCACCGGCTTGCCGCCAGCTTCGCCGTCCATCGTGCGTTCGAACAGGATCGCGCCGATCACCTTCTCGCCGTTGAAGCAGGGCGCGGTGACGATGCGGCTGCGCATGTCGTGGATCAGGCCGAACATTTCCTCGTCGTTCGAGAAGGCGTCCGCTTCGATGCCGTAACCCTTCAATGCCTTGGGCGTCGAACCGCCGCTCTGGTCGAGCGCGGCGATGAAGCCCTGTCCCGATTTGATCTGGTCGAGCATGGCGGCATGGACGGTGGTCATAAGATCTCCGGTTGTTTGCATACGTATGTTGCGGTGCGCAATAGCGACCCCGTGGCCGCGATGCAATGCGACGGGGAAGCCTAAGCCTTCAGCGCGTCGACGCCCGGCAACGGCTTGCCTTCCATCCATTCGAGGAAAGCGCCGCCGGCGGTCGAAACAAAGGTGAAATCCTTGCCGACACCGGCATGGTTGAGCGCGGCGACGGTATCGCCGCCGCCCGCGACCGAAATCAGCGAGCCTTCGCGGGTCAGCGCCGCGGCGGTCTTCGCGAGCGCGACGGTTGCGGTGTCGAACGGCGGCGTCTCGAATGCGCCGAGCGGACCGTTCCAGACGAGCGTGCGGCAATTTTTGAGCACGTCCGCCAAGGCTTCCACCGCAGCCGGGCCGACGTCGAGGATCATCTCGTCGGCGGCGACTTCATGCACGTTGACGGTACGCGTCGGCGGGTTCGGCGCGAACTCCTTCGACACCACGACGTCATACGGCAGATGGATCGTGCAGCCCGCCGCATCGGCCGCGTCGAAGATCGCATTGGCGGTATCGACCAGGTCATGCTCGCACAGCGACTTGCCGACATCGACCCCGCGCGCGGCGAGGAAGGTGTTGGCCATGCCGCCGCCGATGATCAGATGATCGACCTTGGCGACGAG
>NZ_DATFFD010000208.1:0-19251 GCF_035250425.1 Sphingopyxis sp.
ACGCCGACGGCATGCCCGACGCGGTGACGCTGTATGGCGGCGACACCGCCGATGCCGGAACCGCGGCGCGCCAGACCTTCCCGGTCGACGCCGAATCGATCGCAATGTTCACCGCAACCGGCCGCAGCGTTTCGAACACCAACATCTGGTCGGTCGAAACCACCGCCGCGGGCTTTACCTATGGGCTGAACCGCGAAGGGAGGCATTTCCGCGTCGCGTTCGATTATGCCAGACCCGTGACGCCGCCGCCGGCGCCGTGGGGCTGGTAAGGGGAACCCTTCCGCCCGTCATGCGCTAGCCCCGCACCGGACGGGAGAAAATATATGCGCAGCCAGACCCTTATGCTGATCCCGCTGCTCGCGCTCGGCGCGTGCAGCGAAAAGGCGCCCGACCCGCGCGGCGTCGAACATGACGAAACCCTGCTCTCGGTATCGGCGACCGGCCGATCCGAAACGCGGCCCGACGAGGCGCGCTTCACCGCCGGCGTGAGCACGATCGCGGCGTCGGCCGAAACCGCCACGCAGCGCAACAATGAAACGATGACCAAGGTGACCGAGGCGCTCAAAGCCTTTGGCGTCGCGGGCGAGGATTTGCAGACGCGCCAGCTGACGGTGAACCGGATCGACTGGGGCGCCAACAAGGGCAAGTTCGAGGCCGTCAATCAGGTCGAGGTGCGCGTGCGCGCGGTCGACAAGGCGGGCGAGGCGGTCGCCGCGACGACCGAGGCGGGTGCCAATGTCCTGTCGGGGCCGACGCTGCGCATCGCCGATCAGGAAGCCGCGACCAAATCGGCCTACGCCGCCGCCTATCGCGCCGCGCGCGCCCGCGCCGACGCCTACGCCGGCGCCGCGGGGCTCAAGATCGACCGCGTGCTGACGATCCGCGACGGCGGCGATAATGCGCCGCCGATGCCCTACGCTGCGGACGCCGCCAATTATGAGGTCGCGGTGCAATCGGCCGCGCCGCCGTTCAACCCGGGGGTCAGCGAATCGCAGGTTTCGGTGCGCGTCGATTTCGCGCTGTCGGAGAAATAGGGGCGCCGTCCCTAACACATGCCCGTCGCCCCCCGCGGAGGCGGGGGCCGTTGTCGACCTTGCACTACTTCTCTAGCGGCCGCGTTCAGAGGCGCGTGACTCTGAAACGCCCTCCGCGGGGGCGACGAGGACGACCAAAAGGCTTTGCGTCGCCGACTCGCCCCGCTTATCAGCGTCGTCGATGGCCGGCATTCGCGACACAGTGGGGAAAAACAGATCGCGCCTGCCGCACGTCAGCCGCCGTTCGCTGCTGGTCGGCGCGACGGCAGCGGGCGGGCTGGCGATCGCATGGAGCCTCTGGCCGCGCGATTACCAGCCGAACCTCACCGCCGCGCCCGACGAACATATCTTCAACGCCTTCCTCAAGATCGGCGACGACGGGCATATCAGCGCGATCGTGCCGCAATGCGAGATGGGTCAGGGCGTCACGACGCTGCTGCCACAGATCATGGCCGACGAACTCGGCGCCGACTGGCGCACGATCGCGGTCGAAACCGCGCCGATCAACCCGCTCTACACGAACACGCTGCTGGTCGACGAGGATAGCGCGGTCTTTACCCCGCGTGCCGGGGTTCCCGATTTCGTGTCCGACGTGCGCAGCTGGGCGCGCCGCGAATGGGCGGTGCGCCATGCGGTGATGCTGACCGCGAACAGTTCGTCGGTCCGCATGTTCGAGGCGCCGTGCCGCGCGGCGGCGGCGCAGGCGCGCGCGCTGCTGATGATGGCGGCGGCAAAGCGCTGGGACGCCGACTGGGAAGAATGCGACACGCAGGACGGCTTCGTCACCCATGGCAAGAAAAGGCTGCGCTTTGGCGATGTCGCGGCGGCCGCGGCGCTGCTCGAACCGCCCGCCGAGCCCGTCTATCGCGCGAGCAGTTCGGACCCGCTTTACGGCAAGGAGCTCACGCGGCTCGATCTGCCCGCCAAGATCGACGGGTCGGCCAATTATGCGGGCGACATCCGCCTGCCCGACATGGTGTTCGCGGCGATCCGGCAGGGTCCGCTCGGCGCGACACGGCTGAAGAGCATCGACCGTAAAAAGGGGCTCGCCTCGCCCGCCCTGCTGCATGTCGTCACGCACGAACGCTGGGTCGCGGCGGTCGCGCGCAACTGGTGGGCCGCGAACCGCGCGCTCGACTGTTTCGCCCCTGTGTTCGAGACCGAAGGCACGCCGATCTCGACCGACCGGATCGACAAGGCGCTGAAAGCGGCGCTGAAGGACGACGGCTATCGCATCGCGAGCGAAGGCGACGTCGCCGAGGCGATGGAGGGGCGGCCGAAAATCGCCGCCGAATATGCCGTCGCCCCCGCGCTCCACGCCGCCATCGAAACACGCACCGCGACCGCTGCGCCCGACGGCGGCGGGCTGCGCGTCTGGGTCGCGACGCAGGCCCCCACGCAGTGCCGCGATGCGATCGCGCGCGCGACCGGGCTGGCGCGCACCAATGTCACGCTGTTCCCGATGATGGCGGGGGGATCGTTCGACGCCTGCCTCGACCACAATGTCGCGGTGCAGGCGGCGATCGTCGCGCTCCAGATCAAGCGCCCGGTCCAGCTCGCCTGGTCGCGCGCCGAGGAGATTATGCGCCTGCCGCCGCGCGCGCCGACGCGCGCGAAGCTGACCGCCACGCTCAACGCCGCGGGCGGGATCGACGCGCTCGTCACGCGTATCGCCGTCCCCTCGACCAACCATGAATTTCGCGACCGGCTGTTCCATAACACACCGGCCGACATCGCGCAGCGCGGCGCGGCGGGCAGCCCCGATGCCGCCGCAGTCGAGGGCGCGGCGAGCGGCTATGCGATCCCGCATATGGCGGTCGATCATTGCCCCGCCGATATCGGCCTGCCGACGGGACGCTGGCGCGGCAACGCCGACAGCTACACCGCCTTTTTCACCGAATGTTTCGTCGACGAAATGGCGGCGCGCGCCGGAACCGACGCGCTTTCCTATCGCATGGCGATGCTCGGCAATGCGCCGCTGCTCGCGCGCTGCCTGCTCACCGCGACCAGCCTCGGCGGCTGGGAGGGCGGATTGTCGGGGACCGCGCAGGGGCTCGCGTGCCATGCAATGCGCGGCAGCCATATCGCGTTGATGGCGACCGCGCGGCAAAGCGAGCGCGGGCTGCAGGTCGAGCAATTGGTCGCGGTGGTCGATGCCGGTCGCCTCGTGAACCCGACGATTGCGCGGCAACAGATCGAGGGCGGGCTGATCTTCGGCCTCGCCGCCGCCGTGGGTGCCACGACTGATTATGAAGGCGGCGTCGCGACCGCGCGCAAGCTCGGCCAGCTCGGCCTGCCCGTCCTGTCGCAGACCCCGCAGATATTGGTCGAGTTCGTCGAGAGCGACCGCGAGCCCGGCGGGCTCGGCGAAATCGGCGTTCCCGTCGTCGCCCCCGCGATCGCCAATGCGATGTTCGCCGCGACCGGCCGCCGCATCCGCCGCCTGCCCCTTTCGGCGCATCCGCTGTGAGCGCGTCGCCGCAAATCGGCGTGCTGCTGGTCAACCTCGGCACGCCCGATGCCCCCGACGCGCGCTCGGTGCGGCGTTACCTTGCCGAATTCCTGTCCGACCGCCGCGTCGTCGAAATCCCGCCAATCCTGTGGCAGCCGATCCTGCGCGCGATCATCCTGACCACCCGGCCGAGGAAATCGGCGCATGCCTACGCCCAGGTGTGGACCGACGAAGGCTCGCCGCTCGCCGCGATCACGCGCCGTCAGGCGGAGGCCTTGCAGGCGGCGTTCGGCGACACGGTGCGGGTCGCCTGTGCGATGCGCTACGGCGAACCGGCGATCGGCGGAACGATCGATGCGCTGAAGGCGGCGGGATGCGAGCGTATTCTCGTCGCGCCGCTCTATCCCCAATATTGCGCCGCGACGACCGCAACCGTGGTCGATGCGGTGGGCCGGCATTTGCAGGCGCTGCGCTGGCAGCCCACGCTGCGCGTCCTTCCGCCCTATCATGACGACGCCGCTTATCTGGGCGCGCTGAAGATATCGATCGAGACGGCACTGGCCGCGCTCGACTTCACCCCCGACGTCCTGCTCGCGAGCTTTCACGGCATGCCCGAACGAACGCGGACGCTGGGCGACCCCTATCACGACCAGTGCCAGGCAACCGCCCGCCTGCTTTCGGACGCGCTCGGCAGATCCGTCGAAGTCAGCTTCCAGTCGCGGTTCGGGCGCGCCAAATGGCTCGAACCCGCGACCGACACGCGCCTCGAACAGCTCGGCCGCGAAGGCCGCAGCGTCGCGATCTTCGCGCCCGGTTTTGCGGCCGACTGTCTCGAAACGCTTGAGGAACTGGCGATTCGCGGCAAGCGGCAATATGCCGACGCGGGCGGCAAGGATTTCGCCTATCTCCCGTGCCTCAACGCCGATGCGCCCGGCGTGGCGATGCTCGAGACGCTGGCGCGCCGCGAACTCGCGGGCTGGCTCTGATCGCGGCCGCTTACCAACTGTTTAGGTCCATGCGCTAGATTGATCCGACACGGTGCGGAAAGGCCATTGAACCGCGCCATTTTGGAGATTCGCGATGAACGAGGTCGAATCGGCGGCACTGATGCTCGCCGGAATGACGCTGGCCCTTTTGGCGATCGTCTTCGCCATCTGGTGGGCGCGGCGACCGCGTACCGCACCCGCCGCGCCGCGCGCCCCGCGCGAGCCCCGCGAAATCCGCTTCCCGAAACTCGCGCGCAAAGCCGCACCCGAATTCGAGGAGGCCGAAATCTCCCCCTCGCGGCTCGCACGGATCAGCCGCAAGGCGCCGCCCGAAATGCCGGCCCAGGCCGAATATGAAAGCGCGCCCGAGCCCGCCGCCGTTGCAGAACCCGCGGAAGTTGCACTCGGGCCGGTGATTTCCGAGGTCGAGGAAGAAGCGCACCAGACCGAGAAGGCCGATGTCGAATCGGTCTCGCTTCGCCTCGTTCCCCAGATTCCGCCGCGCGACGCCATATCGACGAACAGCTGGCTCGGTGGCCGTCCGCGGCTTCCCGCGGGCATGGAATGGCCAAGGATCGACGATCAGCCGGCGGATTTTCTGGCGCAGATCGGCTGCGCCGACCTGCCGCAAGACCTGTGGGGCGGGCTGGGGCCGCGCGACGGCACGCTCGCATTCTTCATCCACCGCCGCAAACATGCGCTGCGCGTCCTGCATCTGCGCGATAACGGCGTGCCGGTTACGCCGCCCTTCACGCTCAACGATCCCGAAGGATGGTTCGGCCCGCACGGCGACCTCGCTTCGGGCGATCTCGGCTCCTTCGCCGTGCGCGCCTTCCCCGAATGGCCCGTCGATCTCGTCGCCATCCGCGCGGGCGATCCCGATCCGCGCGGCGAAGGCGGTCCGGACGAGCCCGGCGCCGCGCTCCATGATCGCGGCTACGACATCGCCGACCCCGCCTTCCATCCCTTCGACTGGGGCAGCATGACCGCGATGGTCGCCCTGCTCGAACAGCGGCTCGACCGGCTGATGACCGAAACGCCCGACGGAGCCGATGCCCAAGACCCCGGCGCAATGGAAGAATGCGCCGCGCTCAACCGCGAAGCCCGCGCGCGCGCCGAAGAGATTATCGCGATCGTCCGCGACGGCGCTGGGCGCGCCGATTTCTCGGCCAGCGACGCAACCGCGGTGATGGCTGCGCTGCACGCGATCCGCTGGGTCAAGGTGATCCGCTCGGCCGACCCCGAAACGGGCGCCGAACAGGTCGAGACGACCACCCTGCCGCTGACGACGCACCGCGCCGATGCGAATTTGTGGGTGCACGACTATCAGACGATCTTGTTCGATCGCGCCAAGCATGCCTGGTGCGCCAATCCCGACAATCTGTCGGCGTCGGCGCGCGCCCTTTTCGAGCCCTGGTGGCGCACGCTGGCCGAACGCGAGATGGCCGCGATGGGGCATGAGCCCTTTCGTCACGTCCCCGATTATGACGAGGAACGCGATGCGGTTTTGCTCGAACTGCCGACCAGCGGATTGATGAGCCGGCGCTTCGGCGACCGCGACAATCTGGTGGTGACGATCGACAAGGCCGACCTCGCGATCGGTGACTTTTCCAAACTGCGCGTACAGGTGAGCAGCTAGTCCCCACGCACCCCGAATAGCTTTGCATTGACGTTCCGGTAAACTTGCGGCGGCCGCCTGCGCGGCCTAGTCATGGGTCCATAAATCTGTGGGAGAGCTGGATTCATGGCACGGGTAGCAATCGTCACCGGCGGCAGCCGCGGCATCGGCGAGGCGATCAGCCTCAAGCTGAGAAACATGGGCGTCACCGTCGTCGCCAACTATGGCGGCAATGACGAAAAGGCGCGCGAATTCACCGACCGCACCGGCATCGCCGCGATGAAATGGGACGTAGGCGACCATCAGGCGTGCGTCGACGGCTGCATCCGCGTCACCGAGGAATTCGGCCCCGTCGATATCGTCGTCAACAATGCCGGCATCACCCGCGACGGCACCCTCGCCCGCATGAGCTATGCCGACTGGGACGATGTGATGCGCGTCAACCTCGGCGGCTGCTTCAACATGGCGAAGGCCTGCTTCCCCGGCATGGTCGAGCGCGGCTGGGGCCGCATCGTCAACATCGGGTCGATCAACGGCCAGGCCGGCCAATATGGCCAGGTCAACTACGCCGCCGCGAAATCGGGCATCCACGGTTTTACCAAGGCGCTGGCGCAGGAAGGCGCGAAGAAGGGCGTCACCGTGAACGCGATCGCGCCGGGCTATATCGACACCGACATGGTCGCCGCGGTCCCGCCGCAGGTGCTGGAAAAGATCGTCGCGAAGATCCCCGTCGGGCGCCTCGGCCAGGCCGATGAAATCGCGCGCGGCGTCGCGTTCCTGTGCAGCGAGAATGCGGGGTTCGTCACCGGGTCGACGATGTCGATCAATGGCGGGCAGCATATGTATTGAGCGCAAGGCGCTCGATCCTGAACAGAAGCGCGGGCGGTCCCGAAATCGGGTCCGCCCGCTCGATCACTCGATATAGCAGCCGGCCACGCGCCAGCTGCCACCTTCCCAGCTCAGAGAGACGGTTTCGATCGCTTCGGGCTTGTTCGCATAGCTGGTTTTGAACTTCACGACTTGATAGCCGGCCGGCGGCGCGGGGACATCATCTTCGCTGATCAGCTGACGCGACACGACCGCGCCGAGCGGCACCCGGCCCGACTCCGACACGTTGGTCCATATTTCAAGAGTGTTGAGCGACCGGAAGGCCTGGCTGGTTGCGTTCCAGCTGCCCGCCCAATCGCCGGCATCGACGAGCGCGAGCCACTGCCGCGCCGATTGGACCGCTGCGGATTCCGCAGCGGGGGCGGAAGTCGCTGCAGGCGGCGCCACGGCGGGCGCGCTTGCCGTCCCCGACAAGGACGAGAGAGCAAGAAAGGCAAGACTGAATGACATAAGAACACCTCCAACGATCCAACCGAAGCGGCTCGACGGGCCGAGAACTTCGGTTGGTGCCGAAATGTCTGTCATGCCGGCGGCCACCGCGACCCCCAAAGTCTTGTCCCCGAGAATTTCGGGGTTCCGGCCTTCTATCGCGCGCAGCTGCCGCGCCGCCTCGCGGCTGCTGGAAACCGCCATCTTGCCGCGCGCGTCGCGAAGTCGTTCGTTGATCGTGTGAATCGACAGCCCCAGATGCTGCGCCATGGATTTCGCGTCATAACCGTTGACCAGCAGACGCAGCGTTTCCTTTTCCTTCTCGGTGAGTGCCTGATACCCTCGTGTCATGGGTCCGCCTGTGTTAGCGCCGTGCCGGGTGGACGGTTTAAGGGTCGCCGGACCGGCGTTCCACCCCAAATAAATCGTATCGGGATGACGAACCTCCATGACTTCGCCCCTCCACCCCCCGGTGAAGCGCAGCGTGACCATCGCCGGTCACCCGACCTCGATCAGCCTCGAGCCAATGTTCTGGGACGCGCTCGAAGCCGAAGCCGCGCGGCAAGCCTTGCCCGTCAACGCGCTCGTCGCACGCATCGATGTCGAACGGATGGAAGCCGACGATCCGCCGAACCTGACCTCGGCGATCCGCCAGTGGCTGTGGCGGAGCCGGCCCGGTCAGATCGCGTCGTAGACCGCCGATCCGAACGCCGCCCCCTTGTCGGGCGCATGATGCAGGAACAGCGACGGTTCGATCAGTTCGAGTTCCATGATGTGCAGCGTGCCCGCGGCATCGCCGACCATGTCGACGCGCGCATAGACTGGCGCGGCGGGCGCGGCCGCCAGCGCCTGCGCGGCAAGAGCCTGCGCGGCGTCGCTCGCGTCCCACGGCTCTTCGCGCCCGCCGAACTGCTCCTGCACGCGAAAATCGCCCGAAGCCGGACGCTTGACGATCGCATGGCTGAACTTGCCGGCGAAGAAGAAGAGCGAAACTTCGCCTTCGGTCAGGATGCCGGCCATCAGCGGCTGGACCAGCCGCCGGGCGCCCAAAGCGTCGGCCGGAATCGGCGCGCCCGGCGCGATGCGATGCGTCCCGTCGGCGCCGCCCGAGATCGCCGGCTTGATCACGACCTCGTCGGTCGCGAGCTCGGCCATCGCCGCGGTCAGGCTCGCATCGTCGAGCGCATCGACCTCGACCGTCGGCACGACCGCGACGCCCTTTGCGCCGAGTTCGCCGAGATAGGCCTTGTCGCTGTTCCAGCGCAGCACCGGTACCGGATTGACTACCGGCAGGCGCGCCTCCTCCATCTGGTCGAGCAGCGCATACCAGCCAGCGACGTCGCGCTGATAGCCCCAGGCGAAGAGCGGCAGAACAAGATCATAACCCGCGAGGTCGCCGGGATCGGTCCACACGCGCTGCTCGACGATCAGCCCGGCCGCGGTCAGCGCCGCCGCCTTGCGGGCAAAGGCGGGCTGCCACTTTTCGTAATAGTCGGGCGCCGGGACGAGGATCGCGACGCGGGGCTGGAATGGCATGGAGGCTCCATCAATAAATAGGGACTGTCCCTATTTATTGCCCGCGACGTTGGTCACCGTCCCAGCAACCCGCGCGCCTGCCCCGCGATGTGCGACAGCATCGCACCGTTCGGGGTCGGGATCATCCGCGCGCGGTCGACCGTCGCGCGGAACTGTTCGACGCGCGGCGCATGATCGGCGAGCCATTTGGTTACCGCCACGTCGAGGTCGCCTTTCGGCAGCCCCGCGAGGAAGGTCAGCCGCATCTGCTGAAAATCGCGCGCGAGGCTGTTGACGAGCAGGCGTTCCCACGGATCGGCGGGGCTCATATGCGCCGCCAGCGTCTGCGCCCAGTCGAGCCCCAAGGCTTCGCCCAGATGGGTGAAGGCGCTGGTCACCGCGACCTCGTCGTCGCCGCGCCGTTCGGCAAGGTCGACGATGCCGATCGCGCCGTCGGTCTTGAACAGCCGCACGACCGACGCGGTCAGCGCCTCGGGCGCGCCCGCGTCGAGCAATTGCTGGGTCAGCATGTCCCACTGGTGCTTGACCGACGGGCTGAGCAGCGCGTCGACGCTCGCGTTGAGGCGATCGACGCCGGGTTCGAGCCGCGCGACGACCGGGCCGGGCTGCGACAATGTCTGCGTCACGCGCAAGAGGTCGGCCATTTGCGAGGTCATCGCCGACGCCGCCTGCGCGAACAGCGACAGGCGGATACTCTCGTCGATCTTTGCCGTGTCGAGCGCGTCCCAGATCGCGGGCATGTCGAGCAGGCGCTCGACCGCGACGAACGCCGCGGCGATGTCGCCGAGCGCGCAGCCTTCCTCTTCGACGAGTTCGAAGGGATGGACGATGCCCATGCGGTTGATGATGCGGTTCGCGATCTTCGTCGCGATGATTTCGCGGCGCAGCTGGTGATCGGCGATCGCCTGCGCAAAATCGCGCTGCATCTCGTCGGGGAAGGCGGCGGCGAGGTCGCTGCCCAGCGCCGGATCGTTCGGCAGGTCGCTATGCTCGATCGCATCCTGCAGCGCGAGCTTCGAAGTCGACAGCAGCACCGCGAGTTCGGGGCGCGTCAGCCCGCGCCCTTCGGCGGCGCGGCGGAGCAGCTCGTCGTTCGCGGCGAGCCCTTCGACCTTGCGGTCGAGCCGGCCCGATGCCTCGAACGTCTCCATGATCCGGACGAGCGACGGCACCGCCGCCGATCCGCCCTTTTCGGCGATCGACAGCGCGAGCGCCTGCAGCCGGTTGTCCTCAAGCACCAGTTCCGAGACATTGTCGGTCATGCGCACGAGCAGCGCGTCGCGGTCGTCCTGGCTGAGACGCCCTTCGGCCATCTCGCGGTTCAATGCGATCTTGATATTGACCTCATTATCCGAGCAGTCGACGCCCGCGCTATTGTCGATGAAGTCGGTATTGATCCGCCCGCCCTTCGCCGAGAAAGCGATGCGCGCCGCCTGCGTCGTGCCGAGGTTCGCGCCCTCGCCGATCGCCTTGACGCGCAGATCCTCGGCATCGACGCGCAGCGCGTCGTTCGCGGGATCGCCGACCTCGGCATTATTCTGGCTCGCGGCCTTCACATAGGTGCCGATGCCGCCGAACCACAGCAGGTCGACGGGCGCCTTCAGGATCGCCGAGATCAGCGAGCCGGGGTCGATTTCGGACACCGACAGGCCGAGCAGCGCCTGCACTTCGGGGCTGAGCGGGATGCTCTTCTGGCTGCGCGGGAAGATGCCGCCGCCCTTCGAGATCAGCTTGGCGTTATAATCGGCCCAGGATGAGCGCGGCAGGCCAAACATCCGCTCGCGTTCCTTCCAGCTCTTCGCCGGATCGGGATTGGGGTCGAGGAAGATGTGGCGATGGTCGAACGCGGCGGTCAGCTGGATCGCCTTCGACAGCAGCATGCCGTTGCCGAACACGTCGCCCGACATGTCGCCGCAGCCGGCGACGCGGATCGTGTCGGTCTGCACGTCGACGCCCATTTCGGCGAAGTGGCGCTGGACCGACAGCCACGCGCCCTTGGCGGTGATGCCCATCGCCTTGTGGTCGTAGCCCTTCGACCCGCCGCTCGCGAACGCGTCGCCGAGCCAGAAGTCGCGCTCCATCGCGAGCGCATTGGCGACGTCGGAGAAGGTCGCGGTGCCCTTGTCGGCGGCGACGACGAAATAGGGATCGTCGCCGTCGAGAATTGCCACGCCCTTGGGATGCACGACCTTGCCACCGACCAGATTGTCGGTGATCGACAATAGCGAGCGGATGAAGATGCGATAACATTCGGTGCCCTCGGCGAACCAGGCATCGCGGTCGAGCGACACGTCGGGCAGCGCCTTGGGATAGAAACCGCCCTTCGCGCCGGTCGGCACGATGACGGCGTTCTTGACGCGCTGCGCCTTCATCAGCCCGAGGATTTCGGTGCGGAAGTCGTCGCGGCGGTCGGACCAGCGGAGGCCGCCGCGTGCGACCGGACCGGCGCGCAGGTGAATGCCCTCGACGCGCGGCGAATAGACCCACACTTCGCGCCACGGCAGCGGCTTGGGCAGGCCGGGAACCTGCGCGCTGTCGATCTTGAACGCGAGCGCTTCTTCGGCGGCGGGCGCGAAGGCGTTGGTGCGCAGCGTCGCGCTGATCACCGCATGGAAGAGGCGGAGGATGCGATCCTCGTCGATCGACTTGATGTCGGCAAAGCCCGCCATGATGTCGGCTTCGAGTGCCTCGGCGCGCTTCGCATCGCGCGCCTTGGGATCGTGGAGCGCCGCGAAACGCTCGATCAAGGCGGCGGTCAGCGCGGGCGCATGGCGCAGCGCGCTGACCACGGTGTCCATGCCATAAGCCGAGCCGCCCTGACGCAGATAGCGGAACCAGGCGCGCAGCCACACGATCGCGCGCGGATCGGTCTGGTTGGTGAGCACCAGCTCGTTGAACGCGTCATTTTCGGCGCGGCCGCCCAGCACCGCCGCGATCGCGCCCTCGAGCACTTCGGCATAGGGAAGCAGCGCGAGCTCGTCGACATTGGCGGGCAGCCGCAGCGTGAAATCGTGGATCACGATCGGCTGCTCGTCTTCGCCCTCGGCGCCGGGCGCGCGGCTCTGCAGCGCGGTCGGGATTTCCTCGAGCACCTCGAAGCCGAAATGTTCGAGCGCGGGGACGACCGCGGACAGCGCGAGCGGGCCGGCCGCGCTATAGACCTTCAGCCGCAGCCGGTCGTCGCCGTCGAGGCTCTTGCGCGCGAGGCGGACGCTGCGCGGGTTGGCCGCGTCGAGATCGCGCAGGCGCAGGATATCGCGCGCGGCTTCTTCGGGATTATAGAGGTTGCGGTAATTGGGCGGGAACATCGGCGCGAAACGCGAAGCAAGCGCCGCCGCGCGTCCCGGGTCGCCGCGCTTCGCCAGCGCCGCCTCGACCTCGGGCTGCCAGCCGCGCACCATCTGTTCGAGCTGGGCATTCAGCGCCCTGGTATCGGGAACGACCCCGCCGCTGCGCAGGTCGAGCGTGTAGCGCAGGAGCGCCGCGCCGCCGTCTTCGAGCACCATCGTCCAGCCGATGACGCCGGCCTTCGCCTCGCGCACCAGCAGCGATTCGACCGCGAGGCGGCGGCCGGTCGACACCTCGTCGCGCGGCAACCAGACGAAGGCGAACAGGTGGCGGCCAAGCGCGCTCTGCACCGTCACCACCTTTGGCCGCGGCCGGTCGGTGATCGACATCGAGGTCAGCACCAGCTCTTCGAGCGCGGCGGCGTCGAACGCGATCAGCAGGTCGTGCGGCAGCGCGGTCAGCGCATGCGCGAGCGCCTTGCCCGCGTGACCCGTGGGGTCGAAGCCGAACTTCGCCATCAACGCTTCGAGCTGCGCGCGCAGCACCGGCACCTTCGCCGGCGGCGCCGACAGCGCGGCGCTGGTCCACAGGCCCGCGTGGATCGACAGGCGTTCGACCTTCTTGCCCTTCACTTCGGGCACGATGACGAGGTCGAGCAGCACGCGGCGATGCACCGCCGACAAACGGTTCGACTTGATCAACAGGGGTGCGGTGCCGCCTTGGTCGAACCAAGCGAAGGCCGCATCAAGCGCAGCCGGTGAAAGCAGCTGGCTTTCGCCGCTCTCGCTAATCCCCAGCGAGTCCTGAACCTTGCCATCGCGCGTGCGCCATTCATGGCCAAGCTGGGTCATCGCCCCGCCCTCGAACCAGCGCAGCAGCTCGGCCGCTTCGCCCTCGACGCGCATCGCGGCGTCGGCAAGCATCGCGGCGCGCATCGCACGCCAGTCGCGCACTGCGGCGCGGACGTCGCGCAGCGCGGCTTCGAGCCCGTCGAGCAGGCGCCGACGCGCACGCGCGTCGCCGCGCTCAAGCTCGATATAGATGACCGACTCGCGGGTTCCGCCCTCGCCCGCTTCCTGCAAATGCCCCTTGGCGTCGCGCTTCACGGTGACGACGGGGTGCAGGATGCGGTGGACGGCGAGCCCCTGCGCGGCAACCGCCTGCGAGGTCGAATCGACGAGGAAGGGCATGTCGTCGTTGATGATGACCAGCCGCATGCGGCGGTCGGTGCCGTCGGCGGCCATCGGTTCGAGCAGCAGCGACGGGGTCGCCTCGGCGCGATCGAGCGCGGCGCGCGCGGCGAACTGGCTGGCGTCGGCGAGCGCCGTCTTGTCCATGTCGTCGCCCTCGCCCGGCAGCGCGCTGCCACGCAGCGCCGCCAGATAGGCGGAGGCGATTTTCGAAGGAATTTTGGCGGTGGAGGTGGTGTCCGTTTCCGGCGTGTCGGACAAATTCTGAGACATAAAGTGCAGCATCCCGAACCAAAGAGGGGGATCCCAGCCGACGATCGGCGGGGGCCCGTTCGCTGCCGCCCCCTATGCGCCCGCGCGGCGCGCGGCTCAAGACCTCGTTCGCGCGCTCACGTTAAATAATTTCAATTTTCGGATTGTCTGTTGCGTGACGCAAAAATCCTCCCTGTCGCGAAGCGATGGGGAGGGGGGACCGTTCGCGAAGCGAATGGTGGAGGGGTCGGCGTCATAGTCCCTCCGTCAGCGGCTGCGCCGCTGCGATCTCCCCATGGCTGCGCAACAGGGAGGATCAAAATTCAGGAGGTGATCGCGACCGCCTTCTTCGCCAGCTTCGCCACCAGTGCCGGATCGTCGGCCGCCTTGGCGACGATACCGATGTGCCCGCCCGGCATCGCGCGCGCGATCAGCACGACGAATTCGGCGCCGCCGGCGTCGTGCTCGAGGATGAGCGCCGGATGCGCGCGGCGCAAGGCGTCGAGCGTCTCGTCGGGACGTTCGATGGCGTCGGCCGGCTTGCGGCGCGCGCGCACGTCCTTGACCAGCCCCTTGAGCCCGCCCGGATAGCGGTCGAGATAGGCGCTGAGTTCGCCGCGGCCGACACCTTCATCCTTGGCGTGACCGAGCACGCAGGCATATTCGGCAAGCCGCGTCTTGTCATAGGTCGCGCCGAAAACCAGCTTCACGACCGGGGTCATCGGGGCGCGATCCTGCATCGCCAACCCCGCGTCGTCGAGCAGCGCCGCAAATTCTTCGGGCTGGGTTTCGGCGGCTAGCGCGAAATCCCACGCCTTGCCAACCGCCTGATAGAGCGCACCGCGACTCCGGCTGTCCGCGGCGATCGCGCGTTCGGCGGTTTCGCGCGCAAGCGCCAGCCAGTCGGCGAGTTCGGCGTCCTGCCCCGGATCGGCCGGCACCTCGTCCTCGTCCCCATCGTCTTCGTCCGCGCCGACCTCGGCATCCAGCAGGAGCTCCTCATCCTTGCCCAGCGCGGCGAAACCGGGGGTGGCATCGACCACGACATCGTCGCCCAGATGCCCCGAGTCGGGGCCATCGGCCCACACGGGCACCGGCGCGGTCAACGGCGGCGCGCTGCGCAGCGCCTGTTCAACCGACAGCTGCAATTCCTCGGCCTGGTCGGCGGGAACGGCTTCCTTCCAGTTGATCACGCCCATGATGAAATCGATCGTGTCGTCGTCGGACGAAAAGGGCAGCAAGATGCCGCGGTACATGATCGTCGTGCCGCGATCGTTGACGAACTCGGCCTCGAAGCCGATCGGGGCGCGGTTGGCGATGATCTGGAGATAATGGTCGGTGAGGCGCGATAGCAGTGAGCGGCCCGGAATCTGGCTGATATAATGGACGTCCTCGTCGATCTGCGATTCTTCGCGCAGCGTGTCGCCGAGGAAGGCGAGGCCGGGGTTTTCGACTCCGGCGGTAAAGTCGAGCAATACCGAGTGCGAACCGAAATCGGCGCCATCGAGATCGAGGTCCTCGACCGACGGATAGGCGCGGTCGGCGAGCAGCGAAGCCCAGTAATTATAGGCCCGCACCTGCATCCGCCGTTCGTCGACGCCGACGGACGCGGGCGCATCGATCGCCCCATCTTCCTGGTCGTGGCTGCCCGAAAGCAGTCCGCGCATGCTGTCCATCATTTGTCCCCAGTCGCAAACATCGGTAAATCTTATGCACCGGGACTGGTAAAAGCGGCGTAAACGATGGTGAGGACGCGGCGGCGGGCTTGGCCAGCGCGATGGGGTCGAGTCCTACTTCGTCATCCCGGCGCGGCCGCGATCTCCTTCGCCGGGATGACGATATAATATGAAGGGTTAAGCTAGCTCGACCAGCCGCCCGCGAGCGCGCGGAACAGCGCGATCTGGCGCCGCGAAATCTGCCCGTCCTGCGCGGCGAGCACCGCTTCGGTCTCGGCGAACGTCCGTTCGGCGTCGAGCCATTCGAGCGAGTCGGACGCGCCTTCCTGCCGCTTCGCGCGCACGATCCGCGCCGCGCGTTCGGCCTGGTCGCGCGCGGCGCGCAATGCCTGCCGTTGCTCGAGCGACCGCGCATAGGACGACAGCGCCGTCTCGGTTTCCTCGAGCGCGCGCAGCACCGTGCCGTCGAATTCGGCGAGCGACGCCTGCGTATCCGCCTCGGCCGCGGCAATCCGCGCCCGCGCGGGTTCCTGATTGGGGAAGGCCCAGTTGAGCAAAGGCCCGAGCAGCCAGCGGAGCGGGCCACCGCCGAACACATCGCCAAAGCCCGAACCGGTCGACCCGGCCGAACCGCCGAGGGTGATGCGCGGATAGAGGTCCGCCGTCGCGACGCCGATGCGCGCGGTATCGGCGGCGAGGCGGCGCTCGGCGGCGCGAATGTCGGGACGGCGCTTCAGGAGCGCCGCCCCATCACCGACTGGGATCGGGTCGGTGATCTCGAGGCTGATGTTGCGGTCGCCGGCGATGGCGGGCAACGCGGCGGGGGCACGACCGGTCAGAGTCGCGAGGCGAAACAAGGCCGCCTGCCGTTCAGCTTCGATGGAAGGGATGTCGGCCGAACGCTGGTCGCGCAGCGTCGTGATGCGCGCGAGGTCGAGCCCCGTCGCCATCCCGACTTCCTTGCGGCGTTCGGTAAGTTTCACCTGCTGGTCGAGCAGGCCGACGATGCGCCGCGCGACGTCGAGCCGCGCCGCGCCCGAGGCGGCGTCGGCATAGGCCTGCGTCGTGTCGGCCGCGACGATCACGCGCACCGCGTCGGCATTGGCTTCGGCGGCGGCGGTGTCGCCGCGCGCGGCCTCGATCGAGCGGCTGACGCGGCCGAACAGGTCGACCTCGTACGAGACGTTCAGACCCACATCGACCGCCCAATCCTCGCGGTCGGCGCCGGGCAGGCGCTGGCCTTCGGGGCTGCGGCCGTAATTGGCGCCGGCGCCGATCTCGCCCTGCGGCAACCGGTCCGCCTGGGCGCCGCGCAAGGATGCACGGGCGCGGGCGATGTTCGCGACCGCGACGCGGACGTCGGTGTTGGCGGCAAGCGCATCGCCGACGAGCCCGTCGAGGACGGGATCGTCATAGAGGCGCCACCAGTCGGCGGCGACCGGCGCGAGCGACACCGCGGGGCTGTTCGCCGAAATGAACGGCCCGGTGGCGACCGGCGCCGACGCCGATTTGGGCTCGGCATAATTGGGACCGACCGCGCACGCGGCGAGCGCCAGCGCCGAGACGGCGGTGAGGATATTGCGGAGGATCATGATGTTATTCCTTATTCCGCCGGAACCGGCAGCGCCGTCCCGTGGTCGTCCGACCCGCGCCGCGCGCGCCGCTCGGCCGACCACTGGCTGAGCGAACGTGCGACGACGTAGAAGGTCGGGGTGAAGATGAGGCCGAACGCCGTCACGCCGAGCATGCCGAAGAAGACCGCGGTGCCGAGCGCCTGGCGCAGCTCCGCCCCCGCTCCGCTCGCGATCAGCAACGGCACGGCGCCGAGGATGAAGGCGAAGCTGGTCATCAGGATCGGCCGCAGACGGTCGCGCGCGGCGCGCACCGCGGCGTCGATCGGCGACAGCCCATCTTCTTCTTCGGCCTGCTTGGCGAATTCGACGATCAGGATCGCATTCTTCGCCGCAAGCGCGATAAGCACGACAAGCCCGATCTGCGTCAGCACATTATTGTCCATGCCGCGCAGATTCACGCCGACCATCGCCGCGAGCAGACACATCGGGACGATGAAGATGATCGCCAAGGGCAGCATCAGGCTTTCATATTGGGCCGCGAGCACGAGGAAGACGAAGACCACCGCGAGCGCGAAGACGATCCCCGCGGTGTTCGCCGCCGCCTTTTGCTGGAAGGCGATGCCCGTCCATTCGGTGCCATAGCCGGCCGGAAGCGAGTCCGAAGCGAGCTTTTCCATCGTCGTCAGCGATGCGCCCGACGACGATCCGGGGGCGGTGTCGCCGTCGATCTCGACCGCGGGGAAGAGGTTGTAGCGCGTGACGCGGTACGGCCCCGTGCGATCCTCGAAGTTCGCGACCGACCCGATCGGCACCATCGCGCCCGAGTCCGATCGCGTCCTGAGGTTCGCGATGTCGGCGACGGTCTGACGATAGGGTGCGTCGGCCTGCGCGGTGACGCGATAGGTGCGGCCGAGCAGGTTGAAGTCGTTGACGAACGCCGAGCCGAGATAGACCTGCAACGCTTCGAACACGCGTTCGGGCGGCACGCCGAGCATATTCGCCTTCGCCCGGTCGATATCGGCATAGACGCGCGGGTTCGACGGATCGAAGAAAGTGAAGACGTTCGCGAGCCCCGGGGTCTGGTTCGCCTTGCCGATCAGATTGTTCGTCTCGTTCGCGAGCGCGGCATAGCCGTTCCCGCCGCGATCCTGCACGATCATGCGGTAGCCGCCCGCCGAGCCGATCCCCTGGATCAGCGGCGGCGGGATGATCACGATCTGCGCCTCGGTGATATCCGCCGTGTTGGCGCGCGCCTGGTTCATGATGTCCTCGAAATTGACGCCGAGCTTCCCGCGCTCTTCGAACGACTTGAGCGGGAAATAGGCGGCGGCCGAGTTCGGCGCGAGCGTCTGCGACGGACCATCGAAGCCCGCGAGCATCACCGAGCCGAGGACGCCCTCGATCGGCAGCACGCGGCCAGCGACCTTCTTCAGCACCGCATCGGTGCGTTCGACCGACGCGCCCGAAGGCAGCTTGGCGACGACGAGGAAATAGCCCTGATCCTGCGCCGGGATGAAGCCGGTCGGCGTCGCCCAGAACAGGCCCGCGGTCGCGGCGATGAGGCCCGCATAGGTGACCATCATCTTCTTCGGCGCGCGCACCAGCCGGTCGGTGAGCCGCGCATAGCCGTTGCTGAGCTTCTCGAAGCCCTCGTTGAAGCGTTCGCCGGCGCGGTGGATACGCGCCATCAGCCATCCGTCGGCCTGCGCGGGGGCATGCGGTTTGAGCAGGATCGCGGCGAGCGCGGGCGACAGGGTGAGCGAGAGCACCAGCGAGATGATCGTCGCGGTCGAGATGGTGACCGCGAACTGCTGATAGAAAGCGCCCGACAGGCCGGTGAGGAACAATGTCGGCACGAACACCGCGCAGAGCACGAGCACGATGGCAACCAGCGCGCCCGACACTTCGTCCATCGACGTGCGCGCAGCCTCGAGCGAGGAAAGCCCGCGTTCGAGATTGCGCTCGACATTTTCGACGACGACGATCGCGTCGTCGACGACGATGCCGATCGCGAGCACCAGCCCGAACAGCGACAGGTTGTTGAGGCTGTATCCGAACGCCGCGAGCACCACGAAGGTCCCGATCAGCGATACCGGAATCGCGAGCACCGGGATGATCGCCGCGCGCCATTTCTGCAGGAAAACGAGGATGACGATGACGACGAGAATCACGGCTTCGAACAGCGTTTCCATCACCGCGTCGATCGACTGGGCGATGAATTCGGTGGGGTTATAGATGACGCGATATTCGAGGCCCTTGGGGAAGCTTTTCGATGCCGCCGCCATTTCGGCCTCGACCGCCTGCGCCGCGGCGAGTGCGTTCGAACCC
>NZ_DATFFD010000209.1:0-2539 GCF_035250425.1 Sphingopyxis sp.
AACGATGAAGCGGTGGATGCGGCCGTTGCCGTCCTCGAACGGGTGGATGAAGACAAAGGCGAAGGCCGCGACTGCCGCTGCCACGACAGGCTCGATGTTGTCGGCGAGCATCCGCGCCGTCAGCGCCATCCAGCCCGTCATCAGCGAGGGGACGTCCTCAGGCCGGGGGCAAATGAAATGCACCTCCTCGCGGTAATCGGCGGTCGTCTCGCCGACGAAATTCTGGAAGCTGCGCCAGTCGGTCGCTGCATAGCGGCGATCGACGATCGCATTTTGCAGCCGAACGATCGCTTCCTTGTCGCCCGTGTCAAAGCCGTAGGCGGAGCGCAGCGCCGTGACGAACCGCTCAGTCCGATCCGGGCTGGGCGCTTCCCCCTCGATCGCGAAGGACGAGCGCGTCTCCTTGGCGAAGAGATGCCGCACTGCGCGGGCGAGCACGGCCGGCTCATAGCGTTCGATGATCTCACGCGCTTCAGCATCGATATGGACGCCGATCTGCCCTTCCAGTTTCGCCGTGCGGCGCACCGTCGGGCACAGGTTCGGCGTACCGAGCAGATTGTCGATCACGCGGTGCCGCGAAGAGTTCCGCCTCGCCCCGGCGACATGCTTCTGCGCATCGAGCGCTTCGACGTAGTTGCCGGCGGCGGCATCCGGCACCTCGAGCCGTTCGCCGGTCAGGTACTCATAGAAGAACCAGGCGCGCCGCGCATAGCTGCCGCTCGGCTCGGTGCGCACCCATGCCGCGACCACTTCGGCGTCGATGGCAACGAAGGTTGCGGCCAGCACACCCAAGTCCAGGGGTTCATAGCGCAGGGCAAAGCGCAGGTTGGCGATGACATCGTCACCGGTCGCGTAGGAACGCGGGTAGAACTCGACAATGCGCCCGGCGATCACTTCGGTGCGCCGCGCACCCGCGACCAGGTAGCTTTCGACATAGGGCGGCGGGCTTTGCGGTGCGAACGCAGCCCGAAGCCACATATGGCCCAACATCGGCCGATCGTCGCTTACGCCCTCATTCATGTTAGAACGTTTAAGACGATACGAAAACGATTACCAATGGCATCTGTCATTCGAAACTGATTATTGAACTAAGGTTATGGCTTTCGTGGGCCGAACTTTTTCGCTGCGTTTGGCGAGGGAGGGGGTATATGACCGCTTTCAGGCATAGTTTCGTAGGAACGACGCACTGTGGCGCCTCGCTGCCGATCTGGCTCCCCGCCGGAACGAGGAGCCAGGCCCTCAGATTTCACTCCCTTCAGCAAGAGTCAGGGCATCCTCGACATCCACTCCAAGATGGCGAACCGTGTTTTCGATCTTGGTATGGCCGAGGAGAATCTGCGCCGCGCGCAAGTTGCCTGTCGCCTGTAGATGATTGATGCCTTTGTACGCCGGAGCGAGTGTGTGTGCCATATTGTTCCCGGCGAAGCCCGATGCCAGTCACCCAACCAAGCAAAGGTTTTTTACCCGGTCTTCCCGCCAGATGAGAATGCACAGAATGTCGTGGATTGGCTGCGCTCGCAGATAGACGCTCAGCTAGTCTGACAACTGCAATTTGCCTTTAACCTCACCCAAGCATATATCGGGCAAAGACGAGCCAGGAGGCAGAAGATGGCGACCGAAGACGTACCAGGAGGCTGATAATGGCGAGAGAAGACATTCCGGGAGGTTAACGTGGAGAGGGCCCGTCTGGAGGCCGTCGATGACATGCTCGACCAGCGCAAACCCGCCCAAGGCTCACTACGCTCTATACGATCTCATGCGGGCCGACCTCGAGGCACGGCTTGACCAGCATCGAAGGTTCTCGGCGACCGCATCGGCCGGGTCTGAAACGCTCAAAGCAATGCCGTCGCGGAACAAGAATGCGCGGTCTCTCTAGCGACCCAGTGGAAGCTGGTCACGCGGCGCTCGGACCTGTAACAGGAAATCAAGCGTGCCGCTGTGTTCTCAGTGTCCAGGCAGATTCGGCCATGGTTCATTTCGACGATGTCGGATAGACCAAGCGCCAGCGACAGGGCCGCAATAAGGGTTTCGCCTCCAGACAAGGTACTGATTTCGCGCGGCCACCCGGTCTCAATGTCATGGACACGGATGTCGAGGCCGCGCCTGGTACGACCGCCGACGGATTCGATGCCCCACTCGAAACGATAGCGCCCGGCCGTCATCGGATCGAGCCGCAGACTCGCAGCGTCCAACACATGATCGCACATCGCACCGATCGCGAACGTCTCCGGTGTGCGCATAGTCCTGAAGTAGCGCCTTGCTTTCGAGGAAGGTGAGCAGGGCTCGTTGCAAAGAAAGCCGATTTGAGCAGTTTCCGAGAAACATACCGAATCGCTCAAGATGGAAATATCTCACAATTTCAAATCACTACCTGAGCAGCTTTTGCTGCTTTCCGACAAAATTGTAACAGGGCGGTGATTAGGCCGGATCGCCATCAACGGATGTGAGGGAATGATGTCCTACAAACCTATCCGCAAAGCCGTTTTCCCCGTTGCCGGATTGGGGACGCGCTTCCTGCCGGCGACCAAGTCGGTGCCCA
>NZ_DATFFD010000210.1:0-29413 GCF_035250425.1 Sphingopyxis sp.
AGTGATGCGCCCGGACCGGCCGGCACCGAGCGCACGGCCGGCACCCGACGCTCGACCGGCCCCCGCGATGCGCAATCCGCCGCCCCCGCGCGCGACACCGCCTGCCGGGCGCTCGCGCATGAACGACGAACGGCCGGATTAAGCCGTCGGGCCGGCGGGCGCCGAATCTTTCACGCCCGCCGAAACCACCGTCGCGGCGACAAGATCGCCGACCACGTTGAGCGTGGTGCGGCACATGTCGAGGAAGCGGTCGACCCCCAGAATCAGCCCGATGCCTTCGGGCGGCACCCCGACCGAGGCGAGGATCAGCGCGATCACCGGGAGCGACCCCGCGGGGACGCCCGCGGTCCCGATGCCGCCCAATATGCACACGAGCATCACGACGATCTGCTGCTGAAGCGTCAGGTCGATGCCGAAAAATTGCGCGAGGAAGATCACCGTCACGCCCTCGAACATCGCGGTGCCGTTCTGGTTCGCGGTCGCACCGATGGTGAGCACGAAACGCGCGACCTTGTCGGGCAGGCGGAGCTGGTCGTGCGCGACGCGGAGCGCGGTCGGCAGCGTCGCGTTCGACGACGCCGTCGCGAACGCCATCACGAACGCCTCCTGCGTCTGGTGGAAAAAGGCGACCGGCGATTTCCCCGCCAGCGTCTTCAGCAGGATGGGAAAGACGATGAACATCTGGAGCGCGAGCGCGAGCAGCACGACGCCGACATAGGCCGACAGCCGGATGATGAGATCCCAGCCGAACTGCGCGGCGAGGTTGAACATGAAACAGAAGACCGCGATCGGCGCGAGCTGGATGACGAGCCCGATCAGCTTCATCACGACCTCGAACACCCCTTCGATCGCGGTCTGGAGCGCCTCGGTCCGCGGGGTGCGCACCAGCATCAGCCCGATGCCGAAGAAGAGCGCGAAGAACATCACCGCGAGCACGTCGTTCGCGCCCATCGCGGCGAACAGATTGTCGGGAACGATCGCGACGACCGCATCCATCCCGGTCTTCGCCTCGCCCGCGCGGTCGGCGATGGCCTTGGCTCCCTCCGCGCCCTCGGCGATCAGCGAACGCGCGAGCGCGGGATCGACCCCCGCGCCGGGCTGAAGCAAATTGACGACGGCGAGGCTGATGACGACCGAGATCGTCGACACCGCCATCGTATAGACGAGCGTGCGCACGCCGACCGATTTCAGCGCGCGCATCTCGCCCATTTCGGCGACCCCGACGATCAGCGCCGAGACGAGCAGCGGGATGACGAGCATGAACAGCAGGCGCAGGAACATCTGCCCCAACGGGCCGGTCACATAGGTGGTGACCGTCTCCACCCAGGCGGCGTCCGGCGCGCCATAATGGACCGCCAGCCCGATGAGGAGGCCCGCGAGGAAACCGGCGAGCATGCGCCAGCGCAGCCGCCGCGCCCGCGCTTCGTCACGGTGCGCCCCGTTGATCGCCGCTGCTGCTTCAGCCATGGCTCGGCTCCTTGCTCGCCCCCGGTCGGGCGGCCCGAAGCCCGCGCATTACGCGTTATCGGCCGCAGGCTTGTTTTCACCCTCCGCTATGTCATCACGAAGATCGAGCCCGCGGGTTCCATGATGCGGCGTATGCGCCGGAGCATGCGGCCGTTCGAGATCGGGCGCTTCGGGCGCTTCGAGCATGCCCTCCCATTTGGTGATGACCGACGTTGCCACCGCATTGCCGACGACATTGGTCGCGGTGCGGCCCATGTCGAGGAACTGATCGATCGCGAAAATCAGCGCGACGCCCTCGACCGGCAGGTCGAACATCGCGAGCGTCGCGGTGATAACCACCAGGCTGGCGCGCGGCACCGCGGCGATCCCCTTCGACGACACCATCAGCGTCAGCAGGATCAATATCTGCTGCGTGATCGACAGCTCGATCCCATAAGCCTGCGCGATGAAGAGCGTCGCGAAGCTCGCATACATCATCGATCCGTCGAGGTTGAAGCTGTAGCCCAGCGGCAGCACGAAGCCCGAGATGCGGCGCGGCACGCCGAAACGGTCGAGCTGTTCGAACAGCTTGGGCATCGCAGCCTCGGACGAGGCGGTCGAAAACGCGATCAGCAGTGGCTGGCGGATATAGCGGATCAGCGCGAAGATCCGGCGGCCGAGGAAAATCGCGCCCGCGCCGAGCAGGATGACCCAGAGCACGACGAGCGAAAGATAGAATTCGGTGACGAGCTCGGCATAGGTGCCGAGGATGCCGAGGCCATATTTCGCGACGACCCCCGCGAGCGCGCCGAACACCGCGATCGGTGCGAGGCGCATCACATAGCCGGTGATCTGCAGCATCAACTCGGCGAGCGCCTCGGCGCCGCGGACCAGCGGCTTGCCCTTTTCGCCGATCGCCGTCAGGCCGACGCCCGCGAACAGCGCGAAGACGAGTATCTGGAGGACGTTGTTGTCCGCCATCGCCTGAAAGATATTCTTCGGAAAGACATGCTCGATGAATTCGAACAGGTCGAGCTTCTTGACCTCGCCGACCTCGGCAATCGAATGCGCGCCGACGGTGAGGTTCAGCCCCGCGCCGGGTTCGAAGAAATTGACCATGACCAGGCCGAGGCTGATCGAAATCAGGCTGGCGAGGATGAACCAGGCGATCGCGCGCGTGCCGATGCGGCCGAGCGCCGAGCTGTCGCCCATATGCGCGATCCCCGCGACGAGCGTACCGAGAATCAGCGGCGCGACGACCAGCTTGATCAGGTTGAGGAAGATCGTCGAAAGCGTGCTGAAGCTGCGCAGCCAATAGGTGAAGGCTTCGCTGTCGGCGGGGACATAGACCCGCACCAGATAACCGGTGATGACCCCGAGGATCATACCGATCAGAATATACAAAGTCAGGCGATGGCCCATAAAATACTCCCCTGTCCCGCCGCGGCGGGTCGTTATGGGAGCGGGGGTAACAGCCTGACGCGCTGCGGGCAATCGCCCGGCGTTGGAGCGTGCCCTAGGTCATAAAAAAGACGATCGCCAGACAGGTCGAAACGCCGGTGATGATGTTGAGCGGTACGCCGATCTTCACGAAATCGACGAAGCGGTAATCGCCGGCGGCATAGACGATCGTGTTCGTCTGGTATCCGATCGGGGTCGCGAAACAGGCCGAAGCGCCGATCATCAGCGCGATAACCAGCGGGCGCGGGTCGACGCCGAGTTCGGCCGCGATCGCCAGCGTCACCGGGGTCATCAGTGCCGCGACGGCATTGTTGCTAAGCAATTCGGACAGGATCAGCGCGAAAAAATAGATGCCGAAGACAAGCATCCACGCGGGCTGATGGGCGAGCATCGGTTTGACCCAGCCGACCATCATCGCGACCGCCCCGCTCTGTTCGAGCGCGAGCCCGACCGCGAGCATCGCGAAGATGAGGATCAGCACGTCGCCGTCGATCGTCCCCCATGCCTCTTCATTGTCGATACAGCGCGTCACGAGGATAACCCCGATGGCGATGATCGCGGCGACCCCGATCGACATGATGTCGAGCGCGGCGAGCGTCACCACGGATAGCATGCAGAGGATCGCGATCCACGCCTTGCCGCGGCGAAAGGCGCGCACCTTCGCCAGATCGGCGCCAATCAGGTGCGGATTGTCGCGCAGCGCCTCGACCTCGCGCGCGCCGCCCGCGACGAGCAGCCGGTCGGCGGGGCGGATGCGGACGCTCGCAAGGTCGGGGCCGGGCTCGTGCGCCGGCCGGTCGAGCCCGATGATGCGCGCACGGATTTTCTGGAGGAACGGGATGTCGACCAGCCGCTGGCCGATTCCCGGATGATTCGATGCGATCATCGTCTCGACGACCATGTCGCTTGTCGCGGGCTCGCCGCTGCCGATGCCGAGGCGGAAGCGCCCCTGCTCGCGCCAGGTCATCAAGGTCGCGCCGTCGACGCGGAGAATGAGGCGATCGCCCGCGGCGAGGGTCCAATGCTCGAGGTCGGCGCCATGCACCACCGCCGACGACCGGCGCACCCCGACGATCCGGCCCGAGCGCGGCAGGTCGCGAAACGCCTCGACCGTCATGCCGACCAGATCGTCATCCTCGCCCAGCGCCAGCTCGGTCAGATATTGGTGCGCGTCGTGCGTGCCCGCGGAGCCCTTAACCGGCTTGTCGGACGGCAGCAGCCACCACATCAGTACGAGCCCGATCATCCCCGATGTCGCGGCAACGAGGCCGATCGGAGTGATCTCGAAAATGCCGAAGCGCGGCATGCCGGCCTCGCGGACAATGCCGTCGACGACAAGGTTGGTCGAGGTGCCGATCAGCGTCAGCGTCCCGCCGAGCACCGCCGCGATCGAAAGCGGCATCAGCAATTTCTTGGCACTCACGCCGGTGACCTCGGCGAGTTTCATCATGATCGGCAGCAGCACGACTACGACCGGCGTGTTGTTGAGGAAGGCCGAGGCCACGAGGGCGCCAATGAGCACTTCGACGATCGCCAATCGAGGATGTTTTTCGGCGCGCGCCATGATCAGGTCGGCGACGCGCTGGATCACTCCGGTGCGGATCAGCGCGCCCGAGAGGACAAACATCGCGCCGATGACGATCGGCGCCGAGTTGGAAAAGACCGAATAGACCGCCTTGTCGTCGAGGATGCCGAGCGCGAGGCACGCGCAGGCGCCGAGGATGGCGATCACCGTCGCGGGCAGACGCTCCATCAAAAAGCCGACGAACATCGCGGCGAGGATCAGCAGCGTTATCGCCGCCTGATGCGCGTCGATGAAGGCCTGGACGCTTTCGATCACCCGATAGTCAGCCGTTCTGCGCGCGGTGGAGCAATTTATGGTCGGCGAGAACGAGCGCCATCATCGCCTCGACCACCGGCGCGCCGCGGATGCCGACGCAGGGGTCGTGGCGGCCCTTGGTGACGATGTCGGTCGCCTCGCCCGCCTTGTTGATCGTCGGCACGGGGGTGAGGATCGAGCTGGTCGGCTTGAAGGCGACGCGCACGACGACGGGCTGGCCGGTCGAAATGCCGCCCGCGATGCCGCCGGCGTTGTTCGAGAGGAAATCGGGGCGGTTGCTGCCGTCGGTCGCAGGGCGCATCGGATCGGCATTTTCCTCACCGCGGAGGCGCGCGGCAGTGAAGCCCGCGCCGATCTCGACGCCCTTCACCGCGTTGATGCCCATCATCGCGGCGGCGAGGTCGCTGTCGAGCTTGGCATAGATGGGCGCGCCCCAGCCGGCGGGGACGCCGCTGGCGGCGCATTCGATGACAGCGCCCAAGGAGCTGCCCGATTTGCGCGCGGCGTCCATCAAGCCTTCCCAGCGCTGCGCCGCGGCGGGATCGGGACAGAAAAAGGGATTGCGATCGATTTCCTCGAGGTCGAAATTCGCGGGATCGATCGCATCGCCGCCGATTTCGGCGACCCAGGCGTGGATATGCACCTCGGGAATCACCAGCCGCGCGACGCCGCCGGCGGCAACACGCGCCGCGGTTTCGCGCGCGCTCGATCGGCCGCCGCCGCGATAGTCGCGGATGCCGTACTTCGCGTCATAGGCATAATCGGCGTGGCCGGGACGATAGGCCTGCGCGATCTCGCCATAATCCTTCGAGCGCTGGTCGACATTCTCGATCATCAGGCTGATCGGCGTGCCCGTCGTCTTGCCCTCGAAAATGCCCGACAGGATGCGCACCTGATCGGGCTCCTGCCGCTGCGTCGTGTGGCGCGACTGGCCGGGACGGCGCTTGTCTAGATAGGGCTGAATGTCGGCTTCGGACAGCGACAGCCGCGGCGGGCAACCGTCGACGACGGCGCCGAGCGCGGGGCCGTGGCTCTCCCCCCAGGTCGTGAAGCGAAGAACGCGTCCGAAGCTGTTGAAACTCATTGCCCTATCCCATCCGGCCGAATGCGGGTGCGTAATCCGCCCGTCCGCCTAGCGGCCAAGCCGCGTCCGAGTCCAGCATCATCGCCATGAAATGCGGCCCCGCGAAGGGCGACGCGAAGCGTGCCGCGAGGTCGGGCGAATAGCCGAAGCGGGGGTAATAGGTTTCGTGGCCGAGGACGAAGCTGATCGCGACGCCCTGTTCGCGAAGGGCGTCGAGACCGGCGCGGATCAGCGCGTCGCCGATGCCCTCCCCTTGGCTGTCAGGCGCGACTGATACCGGCGCGAGGCCAGCGCCGGCAAGCAGGGCGCCGTCGGCCTCGACGTCCATCCGGCTGAACAGCACATGCCCGACAATCGCGCCGCCCCGTTCGGCGACGAGCGACACCAACGCGTCGCCGTCGGCCTCGATCATCCGCACCAGTTCGGCCTCGCCCTGATGACCGAAGTCCGTTCCTGCGAAGGCCGCACGGATCACCCTATCGATGGCATCGGCATCCGCCGCCGTTGCGGCGCGGATGCCGATTTCGTCAGACAAGTGAGATGTCCGGCGCATCTTCCTGTTTCATGCCGACGGTGTGGTAACCCGCATCGACATGGTGCGTTTCGCCGGTGACGCCGCTCGACAGGTCGCTGAGCAGGTAAAGCGCCGAGCCGCCGACATCGTCGATCGTGACGTTGCGGCGGAGCGGGGCGTTATGCTCGTTCCATTTGAGGATCAGGCGGAAATCGCCGATGCCCGATGCGGCCAGCGTCTTGATCGGCCCGGCCGAAATCGCGTTCACACGCACGCCCTGTGGGCCATAATCATTGGCGAGATATTTGACGCTGGTTTCAAGCGCCGACTTCGCAACGCCCATGACGTTATAATGCGGGATCACCTTCTCGGCGCCATAATAGCTCAAGGTCAGCAGCGAGCCACCGCCGTTGCCCGTTTCGGGGTCGAACGGCGTCATCATCGACGCCGCGCGCTTCGCCACCGCGGTGAAGCTATAGACGCTGATATTCATCGTCATCAGGAAGTCGTCGAGCGTGACATCGGCATAGTGGCCGCGCAGCGCCTCCTTGTTGGTAAAGCCGATCGCGTGGACGACGAAGTCGATCGTCGGCCAGCGCGCGGAAAGCGTCGCGAACGCCGCGTCGAGATTGTCCATGTCGGACACATCGCAATCGATCAGGAAATCGCAGCCAAGCTCGTCGGCGAGCGGCTTCACGCGCTTCAGCATCACGTCGCCCTGATACGAAATCGCCAGTTCGGCGCCCGCGCCGTGCAGCGCCTTGGCAATGCCCCACGCAAGCGACTTGTCGTTCGCAAGGCCCATAATCAGCCCGCGCTTGCCAGTCATCAGACCCGTCATTTTTTGTCTCCGGTCTTTTTAATAATCACATCGTCGACGCGCCCAATAGCGTCGTGGCCCAAATCCTCAACCTCGACGAGCGCGGCATTCAATTCGGCGCCCATCACCATACCCAATCCGACAAGGTAGAAAAAGAAAAGCGCGACCATCACACCCGCGAGGCTGCCGTAGGTTGCGTCATAGCTGAGCAGGCTGGCGAGCAAGGGCGGGAGCGCGAGGGTGACGCCGATCCACCACAAGGTCGTGAACAGCGCGCCCGGCCATTTGGGGCATTTGAGCTGGCGGTATTTCGAGGGCGTAAGGCTGTAGAAGAGCATATAGATCGCAAGGAACAGGCCGAACCCCGACACGCCGCGCGAAATCGCGACCGTTCCCGCCGATTGATAGGCGGACGGAAGGACGCGCGTAATAAACTGTTCGATACCGACGATGAGCACCTGCATGCTGAACGACAGGATCATCAGCACGACCGCCCCGGTGATAATCCCGATCGACAGCAGCCGATAGTGGAAGAAGCCGCGACTGAAATGCGTGCCATATGCGCGTCGCAGGATATCGCGCATCGTCTCGATGAAACTGCCGACGGTCCACAGCGCGACCAGCGCGCCGATCCAGAGGAAAATGCCGGTACGCGCGCTCATCACCTCCCGGATCGGCCCCGAAAGCGCCTTGGCGACCGAAGGCGGCATCAGCGAAAAGACCGCCTCGATCGCCGTTTCGCCACCTTGGCTGCCGCCGAGCACACTGAGAACCGCGGCAACGAGGATAAAGAACGGGAAGAGCGCGATCAGCGCCAGATAGGCGAGATTGCCCGCGTGGATAAATCCGTCGGTATAGGTGCCGACGACGACGCGGCGCGCTACGCGATAGGCCCGCGTACCAGGCCCCAATTGCTCGCGGCCGCGGTCGATCACGCCTTGCGCCCGCGCGCGTAGCTTGACGCGTTTGGCGCGTTCGGCGCGCGCCTCGGGCGAATGCGGCGAATGGCCCTCGGCCAGAAATTCCTTGTCGACCTCGTCGGCGACCTCGCGCTCGAGCGCGGCGACGACTTTTTTGTCGCTGGCGTCAGCCACGCATCACACGCCGAGTTCCGCCCGCACGTCGCGCGGGTCGTTCCATTCGCTGAGCAATTTCACCAGCGCGTCGTCGTCGGCGGGCAGGTCGACCATCAGGCGCACCAGCTGGTCGCCACGGCCGCCGTTTTTCTGGCTGAAGCCCTTGCCCTTGAGGCGCATCACCTTGCCCGACGAGGAACCCGCGGGGATCGACAGCATTACGGGCCCGTCGACGGTCGGCACCTTGATCTTGGCGCCCTTGACCGCCTCGTTCAGCTTCACCGGCAGGTCGAGCCGGATATTGGCGCCCTCGCGGACGTAAAAGGGATGGTCCTTGACCGTGATCGTCACGATGCCGTCGCCGGTGCCGCCCGGCCCCGCCTGCCCTTTGCCGGCAAGCCGCATCTGCGTGCCGGTTTCGACCCCGGCGGGCAGTTTGAGGTCGATCGTCGCGCCGTCGGCGAGCGCGATGCGCTGCGGCGCCTGCGTCGCGGCGTCGACGAACGACACCGACAGGCGATAGGCGACATTCGCGCCCTTGGGTGGCGGCGCGCTGCGCCCGCCGAAGCCGCCGAAGGGTCCGCCGCCCGAACCGCCGCCGCGGCCGAACAGGCCTTCGAAAATATCGCCGAAATCGGAACTCTCGTTGCCGAAGCCGCTGAAGCCGCCGGGACCGGTGCGCTGATCGCCGCGGAAACCGCCGCCACCGCCATAGCCGAAGGGCATCGCGGGATTGCCCTCACCGTCGATCTCGCCGCGGTCGAACTGCGCGCGCTTGGTCTTGTCGGACAATATGTCATACGCCTTGGTGACATCGGAGAATTTCTCCGACGCCTTCGGGTTGTCCTTGTTCTTGTCGGGGTGCAATTCCTTGGCGAGCTTGCGGTACGCGGACTTGATTTCCGCTTCGCTTGCACTCTTCGCAACGCCCAGGGTGGAATAGGGATCGGCCATTTTGCTCCTGTAGCCCGATAAGTGACTGGGCGTGAAGCCCGATTGCGCGTCGATGTGGTAATGTCCCGCCGAAGGTCAAGTTCCGCTCCGGCCAAGCCCTACTCTTCAGGGGAGGGGCTTATTACTTGCTCCCCGCCAGCCGCTCGCATTATGACCGCGCGCATGACGACCGATCCCTTTGCCCTGTTCGACAGCTGGTTCGCCGAAGCGCGCGCCAGCGAACCCAATGACGCCAATGCGATGGCGCTCGCGACGACGACGCCCGATGGGCACCCGTCGCTGCGCATGGTGCTGCTTAAGGGGCATGGGCCCGACGGCTTTGTCTTCTATACCAATCTCGACAGCCGCAAGGGCGGCGAGCTGGCGGCGAATCCGCATGTCGCGCTGCTCTTTCACTGGAAATCGCTGCGGCGGCAGATTCGCATCGAGGGCGCGGTGACGCCGGTCGACGATGCCACCGCCGACGCCTATTTCGCGACGCGCAGCCGCGACAGCCAGCTTGGCGCATGGGCTAGCGATCAGTCGCGGCCGCTTGCCAGCCGCGAGACGTTCGAGGCGCGCTTCGAGGAGATACAGGCGCGGTTCGCGGGGCAGGACGTGCCGCGCCCGCCGCGCTGGTCGGGCTGGCGCGTTAATCCTTCGGCGATCGAGTTCTGGCAGGATCGCGCCCACCGGCTGCACGAGCGTACCGTCTTCACCCGCACCGGCGCCGGCTGGACGAAAGGATTGCTGTATCCATGAGCGCCGCACGCCGTATTCCGATCACCCAGGTCGATGCCTTTGCCGACCGCCCCTTTACCGGCAATCCCGCCGCGGTGATGCCGCTCGAGGAATGGCTCGACGACGCGACACTGCAGGCGATCGCGGCCGAGAATAATCTCGCCGAAACCGCCTTCCTGGTGCCCGACGAAAGCGACGAAGCCGATTATGAACTGCGCTGGTTCACCCCGGGCGTCGAGGTCGCGTTATGCGGCCATGCGACACTGGCGAGCGGCCATGTGCTGCTGACGGCGGCGCAGTGGCGGAGCGACATGACCTTCCGCACGCGCAAGGTCGGTATCTTGCGCGTCGCGCGGAACGGCGAGGACGAGGGCTACAAGATGGCGCTGCCCGCCTATACCCCCGCGCCCAAGGCGATGCCCGACATCGTCCGCGCACTCGGCGGCGATCCGGTCGAGACGATGTGGCACGACGGCGGCTATGCGCTGATCGCCTATCGCGACGCCGCGAGCGTCCGCGCGCTGACCCCCGACCTTCGCGCGCTGAAAGAGGGCGGCGACATCCTCTATATCGCGACCGCGCCGGGCGCCGGCGATCCGTCGGGCGCCGACGTCGTCAGCCGCGCCTTTGCCCCCGGGGCCGGGATCGACGAGGATCCGGTCACCGGATCGGCGCACAGCGTGCTTACGCCCTATTGGACGGTGCGGCTGGGGCGCGACCGCTTCGCGGCCTATCAGGCAAGCGCGCGCGGCGGGCATGTCGGGTGCCGCCTCGACGGCGACATGGTCGAACTCACCGGCACCTGCGTCACGACGCTGGTCGGCGATTTCCTGCTCTGAAAATCCCTCCCCCTTGATGGGGGAGGGGTAGCGAGACTTGCCAGCTTGCTGGCTAGTCGCAGCGGTGGGGGTGCAGTCGCGACATGGCGCAAGGCCGCAGCCTCACCCTCATCCAACTCCGCCTAATCGCTTCGCGACAAGGCTCCATATCCTTCTCCCATCAAGGGAGAAGGAGTTAAAGCGCAGCCGTCAGATCCGCCAAATGCCGGCGCAGCGCGGGGAATTGCTCGTCGCTGGTGATGCCCAGCCGGACGATCGTCAGCCGCTGCGACGGCGAGACGATGATATATTGCCCCTGATGCCCGATGCATGCGAACAGATCGTTCGGGCCGCGGTCGGGCCATAGCGCGGGGGCAACCCCCGCCGGGCGCCGGCGGTTCAGCCAGATATGCCCGCCATAGCCCGCGTCGTTCGCCGATGGCGTCAGCATGAAGCGCATCCAGGTTTCGGGAAGCAATCGCTGGCCGTTCACGACGCCATGGTTGCGCAGGAATTCGCCGAATTTCGCATAGTCGCGCGCGGTCGCGTGCATGATCGATCCGCCGATCATCGTGCCGCGCGCATCATATTCGGGGGTCAGGCTGGTCATCCCGAGCGGCTCGACCAGCCGACCGCCGATGAAATCGCGCATCGCGTCGCGCCGCGCGTCGGGGTTCTGCGACGGGGTCAGCGTGTCGGCCAATATGTCGGCGAGGATGACGCTGGTCGCCGAGCTGTAGTTGAAGACCTCGCCCGGCTGCGCCGCTGCGGGCTTGGCCTCGGCAAAACCCGCCATGTCGCCCGCGCCGCCGCCGAACAGCATCGCGACGGTATCGCCCTGCCACACCGGATCGCCATTTTCGACATGCTCAAGCCCCGAGGACATATGGAGGAGGCTCCGCAGCGTAATCGCGCCGCGCGGGTCGCCGCTGCGTTGCCAAGCTTCGACCGGCGCGGGGCCGTCGAGCGACAATTGCCCGTCGGCGACAAGAAAGCCGGTGAGCACCGCGGTGATGCTTTTCGCCATCGACCAGCTGATCAGCTTCGATTCGGGGCCAAAGCCCGCGGCATAGCGTTCGTAAATCGGCTCGCCGTCGCGCAGCACGAGCAGCGCGCGCGTCTGCCCGACATCATCGGCATCGGCGAACAGCGCGTCGGCGCGCGCGCGGATCGCGGCGGGCAATGCGGGCAGCGCCTGCGGCGTCTCGACCGCCGCGACGCCATCGAGCGATGCACCGAACTTCGGCGCGGGCGATGCGGGCGCGATATTGCCCTGTCCCGCCGCCTGGCTCAGCGACCAGGCGCCGAACATCGCGAGGGCGGCACTTGCCAGCAGCCGTTTTTTCGTGATCATGGATCAAGTGAATAACATCAATCCGACCGGGCCGACAACGGGCGAGACGCCCGCCCCTGTACCAGCCTCTGGGCCGCCGCCCGCGAATCCCCCTTATCCCACGAAAAAACCGAGCCGCTGGGGCGGCTGCCTGCCGTGGGCGATCGGGCTTGCCGTGCTGTTCGCAGTCTTCGCGATCTGGAAATTCCCGTCGTTCAAGGCGCAGGCCGAACTGGGTTCGGCCTATGCCGCGCGCATCGGCTGTTCGTGCCGCTATGTGCAGGGCCGCAGCCTCGAAAGCTGCCAGAGCGATTTCGAACCCGGGATGGAGATGGTGTCGCTCAGCGAAGACCCCGCGACGAAGACGGTGACCGGCAGCGTGCCGCTACTCGCCTCGCGCAGCGCGCGCTATGCGGGGGCC
The DNA here is from genome assembly GCF_035250425.1 of Sphingopyxis sp. GTDB lineage: Bacteria > Pseudomonadota > Alphaproteobacteria > Sphingomonadales > Sphingomonadaceae > Sphingopyxis. The sequence continues at coordinate 12,488 of NZ_DATFFD010000210.1, forward strand.
AGCGGCTGCCTGCTGCGACCCGAGAACTAACGCCAGAAGCGGCGCGCGAATAGCGCCAGCGCCGCGGGTACGCCGAAGACGACCAGCGCGATCCCCGCCTCCTCGGCCCAGCCGTAGCCGGCATGGAGCACGCCGACGAGCAGATTGCCGATCGCGACAAGCAACCACAGGATGAGGAACAGCCGCGTTGCCCACGCCGCATCCCTGATCGTCAGGCGCAGCAGGATCAGCAGGGCGAGCCCGGCCAGCAGCATGATGGCCGTGTGCGACATCGCTATTCCTCCCCTTCATCTGGCAGAATATCCGATCGATGCCGGCGGCGCCACTCGCCCGGCGACATGCCGATCTTGCGGCGGAAGATCGTGCACAGGTGCGCGTGGCTGGAAAAGCCGGTCGCGAAGGCGATTTCGGCGATCGACAGCGGACGGTTCATCAGAAACCAGCAGGCGTGGCGCAGCCGCTGACGCAGCACATATTGCGCCGGGGTACGCCCGGTCGCGCGGGCGAAATGGACGATCAGGCTGTTGACCGACATGCCCGCCTCGGCCGCCATGTCCTCGACCGTCAGCGATACTTCGAGCCGGGTCTGGATGAAGACCATCAGATCGTTGATGCGCTGGGCGATGGCGGGCGATTCGGGACGCCCGATCATGGACCGAAGCGTCTTGGCGAGGATCGTGACGAGCGGGTCGGCGGCGGCGGCATCGTTCGCGAGCAAGGCCCGGACAAGCGCCGCCAGCGCGAGGTCGTGATGCGCCGCGAGCGCGCGCGTTCCGGGGGCGACGGTCAGAAGCGCGACCGGAATCTCGACCTCGATCGTGCGGACCGCGCCGCCCTTTGCCACCGCGCGATATGTCTGACCGGCGGGCACCAGCCACATTTCGCCGGGCAACGGATCGCCGAGCGACGTCCGCTGTTCATCGAGCCATGTTTCGAGCCAGTGATAGCTTCCCGCCTCGTACAAAGTCAGCACATGGACATCGCGCTCGATCGTCCAGTTCGACGGGCCATCGATCCGGTCAACGATCGAGGCGACCCTGAGTCCACCCACTTCCATCGCATGAGTATGGCAAGAATGGGAGAATGTGAAAGCCTGCCATATTACGCAATAATATGGTTAAATCGCCCTACCCAAAGTCCTCGGCCTTAGTCGCAGCCGAGACAAAAGAGGCGTGGGCCAGGCTAATACGCGTGCCCCAGACACGCATGAACAGACCCCCCCGACGGCGGGCGGCGCGATCGCCGCCCGCCACTTTTTTCTGAACGAAACGATCGTCTTGATTATTTTGGGGCGAGAAATTCATCCATCGCACGATTGACCGCATCGGGTGCCTCCCACGGCACGAAGTGGCCACAATCGGGGATGTGGGCGATCGTCACATTCGGAACCAGCTCCTCCATCCCGTCGAGATTGCAGGGCGGCAATGCGACATCGTCGAGCGCCCAGATCACCAATGTCGGGATATTGAGTTTCGGGAACGGCGTGACCGGCGGCTCGGCATAGGGTTCGTCCATCGCGGGCACGTTGATCGTCGAACCGCGATACCAGTTGATCATCGCGCGGCAGGCGTCGCGATCCTCCCAGTCCCCCAGCAGCCGGCCGATCTCGTCGGCGGGCTGCAACCCGCCGCTCGGCACGCGCCCGGCGAAGGCATGGGCGAGGATGCCCGCGATGCCATGCTCCTCGATGATCGCGTCGCTCGCGGGGTCGCGAAAGGTGCGGATATATTGGCTCGCCGCGCGCTGGTCTTCGTTGGTCGCGAGCAGGCGCTGGAAAATAGCGGGATGCGGCGCATTGGCGATCACCGCACGCGTGACCCGCCCCGCCCACGCAGGGTGCAGCCCGCCCGGCTGGCCGCCGAGCGCGACGCCCCACGCGATCGCCCCGCCCCAGTCGTGGCCGACGATCGTGAACTCACCGACCCCGAGCGCGTCGGCGAGCGCGAAGATGTCGGCGATCAGCTTGTCGGGGGTGTAGGATTCGGCGTCCTGCGGCTTCGACGAGCCGCGATAGCCGCGCTGGTCGGGCGCGATGCAGCGAAAGCGGCCCGCGAAATGCGGCAGTTGGTGGCGCCAGGTGCGGTGCGATTCGGGAAAGCCATGGAGGAAGATGAGGACCGGCGCGTCGCGCGGTCCCATGTCGACGACGTCGAGCTCGACTCCCGTCGCAAGCTTGACGCGCTGTTGTTCGAAATCGCCGATCATCCATTTCGCTCCTTTGGTTTCTTTTCGAAACCAATCTGGCGGGGATCGTTGCGGCTGGCAAGCTGCAACAAATGGCGGGGCCATCGGGCGAAGCCTTCTTTCGTCGCCCGGTTGAATCCGGCATTGGGTCGGCGCAAGGACCGCGTAATATTCCAAAGTTCATCAAAGTTCAGCCTTGTGCGCGCCCCCGATTTGGATCTCGCGACATGGTCTTACCGGCAAGCGACCACTTTGATCCACCAAATGAAAGAGCCGGGATGAGGGCTGGCACAGCCGGATAATGTAGGAAAGGCTTATTTGAAGGCGGCGCCTGCTTTGGGGTGGGGAGCTGCCATCCCCCCATTTTCGTCATTCCCGCGAAAGCGGGAACCCAGAGCGTCCGTCGGCTGGCCTAGCCCTGGGTTCCCGCTTTCGCGGGAATGACGAACTATTAGAAGCGGGGCATCCGCAATTGGTCGGAACCCGCCTTCTGAAAATTTCGCACAGAGACCGCAGAGACTTTCGGTTCACGCGGAGGCGCGGAGAAGGAAGAAAGCGGCGAAGCCTGTCATTTGGTGACGCCCATGTCCGACCGATCACTCGCTATCGATGACCTCCGCGTCTCCGCGTGAAACTTCTCTACGATCTCTGCACAAATAATATCGCCTAACGGCAACTTCCGGTCGAAACCCGACCTAAGGGTAACTCACCGTCTTCGGCACTTCGGGGATCGGGATGAACTCCTCGCTGTCGCCCGGCACCAGCGGGAATTTCCGGTCCTTCCAGTCGTGCTTCGCCTGGTTGATGCGCTCGCGGCTCGAACTCACGAAATTCCAGAAGACATGGCGCGGCGTCTTGAACGCCTCGCCGCCGAGCAGCATCACGCGCGCGTCGGTCTCCGCACGCAGCGTCATCGCCTGCCCCGGCTTCAATATATAGAGGCTGTAACGGTCGAGCGCCTCGCCATCGAGGCTCGCATCGCCCAGCGCGACCAGCACCGCACGCTCGTCGGCCTCGGCATCGATCGGGATCGTCGCGCCGGCATTCATCAATATGTCGGCATAGATGGTCGCCGCATGCTGGGTGATCGGCGAGGTCACGCCCCACAGGCTGCCCATGATCACGCGCGCCGACACGCCGTTATCCTCGATCAACGGCAGGTCGTCTTTCGCGACATGCTCGAACGCCGCGTCGATCTCTTCCTTGCCGTCGGGCAAAGCGAGCCAGGTCTGCATCCCCGAAATGCCCGATCCGGTCGCGCGCTCGGCGGCGGGGGTGCGCTCCGAATGGACGATGCCGCTGCCCGCGGTCATCAGATTGCACGCGCCGGGGCGGATCGTCGCGAAGGTGCCGATGCTGTCGCGATGATCGATCGCGCCTTCGAACAAATAGGTGACGGTCGCGAGGTTGATATGCGGGTGCGGGCGCACATCCATGCCCTGCCCGATGTCGAAATGCGCCGGCCCGAACTGGTCGACGAAGATGAAGGGGCCGACCATCGTCCGCGCCTTGTTCGGCAGCGTCCGGCGCACTTCGAAGGCGCCGAGATCGTGAGTCGAGGGAGTGATGATGTCGAACATCAATCGAGCCTTTCCAGTGTTTTCTTCGTCTTTTCGGTTTCGACATTGCCCGTGTTCAGCGTCGAGTTTGGTTCGAGAAGGAGCACCTGGCATTCGCCGTCCAGCGCCTCGGGACAATGTTCGACGCAGTGCGGGACGATGATGAACTCGCCGGGCTCGACGATCACGTCGCGGTCGCGAAACGCCATCTTCATCCGGCCCGCGACGACGAGGAAGAGTTCGTCCTCTTGCGTGTGATGGTGCCAGTCGAACTTGCCGTCGAACTTCACCAGCTTGACCTGAAAATCATTGATGTCGCCCGCGACGCGCGGGTTCCAGTGATCGTGAAAGGTCGCGAAGGCGGCGGCGAGGTTCACCTTGTCGGGCATCGTCATTCTCCCGGTGCGGTCGCCTTGATCGCCAGCGCGTGGACGCGCTGGCCCGGCAGGTCGCCGAGCGCCTTGTTCACCGCGCGCTGGCGCGCGACGCGATTCATCCCCGCAAAGCCCGCCCATTCGATCGTCAGGCTGAAATGCGACTCGCCCGATCCGTCATCGCCGGCATGGCCGTGATGCTGGGCGCTGTCGTTGTTCAGGACGAATTTTGCGTCGGGAAAGGCTGCGCTGAGCAGACTTTCCATCTCTTGCTGCGCGGGGCCTTTGCTGCTCATGGGGTTGACCATAAGCGCTTCGTCGCCAAATTATAAGGCCTCCCAAAGATCAGCTTCCCCGATTCCGAAAGCCTATAGTGCCGTCTCCATCTCGCCCTTCCCGTTTCCATGGCCGCGTCCCGCGCGAGGAACCCTGCGCCGCCCCCGGATGCCGCGAGCCCGGCGAATTTCGCGCGCCGATGTCGTGGACGCGCTCGCCCGACGGCCCGCCGCAATATCGCTGGCTGTGCCTCGACCATGTGCGCGAATTCAACGCGGGCTATAATTTCTTCGACGGCATGACCGCCGACCAGATCATGGAGGCGCAGTCGCCTACGGCCGGGTGGGAAACCGAAAGCCGCGCCTTCCGCCCCGCCGGCAGCGCCGACCTGCCGCCGCGCTGGGCCGATTTCAGGGACCCGATCGACGCGCTGGGCGCGCGCTTTCGCCAGCGGATGGACGAGGCGCGGCGCGAGGCGAAGAATCCCGGCCTGTCGCGCGAGGAGCATGCGGCGATGCAATTGCTCGCGCTGCCCGCCGATGCCGACCGCGCGGCGCTGCGGCGGCGCTACAGCGAACTGGTCCGAAAATATCATCCCGACCGCAATGGCGGCGATCGCAGTTTCGAAGCGAGGCTGGGTGAGGTAGTGCAGGCGTATCAGTTGCTGAGGAAGACGAAGGCTTTCGCATAGGGAGACGCACGATGACCGACCTCGACGAAGCACGGATCGAAGTGGTGCGCCGGCACATGGCGCTCGAGATCACGCATGATTGGGACGGCGTCATCGCGACTTTCGAGCATCCCCGGTACGAATTGATGGGCCCCGGCACGATCTTCGACGGCGAAGCGGCGGTGCGATCCTATTTCGCCACGTCGCGCGAGCCCTTTCCCGATCAGGCGAACGAGGTGATCGCGATCGCCGCCGACGGGGGCACGAACACGGTGCTCGTCGAATTCTGGCTGACCGGCACGCATCTCGGCCCGCTGAAGCTCGGCCTGCGGACGATCGAGCCCACGGGCAAGGCGTTCCGCATTCGCATGGCGGCCAGCTTCGAATTTGTCCCGGGCAGCGACAAGATCCACTGCGAACGGCCCTATTACGACCAGTCGGCTGTGATGAAGGCGCTCGGTTTGCTCTGAAAAGGCGTTGCAAGCCGCAACCCATGACGATACCGCGACGGCGAATACGCGACTCTCCCTCTCCCCCTGCGGGAGAGGGTTGTGGAGACTTGGCAGCTTTGCTGCCTAGTCGAAGCTGGGAGAGGGGTATGCGAGCCGCGGGCTCGCGCGAAGCTTCGCTTCGCCCACCCTCTTCCAACTCCGCCTAGCCGGCATGCCGGCAAGCCGGCAAGGCTGCGCATCCTTCTCCCCTCAAGGGAGAAGGGATTGATAGAATGTAAAGGCAACGACATGACCGATATCCCGAACAGCCTTCCCGACCACCACGGCTCGACGCTTCTTGCGGCGCCCGATGTCGAGGTCGATGCGCGCGAGGTGTTCGGGGTCGATATCGACATGAAGGTGCCGGCGTTCAGCGAAGCCGACGAGCGCGTCCCCGACCTCGATCCCGCTTATGTCTTCGACGGCGACACAACGCTCGCGATCCTCGCGGGCTTCAAATATAACCGCCGCGTGATGGTGCAGGGCTATCACGGCACCGGCAAGTCAACGCATATCGAACAGGTGGCGGCGCGGCTGAAATGGCCGTGCATCCGCGTCAACCTCGACGCGCATATCAGCCGCATCGACCTGGTCGGCCGCGACGCGATCGTGCTGCGCGACGGCCAGCAGGTCACCGAGTTCCGCGAAGGCCTGCTCCCCTGGGCGCTGCAAACCCCGACCGCGCTCGTGTTCGACGAATATGACGCGGGCCGCCCCGACGTGATGTTCGTGATCCAGCGCGTGCTCGAAACCGAGGGCAAGCTGACCCTGCTCGACCAGAACCGCGTGATCCGCCCGAACCCGCATTTCCGCCTGTTCTCGACCGCGAACACCGTCGGGCTCGGCGACACCAGCGGGCTGTATCATGGCACGCAGCAGATCAATCAGGGTCAGATGGACCGCTGGAACATCGTCGTCACGCTGAACTATCTGCCCGCCGCGACCGAAAGCGCGATCATCCTCGCCAAAGTGCCGAACACCGACGAGACGACCGTCGCAAACATGGTCAAGGTCGCCGACCTGACGCGCCAGGGCTTCATAAACGGCGACATTTCGACCGTGATGTCGCCGCGCACCGTGATCAGCTGGGCGCAGAATACCGCGATCTTCAACAATATCGGCTTCGCCTTCCGCCTCTCGTTCCTCAACAAGTGCGACGAGGCCGAGCGGATGATCGTCGCCGAATATTATCAGCGCGTGTTCGGCGAAGACCTGCCCGAGAGCGTGATCGGCAAGTGAGGACCACGCGCCGCCTGTTGGTGGCGGGCGCCGCGCTGACATTGTCGGGCTGCAGCATCGCCGCGGTCGATTATGGCGAGATACGTCACGCCGACTATGTCGCCGACCCACGCTGCACTGCGCAGCCGGGCGCACCGATCGATGGCGAGGCGCTGCCCTTGTTCTTCGCGACCAGCCGCCTTCCCGACTGCCGCACCGACACCATCAGCCTGCTGCGGCATCGCGGCGACAAGATGCGTTTTGGCCGCTTCGCCACGCCGCGCGAAACCGAGGTCGGCAAAAAGAAGAAGCTGCGCACCCCGATGGCGTTCCAGGACTCTGGCGATTGGTGGCGCGCCTTGCAGGCCGAAACCGACAAGCGTCAGGGGCGCGTCCTGCTCTATGTCCACGGCTATCGCGAAACGTTCGAGACGACGTCGAAGGACACGGCGCAAATCGCGCGGATGACGGGCTTCGTCGGGCCGGTGATCGAATATAGCTGGCCGTCGCAGGGCGAAGTGCTGAGCTATGCCGTCGACGAAACCAACATGTATCACGATGTCCGCAATTTCCGCGACTTCCTGAAGGCGCTCGCCGAACGGCCCTGGGTCAAGGAAATCGTCGTCGTCTCGCACTCGCTCGGCGCGCGGCTGGTCATTCCGGCCATATCCTATGTCGACCGCACGTCGAGCAACGCCGACAGCAGCAATATCTCGAATGTCATCCTGGCCTCGCCCGATATCGATCGCGAAACCTTCGAACGCGATATCGAGGAGGAAGTGCTGTCGGCGCGGCGCGTCGCGGTGGGCCGGCGGATCACCGTTTACGTCTCACACGCCGACAAGGCGCTCGCGGCGTCGCGCGCGCTGCACGGTTATCCACGCCTCGGCTCGCCCTATTGCTTCAACCCGTTCGAAGCGGCGGACCTGAACGCGAAGGGCCTGCCGGTCCGCTGCTATCCGGCGGCGATTTCGGGACTGACGGTGATCGACACCACCGATGTTTCGCGGACGACCACCGGCCACAGCAATTTCCTGCGCAGCGCGGTCGCGTGCCGCGATTTCATCGACGTCGTCGCGGGCGAGCGGACGCGGCCCGAACGCACGGCGACACAGCTGGCGCATGTGTTCTGGCTGCTCCCCGATCCGGCGAACCCTAAGCCCGACGACGCGGCGATCTGCAACCGGCTTCCCGAAGTGGAAGCGCCTTAAAAGCCGCACATGATGGCGAAATTGGTGAGCCAGACGACCGGCCCCTCGCCGGTCCAGAGCCACAGCCCGCCCGCCGCGATCAGGACAAAGAGCGCGAGCGCAATCCAGTCCTGCCGCGCGAGCTTCACGCCGGCTCCAGCCGTTTGACCGGCGCGTCGGCGATCGGCAGGTGGACGAGCCCGGCGAAGATCCCGAGCGCGATCGAAAAGCCCCACGCGATATTATAGCTGCCGGTGGCGTCGAAGATCAGTCCCGCCATCCACGCGCCGAAAAAGCTGCCAAGCTGGTGACTGAGAAACACGATGCCATAGAGCATCGAGAGATGGCGGATGCCGAAGATGCGCCCGACGATGCCGCTGGTGAGCGGCACGGTGCCGAGCCAGAGGAAACCCATCGCGCCCGCGAAGACGAGCGCGCTCGCATGGCTCAAGGGCAGGAAGAGGAAGAGCGCGATCACCGCCGAACGCGCGGTGTAAAGCGCCGACAGCACATATTTCTGACGCATCAGGTCGCCCGCACGGCCGAAGACATACGACCCGAGGATGTTGAACAGCCCGACGAGCGCAAGCACCTGTGCGCCGATCTCGATCCCCAGCCCCTTGTCGTCGAGATAGGCGGGAAGGTGCGTCGCGATGAAGGCGATGTGGAAACCGCAGACGAAGAAGCCGGCGTTGAGCAGCCAGTAGCCGCGGTGCACCGCCGCCTCGCGAAGCGCCTCGCTCGCGGTCTGTTCCTCGACCTGCAACGTCCCAGGCGTATCGGTGCGGCCGGCAACCCCGATTGCAAGCAGCCCGCAAAGCGCGACGAGGCCGGCCATGATCCACAACGTCTCATGATAGCCGATATTGCCGAGCAGCATCGACGCCAGCGGCACGACGAGGAACTGGCCGAGCGAGCCGCCCGCAGTGACGATACCGAACGCGCTACTGCGCTTTTCGGGACTGACGACGCGTCCGACCGCGCCGAGCACGACGACAAAGGTCGTCGCCGACTGCGCCATGCCGATGAGCAGGCCGAAGCTGATATGCAGCCCGATCGCGTCGGTCGCGAACGCCGCGCCGATCAGCCCGAGCGCATAAAGCAGCGCGCCACCAAGCACGACGCGCCCCGCGCCATGCTTGTCGGCGAGCGCGCCGACGAAGGGCTGGACGAGCCCGAACAGCAGATTCTGCAGCGCCATCGCGAGGCCGAAGTCGGAGCGGCTGATCCCGATATCAACGCTCATCTGCGGCAGAAACAGGCCGAAGCTCTGGCGAACGCCCATCGCGAGGGTGACGATGAACGCCGCGCAGACGATGACGATCCAGGGCTTTTTCATGGGGGAGAGTGCGGGGGAGGACATAAGCCGCGGATGCGCCTGCCTCCCGTTCGCGTCAAGCGAGCTTAGCTATATTCCCTCCAAGCCAAAAGCTGGTTACGGCTCCTTCCATCATGGCGCCGTTTTGCTTTTGCGCGGTCGTGAGCCGCCATTTGCCCCTCCCCCTCGATGGGGGAGGCAGCGAGACTTGCCAGCTTGCTGGCTTAGTCGCAGCGGTGGGGGTGCGGTCTCGGCCCGAGACGACGGTCGAAGGACGCGCCATCACCCCCATCCAACTCCGCCTAGCCCGCCATGGCGGACAAGGCTTCGTATCCTTCCCCCATCAAGGGGGAAGGCCGATAGGCCGCAACCTTGACGATCTTTATGGGGGTTTGTCATGAAACGAACGCCCCCTGAAGGAGCGACTTCGCGGGCACGAAAGTTGCGCGCCGAATGATCGACGCCGAGCGGAAAATGTGGACGCTATTGCGCACGGCCTTTCCGGATTGGCGCTTCCGCCGCCAAGTCCCTATCCGCCAATATATCGCCGACTTTGCGAGCCACCCTGCCCGGCTCGTAATCGAAATCGACGGCGGGCAGCACAATGATGAAATCGATGCTCCGCGCACTGCGATCATCGAGAATGACGGCTATCGCGTGGTTCGTTTCTGGAACAATGATGTGCTCGCCAATATTGACGGTGTCGCTACCCTTCTGACAAAGGCTTTGGACGAGACGTCACCCCCACCCAACCCTCCCCCATCAAGGGGGAGGGCTTTAGAAGACCGCCCCGCACGATGACTGCCCAATCTCCCCTCGACGATTTCAAGGCCGCGCTGTCGAGCGTCGCGCGCGCGGTGACGCGCGATGCCGAGGTCGATGTCGGTTTCACCGCCGACGCGCCGGCGCAGATCGGCAAGGCGATCAAGGTGCCGACGCCGTCGCGCACCTTGCCCGCCGATCAGGTCGCCGAAGCCCGCGGTTTTGCCGATTCCTATGCTTTGCGGATGAAGCATCACAGCGAGAAACTCCACGCCGCGGCGCGCCCCGCCGAACCGATCGCCGCCGCCGCGTTCGACGCGATGGAGCGCGCGCGGATCGAAGCACTCGGCGCGCGCCATATGAACGGCATGCGCGGCAACCTTGCCGCCAGCCTCGCGATGCGGATGCGCAGCGATCCGATCAGCCGCGCGCAAAACCGCGAGGATGTACCGATTTCGAGCGCGCTCGAGCTGATGCTGCGCGAGGCGCTGACCGGCGAGCAGGCGCCGCAGGGAACCGAAACCGGCCTGTCGCTGGTGCGCGAATGGATCTCGGGCGAGGCGGGCGGCGACCTCACCGCCTTGTCGATGCTGCTCGACGACCAGGCCGCCTTTGCCGAAACCGCGAAGCTCGCGCTCCGCCACCTCGACCTCATCCAAAGCGACGAGCCGCTGGAGGAAGGCGCGGAGGATGGCGGCGAGCAGGATGAGAGCGAAGCCGAGGAAAGCCAGGAAGAGCAGGAAAGCGAAGACGGCGGTGCCGGCGAGAGTCAGATCGATGCGCGCGCCGAAATGGCGGGCGATCAGGCCGACGACGGCGACAGCGACCCCGACGCGCAGGAAATGGAAGCCGACGGCGAGCCCGAAATGGGCGGCGAAGGCGACGAGGGCATGCTGCCCGTGCGTCCCAACCGCCTGCCGAGCGACATCCCCGATTTCAATTATTTGCGCTTCACCGAGAAGCATGACGAGATCATCGCCGCGACCGAACTGTGCGATGCCGACGAGCTGACGCGGCTGCGCGCCTATCTCGATACGCAGATGCAGCATTTGCAGGGCGCGGTGACCAAGCTCGCCAACCGGCTGCAACGCCGCCTGATGGCGCAGCAGAACCGCGCATGGGATTTCGATCAGGAGGAAGGCCAGCTCGACGCCGCGCGGCTCGCGCGTGTCATCGTCTCGCCCGGCCAGTCGCTGTCGTACAAGATCGAGCGCGATACCGATTTTCGCGACACCGTCGTCACCTTGCTCATCGACAACAGCGGGTCCATGCGCGGGCGGCCGATCAGCATCGCCGCGATCAGCGCCGACATCCTCGCGCGCACGCTCGAACGCTGCGGCGTGAAGACTGAAATTCTGGGCTTCACGACGCGGACGTGGAAGGGCGGGCAGAGCCGCGAGGACTGGCTTGCCGCGGGGCGCCCCGCGCACCCCGGCCGGCTCAACGACCTGCGCCACATCATCTACAAGCCCGCCGACGAGCCCTATCGCCGGGCGCGCAAGTCGCTCGGGCTGATGATGCGCGAAGGCTTGCTCAAGGAAAATATCGACGGCGAGGCGCTGACATGGGCGCACAGCCGCATCATCGGCCGCCCCGAAGAACGCAAGATATTGATGGTGATTTCGGACGGCGCGCCGGTCGACGACAGCACGCTGTCGGTGAACCACGGCGCCTATCTCGACCAGCATCTGCGCCAGGTGATCGACTGGATCGAGAACCGCTCGCCGGTCGAACTCTGCGCGATCGGCATCGGGCACGACGTGACGCGCTATTACAGCCGCGCGGTGACGATCATGGACGCCGAGCAATTGGGCGGGACGATGGTCGAACAGCTCGCGGGATTGTTCGACATCGATTGACCGGCAGTCGGGGAGACGCGGCGTGATCCAACGCCGCGCCCCGTTTACCGATGGCGCCTATTGTGTTGGCCCCGCCGGAATCGCGACAGGCGTTACCACAGCCCCTGCGGCGGGGGCGACTGGCGCGGCAGCTTCGACCGTCCGCACCGACAGCGCCTTTTCGAATTCGGTATAAAAAGCATTATAGGGTTCGGCAAATACCACCGGCTTGCCGTCCGAATAGGATGAGCCCATGCGCGCCTTGGCCTCAACCGTTTGCAGCTTGACCGACATACGCGTGAGCGTCGGCGAGATGGGCTCGACGAAAACCGACGCAAGCTGAGTCAGCTTCTTCTTACCGAATCCCCAGAAGATATTGTAAACTAACTTTGATTTCGCATCGGTCTCTGCCGTAATCGTCCCCGCATCTTTACTCGCGTTGATGTTGACATAGCCCATTTCCTGCAAAGCAGAGATGGATGAGCGGAACACCACATCGACCCCTGACGGAATTTCGCGTTTTTGCAGTGCCGCGAGTTCAACCTCGCTCATTTCGACCGGCTTGGGTTCTTTTTCCTTTGCCGATGCCGCGGTCAGCGACATCATCATCGCGGCCCCAAGCATCGCTATCGTCAATTTACGCATTCAGCCCCCCCTTTAAATTCAAATTCCCCTGAATCCGATTGGATAGGGCGGATTTTGTACTTTGCAATCCTTTTGCGAAACGCCGGGCCAGCCGATTCACGCACCGGAAATGAAATCATCGTATCGCCGGATGACAACCCCTTTTCCCCTCGTTACAAACCCTTCCGATGCAGCAGGGACTCGCGGCCTATGACGAGCGCCGCTGCAACGATATTTGTGCTGAAGGGTCGCCGGCATGACTTGGGGCCGCACCAATGGGGTGCGAGGCTGAGGGGGCGACTTTAGCATGAAAAAAGCATCCGACCTGTTCATCGAGTGTCTGGAAGAAGAAGGCGTCGAATATATTTTCGGCGTTCCGGGCGAAGAGAATCTCGACTTCCTCGACAGCCTGTCGCGATCGACCAAGATCAAGCTGATCCTGACGCGGCATGAACAGGGCGCTGGCTTCATGGCCGCGACCTATGGCCGCCACACGGGGAAAACCGGCGTCTGTCTCGCGACGCTCGGCCCCGGCGCGACCAACTTCGTCACCGCGGCCGCCTATGCGCAGCTTGGCGGCATGCCGATGATGATGATCACCGGGCAAAAGCCGATCAAGAAGTCGAAACAGGGGCGCTTCCAGATCCTCGATGTCGTCGCGATGATGGGGCCGATCACCAAATATACGCACCAGATGGCCTCGTCGGACAATATCCCGAGCCGCGTGCGCGAAGCCTTCCGCCTCGCCGAGGAGGAAAAGCCCGGCGCGGTGCATATCGAACTGCCCGAGGATATCGCCGACGAGCATACCGACTCGACGCCGCTGAAGCGCAGCCACTCGCGGCGCCCCAACGCCGATGTGAAGTCGATCCGCGAGGCGGTGAAGGCGCTCGAAAAGGCGACCTCGCCCGTGCTTGTCATCGGCGCCGGCGCCAATCGCACGATGACCGGCCGCATGCTGCTGCAGTTCATCGAAAAGACCGGCATCCCCTTCCTGACGACGCAGCTCGGCAAGGGCGTGATCGACGAGCGGCACCCGAAATTTTTGGGTTGCGCGGCGCTGTCATCGGGCGATTTCGTCCACCGCGCGGTCGAGGCGTCGGACTGCATCGTCAACCTCGGCCATGACGTGATCGAGAAGCCGCCCTTCTTCATGCAGCGCGGCGGCCCGACGGTTATCCATGTGTCGAGCAAGACCGCCGAAGTCGACCCCGTCTATTTCCCGAACATCGAGGTCATCGGCGATATCGCCAACGCGATCTGGCAGATGAAGGAGGACATCGTCCCCAACGGCGGCTGGAAATTCGATCATCTGCTCGCCTATCGCCAGGGCGAAGTCGCGCACACCGCGCCGCTGGCGAAGGACGAACGTTTCCCGATCTTTCCGCCGCATCTGGTCCAGTCGGTTCGCGACGCGATGCCCGACGACGGGATCATCTGCCTCGACAATGGTGTGTACAAGATCTGGTTCGCGCGCGGCTATACCGCGTGCAAGCCGAACACCGTGCTGCTCGACAATGCGCTCGCGACGATGGGCGCGGGGCTGCCGTCGGCGATGATGTCGGCGATGCTCTATCCGGGGCGCAAGGTCATGGCGATCTGCGGCGACGGCGGCTTCATGATGAACAGCCAGGAGATGGAGACCGCGGTTCGCCTCGGGCTCAACATCACCGTGCTGATCCTCAACGACAACAGCTATGGCATGATCCGCTGGAAACAGGCGAACATGGGCTTCAAGGATTGGGGGCTGACCTATGGCAACCCCGATTTCGTCAAATATGCCGAAGCCTATGGTGCACACGGGCACCGTGTCGAGAGTGCGGCGCATCTGAAGGAACTTCTGGCGCACACGCGCGATACTCCGGGGGTGCATCTGATCGACTGCCCGGTCGATTATTCGGAGAACGACCAGATTTTGAATAATGATATCAAACGGCTGTCGAAGGAATTGTAAAGCCCTCGCTTCCTGTACCCCGGCGGAGTCGTAGATGGCGCGCAGCGCCACCGCCGGGGTCCAGAGCGCCCCTGCGCGACGGTCGCGCGTTCTAGCCCTGGACCCCGGCTTTTGCCGGGGTACGGAGATGTGAGACATGAAACTCAAGGACATCTACCCGCTCTACCTCAACAACAAGGCCGCGCAGCCGAACACCGATCTCGAGGTGACCGACAAGTTCACCGGTGAAGTCGCGTTCCGCACCGCGCTCGCGACCCCCGACGTGATCGACGAAGCGATTGCGGGCGCGGTGCGCGCCGCCGAGCCGATGGCGCGGCTGGCGAGTTTCGAGAAGCGCGACGTGCTCACCCATTGCGTCACGCGCTTTCAGGAGCGCTTCGACGAACTCGCCTATGCGCTGTGCGTCGAGGCGGGCAAGCCAATCGCCGACAGCGAGGGCGAGGTGACGCGCCTGATCGACACCTTCCGCATCGCCGCCGAGGAAGCGACGCGCAATTATGGCGAAGTCCAGCCGCTCGATATTTCGGCGCGCGCCAAGGGCTATATGGGGATGTGGAAGCGCGTGCCGATCGGGCCGTGCAGCTTCATCTCGCCATTCAACTTCCCGCTCAACCTCGCCGCGCACAAGATCGCGCCCGCGATCGCGATGGGCTGCCCGTTCGTGATGAAGCCCGCGTCGCTGACACCGCTCGGCGCGATCATCATGGGCGAGGTGCTCGCCGAATGCGACATCCTGCCCGAAGGCGCGTTCAGCATTTTGCCAGCGACGCGCGCCGGCGCCGACCTGTTCACCACCGACGAGCGGCTGAAACTGCTCAGCTTCACGGGCTCGCCGGGTGTCGGCTGGGATTTGAAGGCCAAGGCGGGCAAGAAGAAGGTCGTGCTCGAACTCGGCGGCAATGCCGCAGTCGTCGTCGACAAGGACGCCGACCTCGACCATGCGCTCGCGCGGATCATCTTCGGCGGCTATTACCAGTCGGGGCAAAGCTGCATCCATGTGCAGCGCGTGATCATCCACGAGGAGATTTACGACACATTCCGCGACATGCTCACCGCGAAGGTCAAGACGCTGAAATCGGGCGATCCGAAGCTGCGCGACACCTTCATCGGCCCGATGATCTCGGTCAAGGAAGCGCAGCGGTTGAAGGGCTGGATCGACGATGCGGTCGCCGCGGGAGCGACCTTGCTCGCGGGCGGCGGCTGCGACGGCAATATGCTGGAGGCCGCGCTGCTCGAAAATGTCCCCGGCGACACCGACGTCGTGCGCGAAGAAGCCTTCGGCCCCGTCGTCATCCTGTCGAAATTCACCGACTGGCACGCGGCGCTCGCCGAGGTCAACGACAGCAAGTTCGGGTTGCAGGCCGGGCTGTTCACCAGCGACATCCACAAAGTGCTCGATGCGTGGGACCATCTCGACGTCGGCGGCATCGTCGTCAACGATGTGTCCTCCTACCGCGTCGACAACATGCCTTATGGCGGGGTGAAGGACAGCGGATTGGGGCGCGAGGGCGTGCGCTTTGCCATGGAAGATATGAGCGAAATCAGGAATTTGGTGATAAGGCGGACATGATCCTCCTTCCCCCTCGATGGGGGAAGGATACGAAGCCTTGCCGCGAAGCGGCTAGGCGGAGTTGGATGGGGGTGATGGTGCGTCCGGGCGCTGCCGCTTGAGGACGAGACCGCACCCCCACCGCTCCAACTAGCCAGCAAGCTGGCGAGTCTCGCTGCCTCCCCCATCAAGGGGGAGGGTTTCAAACGTCACAAACCCGTCCCCGAACTTTCTTCAAACTGTCGCCACTTTGATTCGCACGCTGTAACAAATCTCCTGTCTACGCCGTGGGCAGCCAAAGCTGCTTACGGAGTGTGACATGGCATCGATTTCGACCCTGCCCATCCCCGCCCGCTTTCCCGACCCCTTCACCACCGATCCGCATGTTCCCGAACGGCTGATCGGCGAGCGGCGGAGCTATCGCACGGTGTGGGTCAGCGACATCCACCTCGGCACCCGCGGGTGCAATGCGCCGCTGCTGATCGATTTCTTCGACCATGTCGATTGCGAGACATTGTACCTCGTCGGCGACATCATTGACGGCTGGCGGCTCAAGAAGCGGCATTTCTGGCCGCCCGAGCACAATGACGTCGTCTGGCGCGTGCTCAAGCGCGCGAAGCGCGGCACGCGCGTCGTCTATGTCCCCGGCAACCATGACGAGATGGTGAAGCCGTTCGACGGCTTCGATTTCGGCGGGGTCGAGATCCGGCGTGAGGCGATCCACGAAACCGCCGACGGCCGCAAATTGCTGGTCGTCCATGGCGATGAATTCGATGCCGTGATGCTCGCGCACCGCTGGCTCGCCTTCGTCGGCGACGCCGCCTACACCGCGCTGATGAAGTGCAATGTGGTCGTCAACCGCATCCGCAGCGCGTTCGGCCTGCCCTATTGGTCGCTGTCGATGGTCGCCAAGCACAAG
>NZ_DATFFD010000211.1:0-13022 GCF_035250425.1 Sphingopyxis sp.
GCCATGCGTGCCCTCGGCGCGGTGGACGGCGAAGAAGCCGCGCACTTCGGCGAGGATGCGTTCGAACGGGCGCGTCTTGTAGCCGTTCGGCGTCTTGATGACATTGCCGTGCATCGGATCGCACGACCAGACGACGGGGTGACCCGATTCCTTCACCGCGCGCACCAGCCTCGGCAGATGCGCCTCGATCTTGTCATGGCCGTAGCGCGTGATCAGCGTCATGCGGCCGGCGACATGGTTCGGGTTCAGCGTGTCGAGCAGGCGCAGCAGCACGTCGGGCTCGAGGCTCGGCCCGCACTTCATGCCGACCGGATTGCCGATCCCGCGCAGATACTCGATATGCGCCGAGCCTTCGAAGCGGGTGCGGTCGCCGACCCACAGGAAATGGCCCGAGGTGTCGTACCAGCCGCCGGTCAGGCTGTCCTGCCGCGTCAGCGCCTGCTCATAGGGGAGCAGCAGCGCCTCGTGGCTGGTGTAGAAGCTGGTGCCCTTGATCTGCGGGACCGTTTCGGGGGTCACGCCGCACGCTTCCATGAAGGCGAGCGCTTCCGAAATCCGCGCCGCGGTTTCCTGATATTTCTTCGCCCACGGGCTGCGGTCCATGAAGTCGTGCGTCCAGGCGTTGACCTGGTGCAGGTTCGCATAGCCGCCGTTCGCGAAGGCGCGCAGCAGGTTCAGCGTCGCCGCCGACTGGTTATACGCCTTGACCATGCGCTGCGGGTCGGGCTCGCGGCCGGCTTCCTCGAACGCGATGTCGTTGATGATGTCGCCGCGATAGCTCGGCAGCGACACGCCCTCGATGTCTTCGAGGTCGGCCGAACGCGGCTTGGCGAACTGACCCGCCATGCGGCCGAGCTTCACCACGGGCATTTTCGACGCGAAGGTCAGCACGACCGCCATCTGGAGCAGCACGCGGAAGGTGTCGCGAATGTTGTTCGGATGGAATTCGGCAAAGCTCTCGGCGCAATCGCCACCCTGGAGCAGGAACGCCTTGCCCTCGGCCACGCGGGCGAGGTCGGCGGTCAGGTCGCGCGCTTCGCCGGCGAACACCAGCGGCGGATAATTGCTGAGCTCGCGTTCGGCGGCCGCGAGCGCTTCGGCGTCGCGATAGGTGGGAAGCTGGCGGGCCTCGTGCGAGCGCCAGCTATGCGGTTGCCAGTTTTTTGTCATCTGCCTGTCTTTTTCGCGTTCGAATCGAGCGCCACATGGCGCCTATGCCGCGCAGAAGCAATGTTTCCGGCACGATCGAACCCGAAAATTAGCATTATCGTGACATCTGCGCACCTATGCTTTTCTTGAGGGACCAAAACTGATAGTTTATTACACGCTGCGGAAATGCGATGAGCCTCGCGCGACCAAGGCTTTTGGCTGTCGATAACGTTATACACCCGTGACCCGAGCCTGGGTCTCGACGCGAAGCGATTGGCTATGGCGAGTTTCAATTCCGCATGGTTCCTGTACGGGGCGCTGCTGCTCCTGCTGGCGACAAGTTTTGTCGTGCGGATCGAGTACGCCCGCATCGGCCTCGCCGCGGCGGCGCTGGTCGCCTTGCCGCTGACATTATTTCGTGGGCCGGATCTCGGTTACGGCCTGCTCGTGCTCGCGATCCTCGTCGTCAACATCGGCATATTGGCGCGGCTGTGGCTGCGCGGCACCAAGGTGCAGTTTTCGCCCGAAGAAGAGGAATTGCGCCGCCAGCATTTTTCCGGCCTCGGGGCAACGGCCGCGCGCGACCTGATCGATCAGGGGTACTGGATTTCGGCGAAGCGCGGCGAGGTGCTGATCCGCGAGAATCAGGCGGCGCCCAGTCTTTTCTATCTGGCCGAGGGGCAGGCGGCGATCCTGCGCGATGGCGTCGAGATCGCGAAACTTTCGGGCGGCGCGCTGATCGGCGAAGCGACGGTGCTCGATGGCGCGCATGCGACCGGGACGGTGACGCTCGGCAGCCATGCGCGGCTGTGGTTCGTTCCCGCCGCGGCGCTGCGCGCCTATCTGGCGGCCAATCCCGGGATCGCGGGCGCGCTTCACGAAGGTTTCGCGCGCGCCCTTCGCGGCAAGCTGGCAAGCGCGAACACGCGCATTGCCGAGCGGTCCGTAATTTCTTGAGCATGGCCTTTCCCGGCCTCGAAACTGCAACCCGCGCCTGCTAAGCCCTCTGTCCATGACGATGATTCTTTATGGCATTTCGAACTGCGACACGGTGAAGAAGGCGCGGCGCTGGCTCGACGAGCGGGGCGTCGCGTACCGCTTCCACGACGTGCGCAAGGATGGGCTCGACGCCGCGCGGCTCCAGGGCTGGATCGACGCGCTCGGCTGGGAAAAATTGCTCAACAAGGCGGGGACGACCTTTCGCAAGCTGCCCGATGCGCAGAAGGACGGGCTCGACGCCGCCGCGGCAAAGGCGTTGATGCTCGATCAGCCGGCGATGATCCGCCGTCCGGTCGTCGAGGCCGCGAGCGGGGTCAGCGTCGGCTTTTCGGCCGAGGACTGGCAGGCGCGTTTTGCGGCATGATCCGGTCGCTGCTGGCCCTGCTGGCCGTCATGCTGTCCGCCGGCTGCACGGCTGACCCGGTGACCGCGCAGCCGACCCTCGATGGCCAGCCGCCGATCGTGATCGCGCATCGCGGCGCGTCGGGCGAACGCCCCGAACATACGCTGGCGGGTTACAGGCTCGCGATCGACCTTGGCGCCGATTATATCGAGCCCGACCTCGTGCTCACCAGGGACGGCGTGCTCGTCGCGCGGCATGAGAATGAGATTTCGGAAACGACCGACGTTGCCGCCCATCCCGAATTCGCAGACCGCAAGGCGACGAAGACGATCGACGGCAGCAAGGTCAGCGGCTGGTTCACCGAGGATTTCACACTGGCTGAACTCAAGACGCTGCGCGCGCGCGAACGGCTGCCAAAGCTGCGCAGCACCGATTATGATGGCCAGTATGAAATCCCGACCTTCGAGGAAATCCTGACCCTGCTCGCCGAAGTGAACAAGGGTCGCAAGAAGCCCGTCGGCGTCTATCCCGAAACCAAGCACCCGAGTTATTTCGTGTCGATCGGGCTGCCGCACGAGGCGCCCTTGCTCGCTATGTTGGATCGCTTCGGCTATCGCGGCCGCACCGCGCCGGCGTTCATCCAGAGCTTCGAGGTCGGCAATCTGATGGACCTTCGCGCCAAGAGCGAGCTGCCGCTGATCCAGTTGATGGATGCCGAGGGCGGTCCCGCCGACCGGCCCGGCACGAGCTATGCCGCCATGACGTCGCCCGAAGGGCTGAAGATGATCGCCGCCTACGCCGACGGCATCGGACCGAACAAGGCGATGGTGATCCCGCGCGGCGCGCTCGGCCGGCTCGGCAAACCGACCGATCTGGTGCGCGATGCGCATGCGGCGGGGCTCAAGGTTCATCCCTGGACGTTTCGCCGCGAAAATTATTTCCTGCCGCTGAACGACAAGGGCGGGGTCAATCCGGCCGGGCATGGCGACCTGGCCGGTGAAATCACCGCCTATCTGAAAACCGGCATCGACGGCCTGTTCAGCGACAATCCGCGTGAGGCGGTGGCGGCTGTGAAAAAGCGGGCAGAGCGATGACGGGGCCGGATCGCATCGGGGGCTGACGTCGCGTTTTCCTCAACGGCCGGTTTCGATTGGTCGCGGCCATGGCCGCTTGGGCGGCTTTGAAAAGGATTCGCGCAGAGGCGCAGAGATCGCAAAGGAGAAATATCTTCACCTCTGCGATCTCTGCGCCTCTGCGCGAATATCATAAGATGCCAAGGTTCGACCGGTCGGGGACATAGTAATCCGTCGCCCCCGCGAAGGCGGGGGCAGCCGCCGGTTTACGCCTTCGCCGCTGAGCAAAGCCGCCAGCGGCCCCCGCCTTCGCGGGGGCGACGGATTTTTGAACGTCCGCTCACCACCCCAAAGCGGAAATGCGCGCCGGCCTTTGCCGCTTTCGCCGCGCGGTTTTAGCGGCTAAACCCCGCCCCATGTCCACGCTCCCGAAAACGCTCACCTTCGACACGTCGACCAGCCGCGCCAATCCGACGCCGCAGCCGATGAAACGCCTCACCGTGCCGCGCATTCGCCAGCGCAAGGGCGGCGAACCGATCGTGATGCTCACCGCCTATACCGTCCGCATGGCGCAGCTGCTCGACCCGCATTGCGACATGCTGCTCGTCGGCGATTCGCTCGCGCAGGTGATTTACGGCCTGCCGCACACCGTCGGGGTGACGATGGACATGATGGCGCTGCACGGCGCCGCCGTCGTGCGCGGCAGCTATCATGCCGCGGTGATCGTCGACATGCCGTTCGGCAGCTATGAAGGCAGCCCGCAGCAGGCGTTCGACAACGCCGCGCGGCTGCTCAAGGAAACCGGCGCGGCGGCGGTGAAGGTCGAGGGCGGCAAGGTGCTCGCCCCGACGATCGAATTCCTGACCCAACGCGGCATCCCGGTGATGGGCCATGTCGGGCTGACCCCGCAGGCGGTGAACATCCTCGGCGGCTATGGCGTGCGCGGCAAGAGCGCGGAAGAAGCGCGCTCGATCGTCGAAGATGCCGTCGCTGTGGCACAGGCCGGCGCCTTTTCGATCGTGATCGAAGGCGTGCTCGAATCGATCGCGATCGAGATCACGAACAAGGTCGATTGCCCGACGATCGGTATCGGCGCTTCGGCAGAGTGCGATGGGCAGGTGCTCGTCACCGATGACATGCTCGGCATGTTCGAACGCGTTCCCAAATTCGTGAAGCGGTACGGCAATATGGCCAGCGTCGTCGAAGGCGCGGTCAAGGACTATGCCGACGAAGTCAGGTCCCGTTCATTCCCGACCGAGGATCAGACCTACGCAGGTTAAGAGTCCGGCGAGCCGTGCAGAGTGAAACGCTTGGCGTTTTTCGGCGCCGTCGCTAAGGAAGCGACCGGCGCGATGCTGAAGGCCCGGGCCAATATTGAGTTTATGGAGGTTTGATTGGCGCTGAGCCCGACGAATGATGCCGCGCTGTTGCAGGAAGTCGACGAAGCCGTCCGCAAGGACCGGCTCGATACGATCGTGCAGCGCTATGGCCGCTGGATCATCGGCGGCGTCATCGCCGCCCTGCTGGCGTTCGGCGGCTATCTCTTCTGGAGCCACCAGCAGGATGCCGCGCGCGGCGAACAGGCCGAAGAGCTGATCGCGGCGTTCGAAAAGCTCGCCACCAACCAGCCGCGCGCCGCGGCGACCGAATTGCAGAAGCTCGCCGCCGAAGGCGATCCCGCCTATCGCGCGGTCGCGCAGATGCAGGAAGCGAACATCAAGGCGCAGAGCGGCGATCTGAAGGCCGCCGCCGCCCTGATGGCGAAAGTCGCCGCCGATACGAAGCTCGACCAGGCGCTGCGCGATCTCGCGCTGATCCGCCAGACGGCGTTCGAATATGACACGCTGAAGCCCGAAATGGTGATCGCGCGGATGAAGCCGATGGTCGATGCCAAGGATCCGGCCTCGAGCTGGTTCGCGAGCGCCGCCGAACTGTCGGCGACCGCGCATTACCAGCTTGGCCAGTTCGACCAGGCTGGCGCGCTTTACGGCCGCATCGCCAAATTGCCCAATGTGAGCAAATCGCTGCAATCGCGCTCGGTGCAGATGGCGGGGATGCTTGGCGTCGATGCGGTCGCGGACGGCGCGGACGAAAGCGCCGCAGCCGAAAAGAAAGGTGCGGCGCAAGCCGCCGCCGCCGGGAACCAGAAAGGCAATGCCGCGCCGAAGGCCGCAGCAGCCGCAAAGACTGAGGAAGCCAATTAATATGCGGAAAGCGCGTTTCGGAATTTATGCGGCGCTGCTCGCGCTGCCGCTGACGGCATGTGGGGTGCTGAAAGGCGACGGTCCGCCGAAGACCCCGACGGTCGGTGACCGCGTCTCGATCCTGTCGAACGACAACAGCGTCAAGGTCGATCCGGCCACCGCATCGATCGCGGTCGTGCTGCCCGAACCGGCGGTCAACGCCGCCTGGGCGCAATCGGGCGGCAACGCATCGAAATCGATGGGGCATCCGGCGCTCGCCGCGACGCGCACCAAGCTGTGGGAAGCCAATATCGCGGGCAGCACCAACAAGCAGCGGATCGCCGCCTCGCCGGTGATCGCCGACAATCGCCTGTTCGTCGTCGATACCGACGCCGTGGTCACCGCCTTTGCCGCCGATACGGGCGCGAAATTGTGGAGCGTGCCGATCGGCAGCACGGGCAAGGATTTCAAGGCGTCGCTGTTCGGCGGCGGCGCCGGGGTCGACGGCAATGTCGTCTATGCGACCAGTGGCGTCGGCGACGTCGCGGCGCTGAACGTCGCCGACGGATCGGTGATCTGGAAGGTGAAACCCGCGGGTCCGCTGCGCGGCGCGCCGACGATTGCCTTTGGCGGCGTCTATGTGATCAGCCAGGACAATCAGATTTTCGCGCTCAACGCCGCCGATGGCGCGGTGCAGTGGCAGGCCACCGCGTCGATGGAGGCGGGCAGCGTGTTCGGCGCCGCGTCGCCCGCGGCGGGGCAGGGGACGATTGTCGCCGGCTTCTCGTCGGGCGAGGTCCAGGCCTATCGCTACGAAAACGGCCGCGACCTTTGGGAAGATGCGCTCGCGCGCACGTCGATGGCGCTGTCGGTGTCGACGCTCACCGACGTCGACGCCGATCCGGTCGTCGATCGGGGTAGGGTTTTTGCGCTCGGCCAGGGCGGCCGCATGGCGAGCTATGAGCTCGTCACCGGCCAGCGCAGCTGGGAAATCTCGATCGCCGGCATCTCGACGCCTTATGTGGTGGGCGAGTGGGTCTATGCGATGACCGACGACGCCAAGCTGCTGTGCGTCGCGCGCGGCAACGGCAAGGTGCGCTGGCTGCAGCAACTCGCCCGTTTCCGCGTCGAAACCGAAAAGAAGAAAAAGGATCCGATCCGCTGGACCGGGCCGATTCTCGCGGGCGGTCGGTTGATCGCGGTCAACAGCGAAGGCGTGTTACAGGAATTTTCACCGACCGACGGATCGCTGCTCGGCTCGACCGAATTCAAATCGTCGCTGTCGCAATCGCCGGTGGTTGCGAACAATATTTTGTACGTCCTCGCGGACGACGGGCAGATCACGGCCTGGCGCTAAAGCCAATAAGTAGGGGGCTGCGCCTCCCTATTTAATTTAAATAGGGACTGTCCCTATTTATTGGAGGAAGAATCGATGTCGCGATTCGCGACGATTGCCATTGTCGGCCGGCCCAATGTGGGCAAATCGACGCTGTTCAACCGGCTGGTCGGCAAGCGCCTTGCGCTCGTCGACGACCAGCCCGGGGTGACGCGCGACCGCCGCGAAGGCGACGGCCATCTGCTCGGCCTCGATTTCCGCATCGTCGATACCGCGGGTTTCGAGGATTATGACGCGGCGACCTTGCCCGGCCGGATGCGCGTGCAGACCGAAAAAGCGGTGCGCGAGGCCGATGCCGCGCTGTTCATGATCGACGGCCGCGCCGGGGTGACCCCGCTCGACGAGGAAATCGCGCGCTGGCTGCGCAGCGAGGACACGCCGATCATCCTCGTCGTCAACAAGGCCGAAGGGAAACAGGGCGAAAACGGCCTGATGGAGAGCTATTCGCTCGGCTTCGACAATCCGATCGCTTTGAGCGCCGAACATGGCGAGGGCGTCGTCGACCTGTTCGACGCGCTGCGCCCGATCGTCGAGGGTTTCGATGCCGCGGCATTCGAGGCGGCGCCGCCGCCGGTTGAAGGCGAAGACGACGAGGACGCACCGCTCGGTCCGCTGAAGCTCGCGATCGTCGGCCGCCCCAACGCGGGCAAGTCGACGTTGATCAACCGCATGATTGGCGAGGATCGCCTGATCACCGGACCCGAGGCCGGGATTACCCGCGATTCGATCCGCGTCGACTGGCAATGGGAAAAGGACGGCGAGGTCCACGAGATCCAGCTGTTCGACACCGCGGGCATGCGCAAGCGCGCCAAGGTTGTCGAAAAGCTGGAAAAGCTGTCGGTCGCCGACGCGCTCCACGCGGTCGATTTCGCCGAGGTCGTCGTCCTGCTGCTCGACGCCACCAAAGGCCTGGAGTCACAGGATCTGCACATCGCCGACCGGGTTTTGCAGGAAGGCCGCGCGCTGATCGTCGCGCTCAACAAATGGGATGTGGCCGAGGATCCGTCGGCGCTGTTCAACGGCGTGCGTGGCGCGCTCGAGGACGGGCTCAGCCAGGTCAAGGGTGTCCCCGTGCTCAGCATTTCGGGCGCGACGGGCAAGGGCATCGACACGCTGGTCCGCGTCGCGTTCGAACAGCGCGCGATCTGGACCAACCGCGTCTCGACCGCGAAGCTCAACCGCTGGTTCGAGAACGCGGTCGAAAACAATCCGCCGCCGGCGCCCGGCGGCAAGCGGATCAAGCTGCGCTATATCACCCAGGCGCGTACGCGGCCGCCGACGTTCGTCGTTTTCGGCACCCGGACCGACAGCCTGCCCGGAAGCTACACGCGCTATCTGGTCAACGGCATGCGCAAGGAACTGGGCTTTCAGGGCGTTCCGGTGCGCCTCAATTTCCGCAATTCGCGCAATCCCTATGACGAGTAATGCGTCGACGCTGGTCGTCGACGCACGCGGGATGCGCTGCCCCTGGCCCGCGCTGCGACTGGCGCGGGCGATGCGCGATGCGTCCGATGTGCTGCTGATCGCCGACGATCCGCAGGCGGGGCGCGAAGTTGCGGCGCTGGCGGGGGAGCATGGCTGGTCGGTGGAGTCCGATGCTGCACCTACCGACGAGGGACGCTGGCGCGTCCGCCGCTGACCCAAAACGGGGCGGCTTTTTCGCGGCCCTCCTGACACCGTAACGTCTTTTTTACCCAACTTCGGCATGGACCGGTTGGGACCACGACCTAATTTGAACACCAAGGGACGAAACATTGGACGAAATCCTGGTCGATTGGGATGAGTTTCGCGCGACGCGCGCCCAGCTGGGTGCGGCGTTCGTACGGATTCTCGGCTATTTTCGCGAAGACGGCACCAAATCGGTCGCCGCGATCGAAGAGGCGATGCGCGCCCGCGATGCCCGCGGCCTCGTCATGCCCGCGCACACGCTGAAAAGCGAAGCGCGGCAGTTCGGCGGCGAAAAGCTCGGCGCGCTGTCGGAAGATATTGAGATGTTCGCGCGGCGCTGCGTCGAAAGCCAGACGAGCCCCGAAGAATATCTGCCGCGCGTCGTCGAACTGCGCCGGCTGTTCGAAGAGACGCTCGGCGCGCTCGAGCGCGAAGCGAACCCGCTCGTCCAGCGCCGTCCGACGGGTTTCGGCCGCGCGGTTGGCTACTGACGCATCGGTTGCAGCGACCCCCGCGCGAGGCTGCGCCACAGCCATTCGAGCGGGCCATAGCGATAGCGGTCGAGCCACGGCTTGGACCACAGCAGCATGACGGCCCACATGCCGGCGCAGAAGAGATAGAGCGTCCAGCGGCCGACGCCGCCGAACAGGCCGATCCCATAGCCATAAAAGATCGTCGTCATCACGATGCTGGTGCCGAGATAGTTGGAGAAGGCGGCGCGGCCGGTTGCGGCGACGCGGGTTATCCAGGCGCTGGCAGCGGCGCGCCGGATCAGCAGCACGAGCAGCGCGGCATAGGCGATCGTCATCATCAGCCGTCCCGGCCCCGCCCACGCCATGAAGGCGTTGACCGCGACGAGATAGTCGAAGCCCGCGCGCCATTGGAGCCATCCGACGAGCAATGTCAGCAGCACGCCCGGGGGTAGCCAGCGCAGCGCTGTCCGCCGATAGCCGGCGGTCGCCCAGGCACCCGTCAGGAAGCCGTTGCGGAACAGCGCCATGCCGAGCATCATCAGCGGCAGCGTCTCCCATATCGTCATCAGCACGCCGACGAACGGATTGATCGCGGTATCGAGCCGCGAAGCGAGGATCGGTAGATAGGGGCCGCGATAGAGCGCGAGCTCCTCGGTCACTTCGCCGTCGATCTTGGCATATTCGGTGCGGACCTCGCGCCCGGCCCCGGCCATCGGCGACGCGGGATTGTCGGCCGCGTTGCCGACGGCGAGCTGCGCGCCGAAGAAGAGTGACGTCAGGACGACGCCGAGAGTGAAGATGCCGAGCGCCCATTTGATCAACCGGCGCGGTTCCCACGCGCGGAAACGGAAGGCGACGCAGCCGACGGCGGCATAGAGGAACAATATGTCGCCCCACCAGAGGAAGACATAATGGCAGAGGCCGAAGACCGCGAGCCACGCCATGCGGCGGTAATGGACCGAGCCCGGATCCTGTCCCGACGCCTCGGCGCGGTCGACGATCAGCAGCATGCTTGCCCCGAACAGGATCGAGAACAGCCCGCGCATCTTGCCGTCGAAAAGGAGGAAGCCGAGCGCCCAGGCGGCGATGTCGGCGGAGGTTTCGCCGCCATAGGCCTTGGGTGAGACATAGGCCATTTC
The DNA here is from genome assembly GCF_035250425.1 of Sphingopyxis sp. Taxonomy (GTDB): domain Bacteria; phylum Pseudomonadota; class Alphaproteobacteria; order Sphingomonadales; family Sphingomonadaceae; genus Sphingopyxis. Next base: position 10,424 of record NZ_DATFFD010000211.1, read on the forward strand.
GGGCATCGCGAAAGCGACGATATTCATCGCCAAAATGCCCATCACGGCGAAGCCGCGCAGCGCGTCGAGGGTGACGAGGCGTTCGCCGGCAACTGCACTGTCTTCGCGCACATCGATCCCCTGCTGTATTATGAAACTATTACGGTCGATGGCGCGTGCGGTCCAGCGGTTAAGTCACTATTGACATCTATGTCAATAGTGCTATCTGGACAGCATCACCTGATTCGGACGAGGCCAGCCATGACCCCCACCATCTTCTCCCACCCCGACCGCAAGCCGCAGAAGTTCCGCCCATTCAAGGCGTTCCAGCACTTCCGCAAGCTGATCGCGGACAAGGAAGACACCGAACAGGTGTTCCACATCTTTGAAAACCTGCCGCGCAAGGGTTTCATGGACGACGCGCGCGCCTTTGTGACAAGCGATTTCGGCCGGAAGCTGATGGAACGCGAACCCTATCTGCCCGACCTGCTCGACGACCATGCATGGATCGACGAACTTCCCGAGGGCAGCGTCGGCCACGCCTATGTCACCTTCATGCGCCGCGAAGGCCTGTCGGCCGCGGGCCTTGTCGCCGAGAGCGACAAGATGGGTCGCCCCAAGTTCGACGACCAGGTGCAATGGTATTCGAACCGCCTGCGCGACACGCACGACCTGTTCCACATCCTGACCGGCTATGGCCGCGACGCGCTCGGCGAACAGTGCGTGCTCGGCTTCACCTATGGCCAGACGGGCAATTACGGCAATTTCTTCATCGCCTATGCTGGCGGTTATGAGGTGAAGCGCGGCATCAAGAGCGACGCGCCGGTGATGGGCGCGATCCGCCAGGGCCAGCGCCACGGCAAGGCGGCGAAGGCGATCATCGAGCAGGACATCCGCGCGCTGCTCGCCGAACCGCTCGAGGCGGCGCGTGCGCGGTTGGGCATTGCGAAGCCGACGCTGTATGAAGAAGCGCACCGCGCCTATCGTAACCGCGGCATCGACCCGTATAACTTCCTCGCCGCGAAGGCTGCGGCGGCCTGACTTTTAAGATCCTCCCCTTGGCGAAGCCATGGGGAGGGGGACCGCTCGCGTAGCGAGTGGTGGAGGGGTTTTACCTCTCGGTACAAATACGGACGATGCTGTCTGCGACGGCGGCAGGGTCGGCGAGAACATCTTTTGCGGCGATACGCAGCATTCGTATCCCTTGCGATTCGAGCCAGTGGTCGCGTGTTTCATCGCGCTCGGGGCGATCGCCCATCTCATGGCCGATGCCGTCGATCTCGATCGCGAGCTTCAGTTCCAGCACATGGAAGTCCAGCACATATCGGCCGATCGGATGCTGGCGCCGGAATTTGAGTCCGCCCGGCTGTCTTCTGAAGATTTGCCATAGCAACACTTCGGGCAGCGACATCTTGCGTCGCAACCGCCGGGCATTCTTGTATGCGTGATTGCTTGTCGGCACGCTCTACCCCTCCACCACGCCCTTCGGGCGCGGTCCCCCTCCCCAACGCTTCGCGATGGGGAGGATCTATTTTAATCGCGTGATCAGCGCCTGCGCCGCGGCCGGGTTTCGGACCTTCGCGCCGGATATGAAGAAGATATAGACGTCGCGGTCGCCCTTGGCCCAGTCGCGGGCCTGCTTCGCCCATCGGTCGAGCGCCTTCGCGTCATAGCCGGTTTCGACATCCTCCTGACTGCGCTGGAGGCGGGCGTAGGTGAAGTCGGCGGTCTGTTCGTCGATGCACGGGAATTCGTCGCTGTCGGCATAGACGATCGCCATGTTGCGCTCGCGCAGCATGTCGACGAACGCCTGGTCGCGGAAGCTTTCGTCGCGTACCTCGATCGCGTGGCGCAGCGGCAGGCCGTCGAGGCTGTCGGGAAGCAGGTCGAGGAAACCCGCGAAATCGTCAGGCACGAATTTCTTGGTCGCCATGAACTGCCAATGGATCGGGCCGAGCCGGTCGCCGAGCCGCGTCAGCCCCTGCGTCAGGAATTTCTCGATCGATCCGGCGCCTTCGGCGAGGATCTTGCGGTTCGTGGTGAAGCGTGACGCCTTGACGCTGAACTTGAAGCCGTCGGGGACCGACGCGGCCCAGTTAGCGAAGGTTTCGGGCTTCTGGCTGCCATAATAGGTGCCGTTGATTTCGATCCCGGTCAGGTGCTGTCCGGCATATTCGAGCTCGCGTTTTTGCGCGAGCCCGGCGGGATAGAAGGGGCCGCGCCACGGTTCGAAGGTCCAGCCCCCGATGCCGATATGGATGCTCATGATTCCGTCATCTCCCGCGAACCACCGTGCCTATTTCATTATCTCGCACAAAGCCACGAAGCCACAAAGAGGGCGTATCATTCCGATGCCTGCGCTCTTTGCAGAGTTCGCTCGTGAATGCGCTTCGCTCGACCGCCACATGACGGTCCGTTCAGGCGCCCTCTTTGTGGCTCCGTGGCTTTGTGCGAATCAGCCTCGCACACGCATTAGGCGAGCGCCGCGTCGGCTCCCATCAGGTTCGGGAAGAAACCCTCATGCGCTTCGCGGAGTTCCGCGAGCGTCACCTGATGGTCGCTGCCCTCGAGTTCGAAGACGATGCGGTCCTTGATCGTGCGGCCGACCGGATCGACGGGC
>NZ_DATFFD010000212.1:0-33956 GCF_035250425.1 Sphingopyxis sp.
TCGAAAAGCTCGGCGCGTCGATCGCGCGGGTTGGAGCGGTCGCGGGAATCATAAGCTGCCCGCCCGCTTGATACCAAGATAAGCCTCGACCGCGTTCGCCCCCATCGCGTCGGCGGGCACCTCGATGACGTCGGCGCCCAAACGCTGGAGCCGCGCGATCACCAGCTGACGGTCGCGCAGCATCGCCGCGGCGACGTTCGACCGCGTGACGTCGGCGCCGCTTTCGGGGCGGCGTTTCTCTTCGCTTTCGACTTCTTCATCCTTGATGACGACGAACAGCAGCCGATGCTTCTTCACCAGCCGCCCGGCGGCGCGGATCATCAGGTCGGCGCTCGTCGCGTCGGTGAATTCGGTGAACAATATGATCAGCGAGCGGCGGTTGAGCTGCGCGCTCAAGGTCGTGAGCGCGAGGGTGAAATTGCTTTCGACATGCGCATAGTCGATCAGGCTCGCGGCGCGCTGCAACGCGGGGAAATCCTGTGTGTGCATATAGGCGGGGGTCAGCGTCTGCGGCTTCGCGGCGAAGGAGAAGAAGCTGATCCGGTCGTTGAGCTTGAGCCCGACATAGGCGAGCAGCAGCGCCGCCGATACCGCGCGGTCGACGCGCGGCATGCCGCCGACCGGCTCGGCCATCGTCCGCCCGCTGTCGATCGCGAGCACGACGCGGTTGTCGCGCTCGACGCGATATTCCTTGGCGAGCAGTTTGACGTGGCGCGCCGAGGCGTTCCAGTCGATCGCGCGGCGGTCCATCCCCGGCTGATATTCGGCCAGCGCTTCATATTCACTGCCTTCGCCGCGAAAGCGTTGCTGGCGGAGGCCAAACCAGCTGTTGCGCTGGAACAGCCGGCTGCCCTCGTCGGTCACCGCGCGCAGACTGGGAACGACGCTGATCGCGCCGTCGATCGCAAAGCGGCGCTGTTTCCAGACGAGGCCGAGCGGACCCGCCCACCGGATCCACAGCGCCTCGATCAGCGCCTGCCCGCGCCGCGATGCGGTGAGCGTGAGTGTACGCATGAGCGCTTCGCCCGTGCCCGTCCGGCGCATGTCGTCCGCGAGCCGTCCGCCTTCGGCAAGCCGTTCGTCGAGCGCGAGCGCGAGTCCGGCGCGCGGCGGCACCGCTCGCCCCTTTGCGGTGAGCGACAGCTCGAACGGATCGCCGACCCCGACCTGATGCGGAAAACGGGTGTCGAGATCAAGGTGGCGGGGGTTGGTGCCCGCAATCGTGTCGAGGATCAGGCATGCGAGGATCACCCCGATCCAGCCCGGCGCGACCAGCCACAGCTCGGGCCGGATCAGCCCGAGCGCGAGCGCCATCGGGGCGCCCGCGAGCAGCAGATAGATCGCACGCCGCGTCGGGTAGATCATCGCGAAAGATCCTCCCTGCCGCGAAGCGGTGGGGAGGTGGCAGCGCAAAGCGCTGACGGAGGGGCATCCGGCGCGACGTCGCTACCCCTCCACCACTTGCTTCGCAAGAGGTCCCCCTCCCCATGCCCGCGGCATGGGGAGGATCTGGTACGATCGCTAATCACCGCGGCACGTCTTCGCGTTCGAGCAGCGCCGCGACGACCTGTTCGACGTTGCGGCCTTCGATCTCGGCCGCCGCCGACAGGATGACGCGGTGACGCAGCACGCCCGAAGCGAGGCGCTGAACGTCGTCGGGGATCACATAATCGCGCCCGTCGAGCGCCGCAGCGGCACACGCCGCGCGCGCAAGCAGGGTCGCCGCGCGCGGGCTTGCACCGCACTCCAGGTCGGCGCTTTCGCGCGTCGCGCGCACCAGCCGCACGATATAATCGACGATTTCTTCGGCGAGCCGCACCGTCGCGATCGTGTCTATCGCCGCTTCGATCGTCTTCGCGTTCGCCACCTCGGTGACGCCGAAATCGCCGACCGCGGGGCTTTTGAAGCGCCCGCCATGGTCGGCGACGATGCGCCGTTCCTCGTCGGCGGCGGGGTAATCGACGACCAGCTTGAACAGGAAGCGGTCGAGCTGCGCCTCGGGCAGCGGGTAGACGCCCTGCTGCTCGATCGGGTTCTGCGTCGCGAGCACGGTGAAGCGCGGGCTCATCACATGCGCCTCGCCGTTGATCGTCACGCGCCGCTCCTGCATCGCCTCGAGCAGCGCGGCCTGCGTCTTGGGCGGGGTGCGGTTGATTTCGTCGGCGAGCAGCAGCTCGGTAAAGATCGGCCCTTTGGTCAGGGTGAAGCTCGACGTCTGGAAGTTGAACAGATTCGACCCCAAAATGTCGCCGGGCATCAGGTCGGGGGTGAACTGGATGCGCCCGAACCCTAGCCCCGTCGCGCGCGCGAACGCCTGTGCGAGCAGGGTCTTCGCGGTCCCCGGCGGGCCTTCGAGCAGCACATGGCCGCCCGCGAGCAGCGCGATCGTCACCATGCGGGTGAGCGGCCCCTGCCCGAACACGACCTTGGCGACCTCGCCCTCGATCGCGGCGCCGAGGGCTTGCACGCTCTCGATGGAATTAATTGTCACGGAGTAGATCCTTCCTGATGTCGTGCAGCGCCTGCGCGTCTGCCAGAAACTCATGGGTGTTGCGCGCGAGCGGCAGGCGGCGTGCAAGGCTGGAGAAAAGTTCGCTGCCGGCCGGGAGATGCTTGTCGATCCAGCGGTCGGTCGCTTCGTCGTCGAGCCCCGTCGGCGCATGCAGCCGCCGTGCGATCGCGCTGCGCTGGCTGCGAACATAGGCGTCGGCGCCATCGAGTTCGCGCCGAGCCTGTTTGATCAGGTCGGCGCTGTTCGCGATCAGCGCCGCCTTCGACACCGGGATCGCACGCCCGGGCCTGATCGCCGGGCCGAAGCGCATCCATGCCTGCCACAGCGCGAGCAGCCCCGCGGCGATCAGGCAGAGCGTGATGCCGATGAAGGGCGGAACAAAGGCGAAGCGGAGCAGCGAGCGCTGACCACCGAAACCGTTGAGCGTCACGTCGAATGCCAGCCCGTCAGCGTCGGCATAGTCGGCGATCGCGTCGATCAGCATCGCGCCGCCAACCGCCTTTTCGCGCGCGGCGAAGGCGAGATTGTTGATCAGGTCGGGGTCGGCGAGGATATATAGGTCGCGGCCGCCGACCTGCGCCAGCACCGCGCCGCCCCCCGGCGCCGCGATCAGCGTCTCCAGATTGTCGCCTTCGATCGTCTGCACCGTGTCGGGCAGCCAGGCGGTGAAGCGGTGCCCCGCGATATCGGCGGGCACCGGCTGCGCCTTGCCCGGCGCCGCCTTGATCTCGACCTTTCCGAAATGGCTTGCGGCCAGCATCGCGGCGGGCGGCCTGACGGGAAGGCCGGCACTGACCCAGCCGGGCTTCGGCGCCTGTCCCGGTATCGCCATCGTCTGCCATTTGGGCAGCACGATCAGGACGGGCGTGCTGCCCTCGGCATCGATCAGTTCGGCGATTTCGGGCGCGCGCGTGCGGTGTGTCGGGGTCAGAACCAGCAAGGGTTCATGGTCTTCGTAGCGCGTCGTCTCGACGCGGCGGCGCAGTTCGACCTCGGCGCCCGTGCGCTCGGCGAGGTCGACGATGCCGGCATAGCCCGGCGCGGCTTTCGAGAGGGCATGGCCGCCCCCGTCGTTGCCGCTGCTGACCTGTGGGCCGAGGGCGATCAGCGCCCACAGCGCGACAAAGGCGACGATACCGATCGCGATCACGGCGGCGATCAGGCGCGGGTTGAAGCCGTCGCTGGTCGCGGCTGTATCGCTCATGCGCGCGCCCAATTCTTCGGCACCGTCAGTTCGGCATAGGCGCTGCGGCACTGCTCCCACGCGCCGGAGTCGATCGACCGCCCGCCGAACAGGCTGATCTCGACCGCGCGTGCGATGCGGCTGAACGCGCTCTGCGCGACCGCGGGCAAATCGCGCGCCTCGGCCAGATCGCGCGACGTCATCGCGGGTTTGACCAGTCCCGGACGCCGGCCCTCGATATCCTCGACGCTGCGATAGAGTAGCAGATGCACCGCCTCGGCAAAGCGCCCTTCGGCGGCGAGCGCGTCGGCCTCGGCGAGCAGCGCGCGCGCCGCGCCGGCTTCGGCAAGACCGGCGCCGTCCTCCGCATCTGCCCCGCGCGCCTTGCGGCGGAAGGGCAGATCGTCGACCCAGCGGGCAAAGGCGGGAACGAAATGATAGAGGAGGAACAGCAGCACCAGCGCAACCGCGATCCACATCAGCGGCTTGGCGGCGGGGGCGCTCCACTGGAAAAAGCTGCCGATCGCGTCGAACAGCGACTTCAGCCACTCCGGTGTCGGCGGCGGGGGAGGCGGCGGGGGCGGAAAGGCGGTCTGGATCTCGCCGCCCGCGATCGTCTGGCTATAGCCCGGATCGACGAGTTCGGGATCGATCAGCCAGCCCTGACCGCCATCGGCGCCGGACGTGTCGGCCGCGGCCGATGCCTGGGCGATCCACAAGGATATCATGTTGAAAAGATGGCTCCGCCCCGATCGTGCATCGTGAATGGTGGTAGCGCGAGCGGGCCGAGCAAGGCAAGAGATGCTTGCGCGCGAAACGGCCCCGTTCTAGCGCGCGGAAAAATTCGGCCGATTTGTTACATTTGTAACCACCGGCTGCGCGACAGGAGAGACACGTGGACGCGGCCCAGGCGGTGCATGAAAAATTCTTGGCAGCGCTGGCCGCGGGCAGCTTGCCCGATCGCGCCGACGCACCCGATCCTGCGGCGGTTGGCCTGTCGCGCGCCGAGGCGACCGACATCTTCCTGTCGCAGCTGACCAGCCGCCAGATGGACCGGCTGTCGCGCCATCTGCAGGCACGCGGCGAAGGCTTCTATACGATCGGATCGTCGGGGCACGAAGGGAACGCCGCGGTCGCCGCGGCGCTGCGCGTCACCGACATGGCGTTTCTTCATTATCGCTCGAACGCGTTCCAGCTGCATCGCGCGCGGTCGGTTCCCGGGCAGACCCCGACATGGGACATGCTGCTGAGCTTCGCGGCCTCGTCCGAAGACCCGATCTCGGGCGGACGCCACAAGGTCATCGGATCGAAGCCGCTCAATATTCCGCCGCAAACCTCGACGATCGCCTCGCATCTGCCCAAGGCGGTCGGCGCGGCCTTTTCGATCGGCATCGCGCGTCGGCTGGGCATGACCGGGCTGCCGCTGCCCGACGATGCGGTCGTGCTGACGAGTTTCGGCGACGCGTCGGCGAACCATTCGACCGCGCAGGGCGCGTTCAATACCGCGGGCTGGGCGGCGTTCCAGGGCTCGCCGATGCCGCTCATCTTCCTGTGCGAAGACAATGGCATCGGCATTTCGACGCGCACCCCGACCGGCTGGATCGAGGCGCAGTTCCGCCACCGCGCCGGGCTGCATTATATCAAATGCGACGGCACCGACCTTGTCTCGGCCTATGCGGGGGCTGCGGAGGCGGCCGATTATGCGCGGCGAACGCGGCGGCCCGTCTTTCTTCATATGGCGACGGTGCGCCTCTATGGTCACGCCGGTTCGGATGTGCAGGGCGCGTATCTGCCCAAGGCGCTGATCGAGGCCGACGAAGCGCGCGACCCGCTGCTTGCGGGCGCGGCGTTGATGGCCGAACATGGCTGGATGACCCCCGCCGAAATCGCCGATGCCTATGAGGAGATCGGCACGACGCTGGCGCGGCAGGCCGAGGCCGCGATCCTGCGGCCCAAGATCATGACGCCGGCGCATGTGATGCAAAGCGTGGTCCCGCCCAAGCGCGGCGTCGTGCGCGCGAACACCCCGTCGGACGAGGATCGCACCGCGATGTTCGGCAGCGACGCGGGCGCGATGGACAAGCCGCAGCATATGGCGCGGCTGCTGAGCTGGGCGCTCGCCGACCTGATGCTCGCGCACAAGGAAATCATCGTCGCGGGCGAGGATGTCGGGCCGAAGGGTGGCGTCTATAACGTCACCGCCAAGCTCCACCAGCGCTTCGGATCGGCGCGCGTCGTCAACACGCTGCTCGACGAACAGGCGATCCTCGGGCTTGCGATCGGCATGGCGCACAACGGCTTCCTGCCGATGCCCGAAATCCAGTTCCTCGCCTATGTCCATAATGCCGAGGACCAGATCCGCGGCGAGGCGGCGACCCTCAGCTTCTTCTCCGACGGGCAATATACCAACCCGATGGTGCTGCGCATCGCGGGGCTCGGTTATCAGAAGGGCTTCGGCGGCCATTTCCACAACGATAACAGCCTCGCGGTTTTCCGCGACATTCCCGGCGTGATCCTCGCGGTGCCGTCGAACGGGCGCGATGCCGTGCAGATGCTGCGCGAATGCGTGCGGCTGGCGCGCGAGGAACAGCGTGTCGTCGTCTTCGTCGAACCGATCGCGCTCTATATGACGCGCGACCTTCACGAAGAGGGCGATGGGCTGTGGACGAGCGTCTATGAAGCGCCCGGCGACGGCGCGCCGATCCGGCTGGGGCAGGTTGGGGTCCATGGAGACGGCACCGATCTCGCGATCGTCACCTATGGCAATGGCTATTATCTGTCGCGGCAGGCCGAAAAGATATTGGCGGGCGAGGGCATCAAGGCGCGCGTGATCGACTTGCGCTGGCTCGGGCCGGTCGACGCTGATGCGCTGGTCGCCGCGGTCGGCGACGCAAAACGCATCCTGATCGTCGACGAATGCCGCATCACCGGATCGCAGAGCGAGGCGCTGATGGCGCTGTTCGTCGAGCGCACGCCCGATAAGAAGCTCGCAAGGATCGCCGCCGACGACAGCTTCATTCCCTTGGGCCGCGCGGCAACGCTGACGCTGCCGAGCCGCGACAGCATCGCTGCCGCCGCGCGGGAGTTGCTCGCATGAGCGCTCGGCAAACCGCTCTTGTCGTCGCCCCCGGCCGCGGCACCTATGGCAAGAACGAACTCGGCAGCATCGCGCGGCTGCACGGGATGCGCTTCGGTGACCTCATCGCCAATTTCGATGCGCAACGCCGGACACGCCGCCAGCCGACGGTGAGCGAACTCGATGGCGCCGAGCGCTTCAGCGTCGCGACGCATATGCGCGGCGATGTCGCAGCGCCGCTGATCTACACCGCCACTATGCTCGACTATCTCAGCATCGATCGCGAAAAATTCGACGTCGTAGCGGCGCTCGGCAATTCGATGGGATGGTACAGCGCGCTCGCGCTCGGCGGCGCGGTGTCGGTCGAGGATGGTTTTCGCATTGCGAACGCGATGGGACTCAACAGCCAGACGCATGGGCCCGGCGGGCAAATCCTGCTGCAAGTCGTCGACGAGGATTGGCGGCCGGTGCCGGGTCTGCGCGAGACGCTGCTCGGTCTTGTCGCGGATATCGGCGCGCGTCCCGGCCATGCCCTCGCGCTGTCGATCGACCTCGCCGGGATGCTCGTGCTCGCGGGCAATGAGGAAGGTCTTGCCGCGCTGCTCGCCGAAGCGCCGCCGACCCCCGGGCGCGATCCGCTGCGCCTCGCGGGCCACGGCCCCTTCCACACCCCGCTGATGTTCGGCAGTTCGGACAAGGCGATGGCCGAGCTGCCGCATTCGCTCTTCCATCGCCCCGCGCTGCCGCTGGTCGACGGGCGCGGCCATATCTGGCGCCGCCATGCGAGCGATCCGGCTGCGATCTGGGATTATAGCTTCGGGCACCAGATATTGGCGCCCTATGACTTCGCGCGCTCGGTGCAGGTCGCGGTCAAGGAATATGCCCCCGATGTCATCATCCTGCCCGGCCCCGGCGACACGCTGGGCGGCGCGATCGCGCAATCGCTGATCGGCGTCGGCTGGCAGGGGATTCGGAGCAAGGCCGATTTCGCGGCGCGGCAGGCGGCCGACCCGATCCTGCTGTCGATGGGCCGCGCCGAACAGCGCGCGCTCGTCACGGGATAAGATAGGGCCGGCAGAGGAGGATATCCCCTGCCGGCCCGTTCGCGTGGAATCAGGTGGGGTTGACCCCATGCGGATGAACGGCAGCGCCAATGGGGACCAACTCAAGGGCGGTACACCGTTCATATCCCTTATAGGCGCACCGCGTCGCATCCGGCCGGGGCTCCCGCACAATCAAGCGCCAAAACGGAGCGGATCGGCCGGCACGCCGCGCGCGAACTCGGCGATGAACTGCAGCCGCAGCAGCTCGGCGACATTGCCGGCGCCGGCGCGGCGCATGATGTTGGCGCGGTGGACCTCGACCGTGCGCGGGCTCAATTCCAGCTGACGCGCGATCGCCTTGTTGCCCAGCCCGGCCGCGATGGCGTCCAATATGTCGCGCTCGCGCGGCGTCAGCGCCGCCAGCCGCGCCTCGGCTTCGCGGTGCCGGTCGAGCGCGCCCTGCCGGGCACGCCAGTCGGCGAGCGCCGCATCGATCGTGCGGCGGACAAGGCGCGGGTCGAGCGGCGCGGGCAGCAGATCCTGCGCCCCGCCGCGCAGGATCGCGCGCGATTCGGCGATACTGAGCTGCTCGGCGGCAACAAAGGCGACGATCGCGGCGCGCGCGGCGACACGGTCGAGCAGCGCCGCGCCGCCGGTCCGTCCGGGCTGGCACCAGTGAAAAAGCAGGATTCCGCAACTATCCTCGCCCTCGGCTTCGATCCACGCATCGGCGCTGGCAAAGCTGCGCACGATCCGTTCGGACCCCGCCGCGAGCATGCGGAAACAGGCCGCCCGCTCGGTGGGGTCGGGCAGGATCAAATGGATATGGCCCCCGCTTTCGGTCACGAAAACCGGGATGCCGGTTGAGGCGCCGCGCGAACAGTGAGGAAGGCTCGGCGATGGCGCCATTATGGAGCACGCCGCCGGACCAACTATGTGCCGCGTATCCCCGAACCCGAGTGCGCCGACAGGTCGTTGAATGGTGACCCCTACGGGAATCGAACCCGTGTTTCAGCCGTGAGAGGGCCGCGTCCTGACCGCTAGACGAAGGGGCCTTATGGGTCGGAAGTTTTGCGGAAATAGGAGCCGACCGCTCCCGTAACCGATGGTGACCCCTACGGGAGGGGTCTATGCAAAACTTAGTCTATTAAAATCAATAACTTACCAATAGCCCGATTTGCTATTTGGAGTGCTGTCGTACTACCATTTTGGACCAGCATCGCAAGCACCAAATGACCTCCCAGATCGTTCTAACACGGCATCAAGCGCATGCGGCATGGCAGCTTCGCGCCCCATATCTGTCATTTGTTGCGGGTAGCGCCTCGATATATGTTGACAAATGTCAACAATCTAACTCATTCCTGCGTGGTAACTCATGCATCCTAACTAGGAAACCGAGGCGCCTTCGCCGAGGCGGAGCAATGGAAGGTTGCGAAGTGCCGCCATCAAGAAAATTGAGGAAGGACTTGGCATGAGCAGCTACGAATTCTCGATCATCGCTACCGGCCTCTCCATCGACGGCGACGAGTGGGAGGATAGCTTCTATGAGGCTGGCTGCGATGACGCGCTCGTTGGAGTGCGGCGCGGACTCTTTGTCCTCGACTTCAATCGGGAGGCGGCCACGCTCGCGGAAGCGGTCGAAAGTGCCTGCGCCGACATGCGCCGCGCAGGCGCCACCATCGTCCGCATAGAGCCAGATCCGCTCGTCAGCCCCAGTGACATCGCTGAGCGGGCCGCGATCACGCGACAGGCTATCTCGCTCTACGTGAACGGTGAGCGTGGCGAAGGCTTTCCCCCGCCCGTAGCGTGCGTCAGCGGTTCACGCCCGCTCTGGAAGTGGAGTGAGGTCGCAGTGTGGCTGCATGCGGCCGGCAAGATTGATCATTCTGTCGTGGAGGCGGCGCAGCTGTTTGAGCGCCTTAACTTCGACGCGTATTTTGTTAGTCAGCATGCAAGTGCCGATGCACCAGCGTCGACTCGTAAGCTGTGATCGTAACTTCGGCTTAGCGCCTCATCTAAGCCATTCGATGGCGATTTCTCCGCGCCTAGAAGCGGACATTCGAATTACAACGGTGTCTGGGACATTCCTGCCGTTCCCTAGCGACGCCTAATACGGCGGGTTGTTCTCAAGAAGGCGACGCACGACGTTTGTCTAACTGGCGCGGCAGAACGACAGAGAGGATACCGGTATATGATCCGTTCGGGAGCGAAGACCCGTTCCGCCGATCCCCTTGGCGCCGCGCAGCCGTCTGGGCTGGCCTAGCGCCGAGAATCAACCTTCCGGTATGATGTAGGGCGTTATATTCAGGCGATCACTGTAGCGGTTCAGCGCGTTCAGCTCGCAGACGCGGATCTGGGCGGACCAGCCGTAGATGTCGCTTCGCAGATAGGCCATCTCAAGGTGGAAGCCTGCTTCGTCAAGATCGATCCACCAAGCCTTGGGCGTGCCGTCGCTACCGTCGGCCCACCGATAACCGCGGCTCTTGAGCACATCCTTCTTCTCGAATGGCGCGCCTTCGGCCCAACACCTCCAACTGCGCGAGTTGGCCGATGACAGAAGCACCTTCATCGCGCTTTCCGTCCCTCCGACTGGGACGCCGCGGCTCAATATCTCGATGCCTGCGTAGCAGTCGTTCACGGCGCGGTGACCATCGTAGTAAAAGCCGTGTGCCTGTCCGATCAGGCTGAGCCTTGCGCTCTCGAAACCATGGGCGGTCCAAGGGATCTCGGAGCAGGAGCAGGCCCACCGGTTGTTCGCCAGCTGAGGACAGAACCGCTCGACGAAGCGCCGATCGAACCCTGCGTTATGCGCGACGATCAGGCTGTCCCCGGCGAACTGGGCGGCCGCCACGAAGTCGATCGTCTTGCCCGCTACCATATCGGGTGTGATGCCGGTCAGCCGTGTCACATCGGCGGGGATCGGCTTCTGTGGCTGGCGGAGCGCGGATCCTCCGATCTCGACCCCGGCTATGCGGCCCGAGTCCTCATACCAGAAGGGCACCATCGCGAGTTCGATGATATCGTCCACGTTCGGATTCAGTCCGGTGGTCTCGACGTCAAGGAACACGGCCCGCTTCATGTGTGGCGTAGGCACGAAGCCGCCAGCTGGCACCGGCAGCCGGCGAAGCACCCGGTAGTCGCCGCTCGCCTCGAGCTGGGCGGCGAGCGCCTCCATCGTCGGATCGGTCATCATGTTAGCTCCCTTATCCAGCGTGGATGGCGGTCCGTTTCTCAAGTCCCGGGCGCGGTATTCCGGAAGGGCCGACGTGCATCGGCGTTGATCGAAGCATGGGCTCAGGCCGGTACGAAGTCCCCGACCGACGCCTTTCCGGCGATCCGGCCTCCCAGAGTTTCCGTCATCACGCGCTCGAATGCGGCGATCACCTTCGATGGCGTTTCGGGCAGACGGTGCTCGAACAGCAGCGCGTCGTGCATCGGAAGCAGAATGGCGACGTCATCCAGTTTCTCCACTTCAAGCAGCGCCTTCTTGAAGATGAGGGATCCCGTGCCCTGCACGACTTGGCTGACTGCGGAACGCCGCTCCTTGCCGGTGAGCGCGCCCAAGTTGCTCCGCGCGTAGTGATTGCCCATTTCGGTGGCGATCCGTCCCGTGCGCTGGAATTCCGTGCAAACCTCCTTTTTCCACTCCTCGTATCGGGCAAAGATCCGAAAGGCGTCCTTCGCCTTGTCGCGCTTAGCTCCCAGCTCTACGGCGGCGTCCACCAGGGCCTTGCGGCTCATCCCGTAGGCGTATGACAGGAAGAGCTGCTTGGCGGCCTTCCGATTGTCCGTGAGCCCGAGATGGCTCTCCGCGAACAGCTCGTACATATCTCCCGCCGCGAAGAGCGCGGCGAGCTGCTGATCGCCCGAGAGGGCGGCCATGATCCCGACTTCGAACTGATCGAAGTCCACGTAGCACAGCTCCGCGCCTTCGCGAGTGCTGACGATGGACCGATATTTCTTGGACATGCTCTGGAGCGGCGGGTTGCGCAGGAGTATGCGCGACGTGCGGGACCCGAAGACGTCAACGATAGGGCGCGTGCGCCCGCCAGCCAAGGTCAGCGAGGAGAGCACGCGCTTGGCGGCGTCGAACTCCTCAAGGGCGAGGGTGTCGCCTCCGAAATCGTCGGGATGGGGCACAAACTCGAGAACGTATTTCGTGGAGACGCCCTCGAACTCGAATCCGGAGGCGTGAAGTTTCCGTTCGATCGATGTCCGCGACGGGGTCTCGAGCGGCATGTCGTGCTTGGCCGAGTAGTTCTTCAGGCAGTAGAAGTAGTCGTGTTCCGCCTCCGCCCGCTTGGCCGACAGATCTGCCGCTTCGATCGTTATTCCCGCGGACATCGCCTTCTGGAGCAGGCGGTAGACGGGCATCTCCACGCCGAAGAATCGCTCCATCTCGCCATTCGCGGCGGCTTGGGCGCAGAGTGTCAGGTAGAGCCTGGCGATCGCGCGCGCCGCCTTGGTAGCAATCTCGACATCGAACGGGATCCCCCGATTGAACATGCGCTTATATGCCGAGCAGACTTCCTGGGATGCCCCGCAGGGACCGAGATGGGTGCTTATGTCGCTCTTCTCGCGATTAAGCCGATCGTCGGGATTGCCTCCGATCGAGATCCGCAATTCGTCGACGTCCAGCACGACTGCGGGAAGATCACCGGTCTTATCGTAGAGCAGGTCGCGGATCATCCAGAAGTCGTGGCAGACGACCAGACCTGGGAAGGCCACGATCTCGGCCGGGTTTGTCTCCTCGAGCCGATCATGGACTAACCAGTAAAAGCAGTCGTCACCTCTGCCGGTGAAGTCCTTTAGGAAGATGAGCAGCTTGGATCCGAGATCAATCATATTCGCTGATCTCGTCCACGAGGTTCAGGATGTCCGGCCGTTCGCGGACGGCGAAGGGCAAGCCCTCCTCGTTGTCGTAGCGCCCAACCCGGGCCCTGGTCGCCTTCAGCCCGGTCGGCACCTTGCCATGGAGCGGACGCAAACTGTCGTCGTCCAGAACAGCAGAGGAAATGAGCAGGTACCTAGCGTTCTGATAGGGAAGGCCCTCGAAGCCCTGGATGCTTCGTTCGATTAGGCCCTTCTCGCCGACACAGCGCAGCCAGATGAGGATGGCTGCCGCCTCTCCGGACTTCATGTCTTCCCTGAGCTTACGGTCGGCAAGGGCGACAAGGCCGTCGGATCGGTGCTTGCGCATAGCGAGAAGCAGCCAGATGTTGTAGTTCTGCCACTCGTGGATAGCTCCGTCCTCGGCCAGCAGGAACGCCTCCAGCGCGGGCAGGCATCTCCCGTCGCGATCTAAGATGGAGATGAGGCGGCAGTATTGATCCGTTGTCACGGCATGTTCCGAGAGGGACGCCGAGAGGGTGTCGAGGAGCGAGGTCGAAAGTGCGTCGCTCACGTCGAACAGCCCGGATTCCACGATCTGGGCGACACGGTTGACCGCGAACCTAAAGGAGCGCGTCTGTGTCTCCCCGGCTGCGATGCACTTGCTCAGGATCTCAAAGATGTAGGTCACGGACCGCGTGACGATCCGCCGGCTCCGCGACTGCCACATCTGGTTAATCGCAGTTGTCGTGCTGTCCTGCGACGGGAAGAATTCGGCAAGATCCTTCTGCGACGTTTCGGGGGACAGGATCGCTGTCTTGTTGGCGTTGATGTTCAGTCCGACCGTCCGAAGGAGGCGGATGAGATCCTGCAGGGCGCGTCGGGCATGGAGTTCGCTGTCGGCGATCACCCGGATGTCGTCGACGTAGCGGTAGTAGTCATAACCTTTCCCCGTCATTGCTCGATCGACACGGGAAAGGAGCATGTTGGAGAGGAACGAGGACGCATCCCGGTTTTGGGGCAGGCCGTGGCTTCCGCTGAACGTCCACTGTGCGAGAAGCCCGTCGAGAGTTGCAATCGCATTCCTGATTTGCAGCTTCTCCGGTCCTGTCGCTTCGATTTTCGGAATGACCTTCTCGAGCCCCGCGACGATCTGCTCGCGCGCGATGTTCTCGAAGAAGTTGCTGAGGTCGGTGACCAGCAGGAACTTGCCGGAGCGGACGAAGGTCAGCGTGACGCCTTCAAACGTGAACCAGCGGTTGATCTTGTTTTTGAAGAGATACTTCCTGTTCTGGGGATTGGCCTCGTATCGGTAGCTGAGCACCCGATGGCCGAGCAGCTTGTCGTAGTAGGGTATCAGGAAGCTGCAGATAGACTGGTAGACGAACCGGTCGAAAAAATCGGTTTCCAGTCCATAACGTTCGCCGAAGCCCTTCTTTGGGATGTTACGAACGACGCTGCGGGTTCCCGCGTAGACGCCGTTCCACTCCTGGAGCATCGCGACGATGATCCGCTTCGCCTCCTCGGGATCGTTGAACAGATCATCGTATTGAAGACAGTCGAAATACCAGTCGTCGCGCATGTCCTGTCGGAGATGCTTGAGGACCAGATCGAACTGGATCGGGAAGCCAAGTGCCTGCCCGTTCTCCCAGAATGCAGAGGTCAGGAAGTAGTCCTTCTCCACCTTGTCACCATTCGACACTCCCGAATCGCTCCCGCCGGCCCATGGACCGCTTCAATTTGACCGTTTCATACTAGCGGCTGATCTCCTCAATGCTAGAGTCGCGATCTCTTGTCCTTCCAACCGAAAGACCACGTCTAGGACGCTTCGCTCACAGCCCGCTTAAACAGGCTCATTGGCAAATTCTGCCAGAAGCGGACCTTATTGATGGGTGATCTCAACAACCGGCTGGTTGTCAGCCGACGCGAAGTGAAGGTCAGCTATCCCTGCGACCGAACTTCAAACGGGACTTTCGCCTGTCGGCCAGATTGATCAAGTTAGCGGCCGGGCTGCGCCTGATTTCGGAAGTTGCGAGGTTCTTCAGCGAGTGGTGTAAGCTGCCGTTCGCTAGCGAGGGAAGCGGCATCTACCGGCCAACTCCGATCGATCTGGAATACGCCTCGTTCCAGTCATTCACTTGATGTATGGGATTCCCACTCCAGTCGTTCGCTCCTGTGGTAGGGCCAAGGCTTGAGACGTTTGCGCCCCCACCGATTAGCACTCACAGGTCACGCAACAAGTTTTGACGCTACTTTAATTGTCTGCGGACCCATTCCGCACGATGTTTGTCCTCGACTTTATAGCGAGGGACGTACGTATGACGGGGCAAGCTGAAAAAGAGACCGCTATTAGAGATCGACGATCCTCCCCTCGCGTCCGCCGCGCGAGCCCCACCCCGAAACGGTGTCGATTTTCGTCGCTCTAGCCTTCTTCCGCGATCTTTAGACGCAGACCGTCAAGCGCCTCGGACACCTCGATCTGGCAAGAGAGACGGGATCGCTCGCTGACATGCTCCGCACTCTCAAGAAGATCGAACTCTTCGGTCGACACCGCCGCCAAGCGGTCTAAATCCACGGGATCGACATGCACATGACAGGTGGCGCAGGACATGCAGCCGCCGCACAGCGCATATAACTCGTCGATGCCGGCATCGCGAATGGCTTGCATGACCGAGACACCTGCCTCCGCCGGAACTTCGTGCTGCGTGCCGTCGCGGGTGGTCACGAAAAGCGTCGCCATGTCAGTAGACCACGACCGAGCGGATGCTCGTCCCCGCATGCATCAGGTCGAAGCCCTTGTTGATGTCCTCGAGCCCCATGACGTGCGTGATCATCGGGTCGATCTCGATCTTGCCGGTCATGTACATGTCGACGATCTTCGGCACATCGGTGCGGCCCTTGGCGCCGCCGAACGCGGTGCCGCGCCAGTTGCGCCCGGTGACGAGCTGGAACGGGCGGGTCGCGATCTCCTTGCCCGCCTCGGCGACGCCGATGATGATCGAGGTGCCCCAGCCGCGGTGGCAGGCTTCCAATGCGGTGCGCATCACCTCGGTGTTGCCCGTGGCATCAAAAGTGTAGTCGCCGCCGCCGTCGGTCAGCTGCACGATCGCGGCGACCGTGTCTTCGCGGCTCATGCCCTTGGTGTTGAGGAAGTCGGTCATGCCGAACTTGCGGCCCCATTCTTCGCGGTCCGGGTTGATGTCGACGCCAATGATCTGCTTCGCACCGGCAAGCCGCGCGCCCTGGATCACGTTGAGCCCGATCCCGCCGAGCCCGAAGACGACGACATTGTCGCCGACCTGTACCTTCGCGGTGTTGATCACCGCGCCAACCCCGGTGGTCACGCCGCAGCCGATGTAGCAACTCGACTGGAACGGCGCGTCCTCGCGGATCTTCGCAACCGCAATCTCGGGCAGCACGGTGAAGTTCGAAAAGGTCGAGCAGCCCATATAATGGAAGATCGGCTGGCCCTTGTAAGAAAAGCGCGTCGTGCCGTCGGGCATCAGCCCCTTGCCCTGCGTGGCGCGGATCGCGGTGCAGAGGTTGGTCTTGCCCGACAGGCAGCTTTTGCACTGACGGCATTCGGGGGTGTAGAGCGGGATGACATGGTCGCCCGGCTTGACGCTGGTGACGCCCGCGCCGACCTCACGCACCACGCCCGCGCCTTCATGCCCCAGCACGCTCGGAAAGATGCCCTCGCTGTCGAGGCCGTCGAGCGTGTAGGCGTCGGTGTGGCAGATGCCCGTTGCCATGATTTCCACCAAGACCTCTCCCGCCTTCGGGCCTTCGAGGTCGAGTTCGACGATTTCGAGCGGCTTCTTCGCTTCGAACGCAACGGCGGCACGGGTCTTCATTCTGCAGTTCCAGTCTCATGGTCTGATGTGTCATTCGATCCCGGCGATCGGAAGTTTTGTGGCGGGAGCTGCGGTGCTTCGATCGCACAGCCGGGTTGGTGCTTGCCGATCGTCGAGAAGAAATGATTTAGAAGGCCCGCGAGCGCGCGAGTGAGCGAACCTCCACCCCCACCGTCGCTTTCGTGCTTCTCCCGACCGCTCATTCTGCGGCGAGCGCCAGCGACGGATGCGTGGCGACCTTGACCCGGTGATAGGCGATGATGTCCATGATCTCAGGCGAAAAAGCGTCATGACATTCGATGCCCGCAGCCGCGAGTTCACGCCGGATCGCTTCCATCGCCGAGGCACTGGTTCCGCTCTCGATCACCGACGAAATGAAGCCGGCGAACTCGGGCTTGCCTGCAATTCGGTTCGCCGAAAGTTCGGGATGAACGAAGGCGAGGCCGTAGAAATGATGGGTGGGATCCTCGACCGTGCCGATCAAATGCGTGCCGCAGTCCCTGCACAAATGGCGGCGGATAGCCGATGCTGAATCGACCAACCGCAGCTTCTCTCCATGCGCCGATATATCTGCGGCATCGGCGGCGACCACCGCTGTCTGCGCCAGAAGCGCACCTTCAGGCTTCCAGCATTTTGAGCAGCCGCACAGATGATTATGCTGAACGGGTTCTTTGAGCGTGACCTCAACCTGGTTTGAAGCGCAAAGGCAGCGTAGCGTGGCATGGCTTGCCGTCTCCGCGTCGGGCGCGGCGACCGACGGGTGCAGAGCCGGGGATGCATGTGCGAATTCTTCCGCACGCGTCTTGAGTTGAACATCGAAATTGCGATAGGCTGGCGCGACGAGCAGCCGGATCGGCTCGGCCAGATGTGAGGCGGCCGGACCGTCGAATACCTCCCGGTGGATCAGCGTGGTGCCTTCGCCCTTCGGTTCCAGAATGAAGATATGTTCTGCCGAAAACCCCTGAGCGCCGGGGATGACCGACTTCCAGCGAAATTCGCGGCCCGCGACGATCCGGGTGATCATTGGGGTGAGCGGCGGGGTCGGCATGTCGGGGATGACGAGCTCACCTGAAAGCCGTTCGCCGACCGTCGTACGTCCCGCGATACGTGGAACAATCGGGTTCCACTCGGGATAACGGTCGATATCGTCGATTATGCTCCACACGGTCTGCGGCGATGCGGCAATGGCGATCGTCGATTCGGTAACTTCCATTGTCATCCTCGCTCGGGGAAGGAACGGGCGCGACCGGCCCGGCGCTCGCTCGGACTCGTCCGGCGATAAAATGTCAGGGACGGTCCTCGGGGACCGGGTTCCGTGCGGGATCCCAGGTCGCCCAAATCTCGTCGGGCCCGCGAGCCGTCGTGTTCGGCGGCGAGAAGGTAAATTCCTGGGGCTCGAGCTGAAGGTGCGGCAGGCGACGCGTCAGCTCTTCGAGCATGATCTTCATCTCGAGCTTCGCGACCGGTTGGCCAAGACAGAGATGCGGTCCGAAGCCGAAGGAGAGCAGGCGCGTCGCATTCGCGCGTTCAATATCGAACTCTTGCGGGTTCTCGAACACCGAGGGATCGCGATTGGCGGCACCATTGTAGATGAGAAGTTTCGCGCCGGCCGGGATCGTCACGCCCGAAAGTTCGGTCTCGACGACAGCTTGGCGGCGCCATGCGATAATCGATGAGCCGATACGCAGGCATTCGTTGACCGCGTTCGGAATCTTCGCGGGATCGGCGACGAGCGCTTCCCACCGATCGCGCATGGTTAGCAAGTTCATCACGGCATTGCCTGAGGCATTAGTCGTTGTTTCATGGCCTGCGAAGGTGAAGTTCAGCATCAAGCGGACTAGATAGTCGTCGGGCCATTCCTCCTTGCCCTCCTCCATCTGCCCGCGGATCGCGTCGCTGATGAAATCGTCACCAAGATTGTTCTTTTTCCATTCGACGAAGTCGGTCGAGAACTTCCAATATTCGCCGAGCGCGTCCGCCATCTCATTCTGCTCGGCCTCGGTCGGACGGCCCCAGCTGAAGAGCGCGGCGGGACCTGCCCAATGCTTGACCTTCTGCAGATCGTCCTCGGCGACCCCCAGCAGCTTGAAAACCACGAGGGCCGGGATCTCGTAAATGAAGTCCTTCATCAAATCGGCACGGCCCAGCTTCACGAATTTGTCGATGTAGCTGTTCACGAGCGAGCGCACGAAAGGTTCGAGTTCGCGAAGTTTCGCGGGCTCGAACTGGCGCTGGAGGCGGCTACGATGCGCGCGGTGCGTCGGCGGCTGTTCGTTCACCAGAACCGGCCCGTCACTGAAGCCCGACGCCATGAACTTCTGGATCGTGCTGTCGTAGAGCGGCACGATCGGTTCGATCGCGAGTTCGGCGGTGAAGGTCTTGTTGTCGAGGAAGCATTTGCGTACGTCGGCGTGCTTGGT
Organism: Sphingopyxis sp.; assembly: GCF_035250425.1. Lineage (GTDB taxonomy): Bacteria > Pseudomonadota > Alphaproteobacteria > Sphingomonadales > Sphingomonadaceae > Sphingopyxis. Next base: position 18,919 of record NZ_DATFFD010000212.1, read on the forward strand.
GACGACCCAATAGCCGATCTCGGGTTTGTAGAAGACGGGTTGCTCTTCCTGAATCTGCGCCAGCACCGGCCAAGGGTCCCTGATGAAATCCTTGTCCCAGGGATTCCAGTTTTTGGCTGCGGCGCTGAAGGGGCAGGCCGCTAGCTGAACTTTCGTCAATTCGGTCATTCGTCAATCTCCCATGAGCGGCGTTCGCCGCCGTCGCTTGCAACTCATTTCGCAAGGCGCGTGCCAACTCGCATGCGTTGAGAAATTCACAGCCGCACCATCGGGCTCGATAGGCGGCCGGTAAGCGTTCAGCAGGACAATCAATTCTGGACTCGCAGCGTCAAAAACCACTCGCGAGGACGATTGTATGTCCCGGAGTAGATCGCCTGGGCGTTTGTATATCCAGACTGCACGAAACGCTTGTCGAAGATGTTCGTGACGCCAGCCTGGATTTCGAACTTTTCATTCGGGAAGCGGTAGGTGACCGACCCGTTGAAGAGGCTGCGCTTCGGGCTCGCGAGTATTTCGGTGTTTGCTTCGTCGTTGTAGGTCTTGCTGGCGTAGGTCCAATCGATCCGCGGAGTCAGCGATCCGCCGCCTAGATCGATCCTGTAGGACGAGCCTGCCTGGACGGTCCACTTGGGCGTATTCACAAAGGCTTCATTTCCGGTGAGTGGCACGCCGGGGCTAACCGATTGATATTTCGCGTCCAGACGGCCGACGCTGGCGTCGATCGCCCATTCGGGGGTAAACTGGGTATTGAGCTCCGCCTCGAAGCCCCGGATCCGCCCGTCGCCGCCATTGGCGGTGACAGGCGTCGAGCTGTTCTGAAAGGTCAGCTGGATGCTGTCGTACTGGGTCTCGAATGCCGCAAGATTGAGGCGGACGCGACGGTCGAGAAATGTCGACTTGAGCCCCACTTCAGCGGTTTTCGCTTTTTCGGGTCCAAATGTGGGGGCGCCGAGACGCGCAAAAGTAACCGGGTTGAACGGCGGAGCCTCGAGGCGCGTGGTCCAACCGCCACCTTTGTAGCCGGTGGCGTAAGACGCATAGAGCATTACGTCGCGCGAAAACTTATACTCCGCTCCGATCCGATAAGAGAAATTGTTGAAGCTCTGCTTGTTGAGGCCCAGCGGATAAAGCAGATATGGGCTCGTTGGATCCGGATACACCGAGGGGGGCAAGCCAAACAGCAACTGCGCAAAGCGGTTTTCGTCGCGCTGCGCGCCGGTGAAGCTCTTGTCTTCATGCGTGTAACGCGCTCCGAGCGTGATGCCGAGACGATCCGGAACGATCTCGATATTGTTGTGAATGAAGGCGGCATAGGCCTTCGTGTCGTAGCTGTTATTGGGCGACCATATCTGGATCAGGCCGCCCGTGAACGGAACGCCGTCATCATGCGTACCCCATTCGTGAAAATAATAGCCGCCAAGGACGAAGTTCCACCGATTGTCCCAGACCTTGCCGATCAGCTGGACTTCCTGGGAAAACTGCTTTTCGTCGTCGGCGAATGTGGGGTTGAGTGCCGAAAAGGGCGCGCCCCCGATATCGACGCCAAAACGGGAAGCGAGTTTGCGGTAGCCAGTGATCGACTTGAGCTGCAACGCGTCATTGAGTTCATAGTCGAACTGCAGATTGAGGCCCCAGTTCTCGACTTCGTCGAAATTGGCTCCGCTTGCATAGCTCCGGTCGGGGTCGATGCTTCCATCGGCCCGCCGAACGACAAAGCGGCCGTCATAGGGCAGATGCTGGCCCGCTTCGCTGCCCAGGGAGGGGGCGACGCCCGTCGGAGACGCAGGGTTGCCGCGAACCGCATTGCAGAGCGCCGACACGCCGGCACCAAAGCCGGTCAATGCTCCGACACCGTCATAGATCGCCTGGTTGCCGGTGATGCACGTGTTGTACAACGCCACATAGGCATTCTGGTTGACCTGCAGCAGGGAGAAAGGGGCTGCCGCTTGGTCCACCGTCAAATAGTCGCCAATCAGCCGCACGCGTAGCCGTTCCGAAGGCGTCCACACGAATTTGGCGCGGAACGATGTCTGATTCTGATCGCCCGCGTCGGTGCTGCGCTCCTTGCTGACGACCGGGAAACGAAGGCCTTCGTCGGTGTTGGTGTTCGTCGGGCCGCCAAACGCGCCGTTCGTCGCGAGCAGATAGATCGGATTGTTGTCGGTTGGCCCCGCATAGCCGATGCGCTGCTGATAGCCGTCGCGGTGGCGCGTTGAGAAGGCAAAGCTCGCGAGCAATTTATCGGGAATGAGTGGCGCGTCGATGGTGCCGCGAACATCAATTCGGTTGAAGCGCCCGGTCGTCGCTTCGGCTTTGAACTTCCATTCGTCGCCCGGGTCGCGCGTCACGATGCTGAGAGCCCCACCGATTGTGTTGCGCCCGAATAATGTGCCTTGCGGGCCTTTCAGAACCTCAACGCGGTCAAGATCAAGCAAGTCGACGTTCGCACCGATGTTGCGCGCGAGATAGACGCCATCGACATAAAGGCCGACGCCAGGCTCGACGTTGAAGGCAAAATCATTCTGACCAATGCCGCGGATATAAGAATAGAGTGTGGCCGTCGAGCCGCCGAATGCCGCAGTGGATTTCAGCGTCACGCTTGGAGCCTGCCCAGCAAGCGCGGCGACGTCGGTTATGCCTTTCGCCTGCAGCGCCGCGCCGGAGACTGCAGTGATGGCGATCGGCACATCCTGGACATTTTCCGAACGCTTCTGGGCCGTCACGACAATGTCCTGAAGCCCGCCGGTTTCAGCCGCGGGCTCTTCGCTCGCGCTGCCGTCACTGGTATCGATCTGTGCGAGGGCTTGAACCGGCATGGCCGATGCGAGCGCTAGTACGGCTAAGGATGCGCCGCGCAGCTTGAGGATATTCATCGTCTCTCCCTTCAGGTTCATGCCCCGTTTGCCGCGGCTTATTGTCGTCAATCGGTTCGGAAATGGGGGTGAGAGGAATCGAGGGGCCTTCGGCCACACGACGTTCACCTCTCCCCATCGCCCTTCGACAAGTCGTCTATGGGCGTCGGTCATTACCGGCAAATACTGTTTGAGGGCGCTCCTGATACCGATTGGGTATCAGGAGCGAGCGAGTCGGTGGCCATCCCCCTAAGGGAAAGCACTCACCGCGCGTCGCACGTTTCGCGTGATCTAAAGGACTTTGTCGCTCGCAAGATCGCGTACCGTTTCCAGGAAACGCGCTAGAATCGGTGACGTGTCGTCTGTCATATAGACACAGCTCAGATCGACCTTCGCGGAGTCAGGGAGGTCGACGAGCGGTTTGTAAACCACATGCTCGATGTCGATCGCGGTCGCGCTCTTCGGGACCATCGCGACGCCGAAGCCTGCCGCGACGAGTGCCACACCCGTCATGACGTCGCCGACCTCTTGCGCCACGCGCGGCACGAAGCCGAGATCGTGACATATGCCGCGCGCTTTTTCGATGAATCCGGGACGGCCGACAGTAGGAAAGAGGATATAACTTTCCTTGGTCAGTTTTCCGAGCTCTAGTGACGGCGCCTGCGCAAGCGGATTGTCGCTGTTGACCGCGAGGAAAATCGGCTCGCGCTCGACACATTCGATCGTAATGTCCGGTAGCGGCTCGAGTAGGCGGTTGAAGGCAACGCTCAAGGTACGGTTTCGCAGCGCATGAATTTGCGCATCCTTCGTCATCGAGTGGATCGAAACATCGATTCCCGGATAGCGATTCCGGAACTGGTGGATGATCTTCGGGATCGTCCCAAGAATACCTGAACCAAAGATGCCGACATCGAGGCGCCCTAGTTCGCCGCGCCCAGCCCGTTTGACCCGATCGATTGCCAGTTCGAGTACCGATCGCGCGTGACGTGCCTCTTCGAGGAACAGCTTGCCCGGCTCGGTCAACGCCATGCCTGAGGCGTGACGTTCGAACAATGTGACCCCCAGCTCTTGTTCGAGCTGCTGGATCTGGCGCGTCAGGGGAGGTTGCGAAATGTTGAGCCGTGACGCGGCCCGACCGACGTGGCCTTCTTCGGCGACGGCGATGAAATAGTTCAGCTGATGAAGTTTCATGGGCGCAGTATAGCTTCGATACCCGTACCGTATCAAGACCGACTTAAAATGGTATTTGCTGGTATTGCACCACGACCGTATCGAAACGGCAAAGAGGCCGCCGTCGCGCGGCCCTCCGACGATGATGGGGCAGGATATTCGCCGATGCAGCGGTTCGAGATCAGCTTTGAAGGCCAGACACAACGCTTTCGCGCCGCGTCCGACCGCACGCTGCTCGCAAGCCTCGTCGCCGAAGGCGACACTGCCCTTAGCATCGGCTGCCGCAGCGGCGGGTGCGGCGTCTGCCGGATCAAGGTTGTCGAAGGCGCCTATCAGACCATGACGATGAACCGCGCGCGTATTTCGCGTGACGATGAAGGTCAGGGCATTGTGCTGGCTTGCCGCATCATTCCCGTTTCGAATCTCAATATCCGCCCGCTGCCCCCCGCGCCAACCGGACTGCCGAACTAATGGGGTCGGCCAGTCTTGCTGCGCCTCTGGTCGAGCATATGCTGACCAGTGCCCGTTCGCAGGCCGAGGCCGACGGCGCGCGGCTCTGCATTGCCGTCGTCGATGCGGCCGGTGGGCTCGCGGGCTTTCTGCGCATGCCCGATGCTTTTTCGATTTCGACCGAGCTCTCAATCGACAAGGCCTGGACCGCCGCAGGCATGCGCCTGTCGACGGCCGACCTTGCCGACGCGCTCGCAAAGGAAACCGAGCAAGTCCGAAGCGGCCTGCTGCGGCGGCCACGCTTGACGGACGTACCCGGAGGGGTTCCCCTGTTCAGCGCGGGCGTGCTCGTGGGTGCCGTCGGCACCTCCGGCGGCTCGACCGAGCAGGATATCCGCGCGGCCGAAGCCGCGATCGGCACATATTTGGAGAAAGCGCCGTGACCGAGTTCAAGCATTTCATCGATGGCGCCTTTGTCGAGAGCGCCAGCGGCAGAAGCTTTGAAAATCGCCGCCCGCATGACGGCGAGCTCGCCGGCCTCGTTGCCGAGGGCGGTAGGGCCGAGGTCGATGCGGCGGTCCGCGCGGCACGCACGGCGCTCGAAGGGCCGTGGCACAAGCTCAGCGTCGACGACCGATCCGACCTGCTGCGCGCCGTCGCCGACGGCATCACACGGCGGTTCGACGATTTTGTCGCGGCGGAAATGGCGGATACCGGCCAGCCCAGGTCGATGATGGCGCATGCCTTCATTCCGCGGGGAGCGGCGAATTTCAAAGTATTCGCCGACGTCATCAAGAATGTCTCGACCGAAAGCTTCCAGACCCCGACGCCTGACGGGGCGGGCGCGCTCAACTATTCGATCCGCAAGCCGAAGGGCGTGATCGGCGTGATCAGTCCCTGGAACTCGCCGCTTCTGCTCATGACATGGAAGGTCGCGCCCGCGCTCGCATGCGGTAACACTGTCGTGGTCAAGCCGTCCGAGGAAACCCCTGGAACCGCGACGCTGCTCGGCGAAGTGATGAACGCCGTGGGTGTTCCCAAGGGTGTCTATAATGTTGTGCACGGCTTCGGTCCCAATTCGGCCGGAGCATTCCTGACCGAGCATCCCGGGGTCGACGCGATCACCTTCACCGGCGAAACCCGCACCGGGACCGTTATCATGAAGGCAGCGGCCGAGGGACTGCGTGACGTTTCTTTCGAGATGGGCGGCAAGAACAGCGCGATCATTTTCGCTGACGCCGATATCGACCAAGTCCTCGATGGCTGCGCGCGCTCCGTCTTTTTGAACACGGGGCAGGTCTGCCTTGGGACCGAGCGCATCTATGTCGAACGCCCCTTGTTCGACCGTTTTGTCGCTGCGCTCGTGGACCGCGCCAAGACTTTGAAGCCTGGCGACCCAACCGACAGCGCCACCAACTTCGGACCGCTGATCTCGCGCGAGCATCAGCAAAAGGTGCTGGGATATTATGAGCGTGCCCGCGACGCGGGTGCGACGGTCTGGACAGGTGGTGGCGCACCTTTGCTCGAGGGCGCGCTCGCCGGCGGCAATTGGGTTGAGCCGACGGTCTGGACCGGCCTCGGCGACGATCATGCCATCATCCAGGAAGAGATTTTCGGGCCCTGCTGCCACGTCCGGCCCTTCGATAGCGAAGCCGAAGTCGTCGCGCTCGCCAACGACACCCAATATGGTCTCGCGACGAGTATCTGGACCCGCGACCTGTCACGCGCGCACCGGATGGCAGCAGCCATCGACGTCGGCATCACATGGGTGAACTGTTGGTTCCTGCGCGACCTCAGAACCCCCTTCGGCGGCTCGAAACAGTCGGGAATCGGCCGCGAGGGCGGCGTTCATAGCCTCGAATTCTACACCGAACTCCGCAACATCTGCATCAAATTGTAAGGCCCATGACGCTCGAAACCGCACAAATCCAATATCATGGCGACGCGCTCTACGAAGCGCTTGTCGGTCGCACGACCCTGCCGCCGCTTCGCGACCGGGTCGAGGGCCTCACCATCGTCGACAGCTATCATATCGCAGCGCATATGGTGCAGCGCCGGGTCGGAGCGGGCGAGACGATCGTCGGCAAGAAGATCGGCGTGACCTCCAAGGCAGTGCAGGACGCCATCGGCGTGTTCGAGCCGGATTTCGGCCAGCTCACATCGGATATGGCCTTTGCCGACGGTGCGGCGATCGAGATCGATATGTTGATCCAACCCAAGGCCGAGGCCGAGATCGCCTTCATTCTCAAGTCCGATCTCAAGGGCCCGGGCGTCACTGCGGCCGATGTGCTGCGTGCCACCGACCATGTCCGCGCCTGCTTCGAGATCGTCGACAGTCGCATCGACAATTGGGACATCAAGATCCTCGACACGGTAGCGGATAACGCATCGTGCGGCGTCTATGCGCTCGGCGCACGCCAGGTCGATCCGCGCGATGTCGACCTGGCGCTGGCCGGGATGTTGGTCGAAAAAAACGGCGAGCTTGCCGCGACCGGGGTCGGCGCCGCGGTCCAGGGCTCGCCGCTCAATTCGGTGGCCTGGCTGGCGAATACGCTCGGCCGTCTCGGCATTCCGTTTCTCGCGGGCGAGGTGATCCTGTCGGGCTCGCTCGGACCACTCATTCCAGTCGCCGCCGGCGACCGGCTAGAGATGCGGATCGGCGGCATCGGTTCCTGCGCGATCAGCTTTTCGGGAGGCGCCAGACATGCTTGAATCGGCCACCATTCACGCGATCGCCGATACCGTCGACTGGGCGCAGTCTAGCGCGAGCACGATCGCGAAATTCACCGACGCTCATCCCGATATGAGTATCGACGACAGCTATGCCGTGCAGGACGAACTTCTGCGCCGCTGGGAAGCGAAAGGCCGCCGTCTTGCGGGGCTCAAAGCGGGCCTCACGTCCAAAGCAAAAATGGAGCAGATGGGCGTCGACGTTCCGAGCTTTGGAATGCTGATGCACGACACCTGCTACCCCGAAGGCTCGCAGATCCCGATGGTGGGGCTCATCCATCCGCGCGTCGAGGCCGAAATCGCCTTTGTCACCAAGACGGAGCTCTCCGGCCCCGATGTGTCGGTCGCCGAGATCCTCGCCGCGACGGACTTCGTCCAGCCGGCTCTCGAAATCATCGACAGCCGCTTCGAGAAGTTCAAATTCGACCTCGTAAGCGTGATTGCCGACAATGGCTCCTCGTCGCGCTTCGTTCTGGGCGGCCGCCCGATGCGGCCCGAAGCGCTTGACCTGTCGACGGTCGGCATCGTCATGGAGCAGAATGGCGCGAGCGTCGCGATGACGTCGTCGGCCGCCGTTCTTGGGCATCCGGCGCGCGCGGTGCAGATGCTCGTCGCCTGGCTCCATGGCCGCGGCCGCAGCCTTTCTGCCGGCTCGATCGTGCTGAGCGGCGCCGCAACCGAAGCGACGCCGGTCGAGGCGGGCGACGCGATCACCGCGCGTTTCCAGGACATGGGCAGCATCACGGTGCAGTTCGTATGAGCGGCGCCGCACCCGGCATCTGGCCCGAACGCCAGGAGCCCTTGCTCTACCATGACCTGATGAGCCCGCAGGAGCTTCTCGACGTGCGCGCCGAGGTCCGCGAATTTTGCGCGCGCGTCGTAGCACCGCGCGCCCGCCAGATTGGCGAAGGGCCCGAGAGCATCGAGCATTTTCCGCACGACGTGTTCAAAGCAATGGGCGAAGCGGGTCTCTTTCGCATCCCGTTCCCCGCCGATGTCGGCGGCCGCGGGCTCCAATATCCGGCTTCCGCGACCGCAGCTGTGATCGAAGAGCTCAGCTATTATTCAAGCTCGGTCGGCGCGATCTACGATGTGCACTGCATCCTCGCGGGCAATGCGCTCGTCCAGGGATCGGATTATCTCAAACATAATTACCTTACGCCATTGCTCGCGGGCGACGTCGTCGGCTCCTTTGCAACCACCGAACCCGAAGCGTCGAGTGACCTATCGGTGTCGTCGATGGTGACGGATGCGGTCGCGGTCGACGGCGGCTGGCGCGTCTCGGGCCAGAAGCGCTTCATCACCAATGCGCCCGTCGCCGCCTTCGTCGTCGCGCTGTGCCGCGAAGGCGGGCGGATGACCGAGCTCGTCATCGATCTCGACAGCGAAGGCGTCCGGGTCGGCAAGCCCGACCGCAAGATCGGCAATAATGGCCAGCTCACCGCCGACATATATTTCGACAATGTGTTTGTGCCCGAAGCGAACCTTCTGGGGCAAAGTGGCGGGGGTCTGCGCGTCGCGCTCAAGACGCTCACCTATGGCCGTATCGGCATCGCAGCGGCGGGCGTCGGCATGGCGCAGTCCCTGTTCGATCATGTTGTGGCACGAATGAAGGAGCGCCGCCTGTTCGGCAAGGCGCTCGCAGAGATGCAGCATTGGCAGTTTCGCGTCGCCGAACGTGCAACCGAAATCGAAAATGCACGCAATCTCTATTTGAAAGCCGCGATCCGCCGAGATCTTGGGACCGAATTTCCCGAGCCCGAGGCCGCAATGGCCAAATATTATGCCACGGGCATCGCGGGCGACTTCGCGCGCGAGGCGGTACAGCTGTTCGGCGGCTATGGCTTCCTGCGCGAGCTGAGCCACGACGGGTCGCACTGTCACGTCGGCGAAGTCTACCGCGACGTCAAAATCGCCGAGATCTACGAAGGTGCGAATGAAATCCAGAAATGGATCATCGCGCGGCACATCTTTGGAAAGGATGTAACCGGCTAATGCCTATCATCTCCGTCACCCTCGCCGAAGGGCGCACCGTCGAGCGCAAGCGCGCCCTCATTCGCGCCATCACCGACGCCGTCGTCGATGCGATCGACGCCAAGCCTGATCAGGTACGCATCATGATCAACGAGTTGCCTCTCGACCATTATGCGGTCGCCGGCGTGACCTTCGGCGAAAAGGTCGAAACCAATGGAGAGTCGGTATGACCAAGATCAAATGTGCCATCATCGGCCCCGGAAACATCGGGACCGACCTGCTCTATAAGCTCCTGCGCTCCGATGTGCTCGAGCCGGTGTGGATGGTCGGTGTCGATCCTAGGTCCGAAGGTCTTGCGCGAGCCCGTGATCTCGGGCTCAAGACGACCGAAGACGGTGTCGACGGCTTGGTGCCGCATGTCGAGGCTGACGGCGTCCAGATCGCATTCGACGCGACATCGGCCTATGTTCATGCCGAAAACAGCCGCAAACTCAACGCGCTTGGCGTCTTGATGATCGATCTCACTCCGGCGGCGATTGGCCCCTTATGCGTCCCCCCTGTCAATCTGGTTCAGCTCGCCGAGCAGGCCGTGATGAACGTAAATATGGTGACATGCGCTGGCCAGGCGACAATCCCGATGGTGAACGCGGTGAGCCGCGTCCAGCCAGTCGGCTATTCGGAGATCATCGCGACGGTGGCCTCCAAGTCGATAGGCCCGGGCACGCGCAAGAATATCGATGAATTCACGCGGACGACCTCGGGCGCCGTGGTCAAGGTGGGCGGCGCCGACACCGGCAAGGCCATCGTCGTCGTCAATCCTGCCGAGCCGCCGCTGATGATGCGCGACACCGTCTATTGCGAAACGATCGACGAGCCCCAGGTCGATGCGATTACCCGCTCGGTCCTCGAAATGATCGCCGAAGTGCAGAAATATGTGCCCGGCTACCGTCTCAAAAATGGCCCGACCTTCGAAGGCAAGAAGGTGTCGATCTTTCTCGAAGTCGAAGGACTTGGCGACTTCCTGCCCAAATATGCGGGCAATCTCGACATCATGACCGCGGCGGCGGCGCGCACCGCGGAGATGTTCGCCACCGACATATTGAGCGGCAAGCTCAAGCTCGAACGCAAGATTGAGGAGGCTGTCCAATGAGCCAGGATGACAATATTCGCGGCCGGAACGTCAAGCTGCACGACATGTGCCTGCGCGATGGCATGCATTCGATGCGCCATCAGATCACGCTCGAGCAGATGGTCGATATCGCCACCGGCCTCGACGAGGCGGGCGTGCCGCTGCTCCAGGTGACGCATGGCGATGGGCTTGGCGGTTCGTCGCTCAATTATGGCCGCGGTCTTCACACCGACAAGGAATATATCACCGCAGTCGCGTCGCGGATGAAGAATGCCATCGTCTCGGTGCTTCATGTTCCCGGTATCGGCACGCTCGACGAGCTGCGCATGGCGGCCGACTGCGGCGCGCGCTGCGTCCATGTCGCCTCGCACTGCACAGAGGCCGATGTCACCGAACAGCATATCGGCCTTGGCCGCCAGCTCGGCATGGACACCGTCGGCTTCCTGATGATGGCGCACATGACCTCGGTTCAAGCCTTTGTCGAACAAGCGCTGTTGATGGAGAGCTATGGCGCGACGACGGTCTATTGCACCGATAGCGCCGGTTATATGCTTCCCGAAGAGGTGACGGCGCGGATCGGCGCGATGCGCGCAGCACTGCAGCCCGACACCGAGATCGGCTTTCATGGCCATCACAACCTCGGCATGGGGGTCGCAAACTCGGTTGCCGCGGTCGCCGCGGGCGCCTCGCGCATCGACGGTTCGGCCGCGGGCCTCGGCGCTGGAGCAGGGAATACGCCGCTCGAACTTTTTGCAGCAGTCGGCGAACGCATGGGAATGGAAACGGGCATCGACGTGTTCAAGCTGATGGACGTGGCCGAAGACCGCGTGCTGCCCATGATGCCGAAGCCGCCGCGCGCCGATCGCGACAGCCTGACGCTCGGCTATGCCGGTGTCTATTCGACGTTCCTGTATGCGGCGAAGGATTGCGAACGCAAATATGGCCTTCCGGCGCGAGATTTACTTGTCGAACTTGGCCGCCTCAAGATGATCGGCGGACAGGAAGACATGATCGAGGACACGGCGCTGACCATGGCGAAAGAGCGCGGCCTTATCGGACATAATAGCCAGGCGCCAATAACGGTCTGAGCACCTGTAGGGACGAAGGAGAGATACGATGTCGGTTACGGGTGTCCTGCGGCTTGGAGAAGTCTGCGTTCGAGTCCTCGATATGGACGAGGCGCGGACGCATTATGGCGTCCACCTCGGCCTGATCGAGACGCTGCGCGAAGGGGACAATCGCACCTATTACAAGGCATGGGACGAGCATGATTGCCACAGCGTCGTCGTCGAAAAGAGCGACCAGTGCGGCGTCAACTATGTCGCGTTCAAGGTACTCGACGACGATACGCTCACGGTCCTTGCCGGGCGGCTTCAAGACTATGGGGTCGAGACGCGCGATATCGCCCCCGGCGTTTACCCGCGCAGCGGACGGCGGGTCGAGTTCACGCTGCCCACGGGGCATATCTGCCAGCTCTACGCAACCAAGGAGCAGGTCGGAAACGGCATGGAGAGCAGCAATCCCGGCACCATTCCCGACGACGATTACGTGCGCGGCATGCGGATCATCCGGCTCGACCACTGCCTGCTCGGCGGGCGCGACATTGCCGCATCGCGCGACCTGTTCCTCAAGGTGTTCGGCTTCAACCTTACCGAGGAACTACAGGATCATGAAAGCCGGGCGCCGCTCGCGAGCTTCGTGAGCTGCTCGAACAAGCCGCACGATATCGCGTTCGTCGCGCAGCCCGACGATGCCAAGCTGCACCACATCTCCTTCCTGCTGGAGTCGGTGAACGATCTCTATCATGCCGCCGATCGCATGGGGAAATATGACATTCCGATCGATTTCGGGCCGAACCGGCACGGCGTGACGCGCGGCGCCACCGTCTATTTCTTCGACAAGTCGGGCAACCGCAACGAGGTCTTCACGGGGGGCTATGTCTATTACCCCGACAATCCCACCCTGATTTGGGACACGTCGAAATTCGGCAACGCGCTATTCAGCCAGGGCAATGTGGTTGTGCCGAGCTTCCTGAATGTCGTCACCTGAACCAAAGGAGCTGGCAGTCGTCGTCGGGGGGAGCGGCGCGCTGGGGTCAGCCATCGTCGACGCGCTCATCGCTGCTGGCCTCCGGGTTGTCAGCGTAGCGCGTTCGGCGGGCGCGCCGGAAAAAGCAGGGGCGGGCCGTGCCGACCACGTCGTTCCGCTGATGGCCGACCTCGCGTGCGACGAGGCGATCGACGCAATCAGCGCCGCGATCGACGCGCCGGTGGCCATGGTCGTGCACGCGCCGGGGGTGCCGGTCGCGGGAGGGGTCCTCGATGTCCCGCCGTCGCTGCTCGGCGAGGCCTGCAATATCAAAGCGGGTGGTTTCGTGCGTCTGGTCCGCGCTGTCGACCATCGCCTCCGCGAGAAATCGCGACTTGTCGCGATTGGCGGCCATTATGGCTTCGAACCTACCGCCTATGCCGCGACGGCGGGCGTTGCGAATGCGGCCCTGGCGAACCTCGTCCGGCAAATGAGCTGGGCTTATGGACCGCGCGGCATCACGGCGCATCTTGTGGCGCCGGGTCCCGCCGATACCGGCCGGCTTCACAATGTGGCAGCCGCGCGAGCTGCGCGCGAGGGGAAGGAGGTCGAGGAGGTTCTGGCCGACATGCGCGCCGAGTCGGCAATCGGCGCCTTTGTTGAACCCGCGCAGATCGGCTGGGCGGTACGCACATTGCTCGCTCCCGAAGCCGACGCGCTCGCCGGTTCGACGCTCTTTCTCGATGCCGGGCGGCGGCGCGCAATTCCTTAGGAGACAGCCATGCCGATCGTGAATTTCTTTCTGGTTCCCGGAGCCTTTGACGACGAGGCAGTCCGGCAGCTGCTCAAAGATGCGAGCCACTTCTATGTCGAGACTCTTTATCCCGGCATGGAGCCGCTGCCGCTTGATCGCGTTCGCGCGTTTGTGACGCTGATCTCGCCCGGCCACTGGGCGACCGCCGGCGTGCCAGTTAGCGAAGGCGGCGAGATTGCCCCCTTTTTTACCTGCCTCGCGCTGGAGGGGCGTCCACAGGAGCAGCTCGAGCGGCTGATGGCCGGATTTACCGATCTGATCGAGAAGCATTTGGGATGCCGGCGCGGCGCCATCCGCGGCCAGCTGCTGTCGATCGACCCGGCGCACTGGAGCATCGGCGGCGAGCCGGCGCGTCTGATGCGCGCCAATGAAACGCAGCTCCGCAGCAACGGCGGTCTGCAGGGAGTCTAGACAATGCCGCAATATGACGTGGTGATCGTGGGGGCCGGACATGGCGGCGCACAGGTTGCGATCATGCTGCGCACGCAGAGGTTCGAGGGTAGTATCGCGATCGTCGGCGACGAGCCCGAGCTGCCCTACGAACGCCCGCCGCTGTCGAAGGAATATTTCGCGGGCGAGAAGGAATTCGAACGCATCCAGCTGCGCCCCGCCAAATATTGGGACGAGCGCGAGGTGAGTATGCTGCTCGGTAAGCGCGTCGTTTCGGTCGATCCGGCAGCACATAGTGTCACGACCGATGGCGGCGAGACGATCGGCTATGGCAAACTCGTTTGGGCGACGGGCGGTGCCCCGCGGATGCTGCCGATCCCCGGCGGCGACCTGCCGGGCGTGCAAGGGGTCCGCACCCGCGCCGACGCCGATGCGATGAAGGCGGCATCGGAAACGGCGCGCCAGATCGTGGTTGTCGGCGGCGGCTATATCGGGCTTGAGGCGGCGGCGGTGCTGCGCAAGGCGGGCAGGAAGGTTGTGCTGCTTGAAGCGCTCGATCGCGTGCTGGCGCGCGTCGCCGGAACCGAATTGTCGCGCTTTTACGAACGCGAGCATCGCGAGCACGGCGTCGACCTGCGGCTGGGCGTGGCGGTCGAAGCGATCGAGGGCGAGACCCATGTTACCGGCGTACGGCTAGCCGACGGCGAAGTTATTCCCGCCGACCTAGTCATCGTCGGCATCGGCATCGTCCCTTCCGTCGGACCGCTGATCGCGGCCGGGGCTGAGGGTGGCAATGGCGTCCTCGTCGACCGGCTGTGCAAGACCAGTCTGCCCGACATTTACGCGATCGGCGACTGCGCCGCGCACGAGAATGACTTTGCCGAAGGCATCGTGATCCGCCTGGAGTCGGTTCAGAACGCCAACGATCAGGCCAACGTCGTCGCCAAGGGCATCGTCGGCGACGAAGCGCATTACCACGCGATCCCGTGGTTCTGGTCGAACCAATATGATCTGAAGCTCCAGACTGCGGGCTTGTCGACGGGGCATGACAGGGCGGTGCTGCGCGGCGATCCCGCCAACCGCAGCTTTTCGGTCGTATATCTCAAGGCCGGAAAAGTCATCGCGATCGACTGCGTCAATGCGACCAAGGATTATGTCCAGGGCCGCATGATCGTCGCCGTCGGGCTTTGCGCGACCGCCGAGCAGCTTGCGGATGCCGAAACGCCATTGAAGAGTCTGCTTGCTACAGCTTGATTATTGCCACTTTAGGGTCTGCTTCTTTGGCTTCGGCCCGCAAAGCTGCCTGACCGCAATCGTTGAGAGTTTCGGACGCCGATAGGCGTCGGAAAGTCTTCGGTGCATCGTTGAGAGTTTCGGACGCCGATAGGCGTCGGAAAGTCTTCGGTGCCCGAACCGCGGTGGTCATGGGCTGGGCTATGGGGAAAGCTGTTTTGCGCTGATGGTGGGGAAGCCAGGTGCTGCCCAAAAGCAGACGTGCGCG
>NZ_DATFFD010000213.1:0-2886 GCF_035250425.1 Sphingopyxis sp.
TCCCGAAGGGACGTCGAAATGGCTTCGATCTTGGGTCCGCGCGACCTTGCGGGTAGCGATGCTACCCGCTGCGGCCACCCGAACCCAATATCTTCGCCATTTCGACGCCTCGATCGTGCAATTAATGGGTCCTGACCCTAGATTTTTCCCTGGCTAGAATTCGACGATGATCCGCACCTTGTCGGCGCTGATGCCGGCGGCGAGCGCGATCTGTTCGCGGCTGCGATCGATCAGCTCCAGCAATGTCCCGGGATCTCCGGGCTCGCCGGGCGCTTCGTCGATCCCCGGTGCCGCCCGGTCTTCGTCGGCGCCGGGCGCAGGGTCCACCGCCTCCGCCAGCTCGGGCGCCGGGGCGACGGCGCTTTTGAGTTCGACGGCGCTCAGCGTCGCGGGCGATACCGGGCCTTCGAACTGGCATCCAAAGAGGCGGCCGCTTGCCCAGATGACGACCGCCGTTATGTCGCCGGCGTGCGGAAGCTCGATCTCGATCCGGTCGCCGGCCGCCAGTTTGACGTCGCTTTCGAGCAGCAGGCCCGTCCCCGAGATGTTGTGAATCTGGACTTCAAGCCCCGTGCCGTCATGCCGCAAGCCCGAGGCCAGAAGGCTGAGTTTTCGGCGCGCGTCGAAACGTTTTTCGGCGCCGGGCGCCGATGGCAGAAAATGTCCGAAAATAGGCATAAGCGGTTGTTGCGGGGCGCTGGTTAAAAGAAGGTTAGCGCGCGCGCCGAAAGATGGCGCGGCCCGCGTGCGCTCGCCGCCCAAGAGTTGCGCGAGCGGGGTGCGGAGCAGGGGGCGCGCCCTGCGCGCCGGGAATCAAAACCGGCACTCTAGATTCTTGTTTTTCCCTGATTTCCAAGCCGTGAAATGTTCCATTTCACTCGAAATCACTCCAAGGCTGCGAGAGCGGGCGTTTGGCTTCGAGCCCGGCGGCGAGCTTCGCGACCTCATCGTCGGTGAAGTGCAGTCCGAGCTTGCTCCGCCGCCACAAGATGTCGTCGGTCGTGCGTGCCCATTCGCGGTCCACCATCCACTGCACCTCGGCGGCGCTGAGCCCGTGCGCGATCTCGCCGCCGAGCGCGTCCCAATCCTCGGCTTCGTCCAGCCACACCCGCGCGTCGGTTCCATAGGCGCGGGTGATGCGGTCGACCGTCGCGTTGGTGAGAAAGGGATAGGCAAGCTTATACTCGGCTTTCAGCGCGGCGGCGCCGTCGGTGGGGAAATCGCCGCCGGGCAGGGGTGCCTTCGCCGTCCAATGCTTGCCGGACAGCGCGGGGATATGACCCGCAAGCTCGTCGACCACCGCTTCGGCAACGCGGCGATAACTGGTGATCTTGCCGCCATAGATGGTGAGCAGCGGCGCGCCTTCCGCCAAATCGAGGTCGATGCGATAGCCGCGCGTCGCGGCCTCGGGGCGGCCCGATCCATCCTCGATCAGCGGCCGCACGCCCGAATAGGTCCAGACGACGTCGGCGGGAGTGATGGGTTCACGGAAATAGAGGCTGGCGCCTTCGCACAGATAGGCGATTTCCTCGTCGCTCGCCTTCGCCGCGCTCGCCGGCCCGTCATGATCCTGATCGGTCGTCCCGATCAGCGTGAAATCGCGCTCATAGGGGATGGCAAAGAAGATGCGCCCGTCGGGAAGCTGGAAGAAATAGGCATAGTCGTGCTCGAACAGCTTGCGCACGACGATATGCGACCCGCGCACCAGCCGCATCTGGTGGTCGGGCTCGGCATCGGCGCGGCGCAGCAGGTCGAGCACTGCCGGCCCCGCGGCATTCACGACGCTGCGGCCGGTGAAGCGATATTGGCGCCCTTGGTCGTCGCGCGCGTCGACGACCCACAGGCCGTCCTCGCAGCGCAGCATTTCGGCGCGCGTTCGTGTCCGCACGCGGGCGCCGCGTGTCGCGGCGTCGCGCGCGTTGAGCGCGACCAGCCGCGCATCATCGGCCCAGCCGTCCGAATATTCGAAACCGTGGACATATTGCGGTTGCAGCGCTTTGCCCGCGGCATGACGGGTGAGATCGATCGAGCGCGTCGCGGGCAGCTTTTTCCGCCCGCCGATATGGTCATAGAGAAAGAGGCCGAGCCGCAGCAGCCAGCGCGGGCGAAGGCCGTCGCGATAGGGGAGGACGAAGCGCAGCGGGCGAATGATGTGCGGCGCGATTCCCCACAAAATCTCGCGTTCCTTCAGCGCTTCGCGCACCAGGCCGAACTCATAATGTTCAAGATAGCGCAGTCCGCCGTGGATCAGCTTCGTCGACGCCGAACTGGTGCCCTGCGCCAGGTCGCCCGCTTCGAGCAGCAGCACGCGCGCGCCGCGTCCCGCGGCGTCGCGCGCAACCCCCGCGCCGTTGACGCCGCCGCCGACGACGATGACATCATAGGGAAGGGCACTGTCGGGCATGAGGGGAGGCTTTAAGACGGTTCGACGGGAAATGGAATCCATCCCTCCCAAACATCGTCACCCTCAAACAAGTTCAGCATGACGAAGAAATCAAGAACCTTTCATCCGGTTGCCGGATAGCGTCATCGCTGGCCTACGTATGCGCGTTGCAATCATGCGGCGGCTCCTCCATTTCTGAAAGCGGATATCCAAGGGGATTTTTGTGAGCGTGAAAGTCGAAACATTGGTGCTGTTCGGCGCGACGGGCGACCTGGCGCAGCGCATGCTCTTTCCCTCGCTCTACAACCTCCACCTCGACGGGCTGCTTGCCGATACGCTGACGATCATCGGGTCGGGGCGTTCGCAGATGGACCGCGCGGCGTTTCAAGCGCAGGTGCGCGCGGCGCTCACCGAGCATCTTCCCGCCGACCGTATCGAGGATGCGGGTGTCGCCGCCTTCCTCGACCGCATCGATTATTGCGCGATCGATGCCGGCGCGGGCA
>NZ_DATFFD010000214.1:0-17946 GCF_035250425.1 Sphingopyxis sp.
CCTGATGAAATCGGGCGCGGTGTGCATCGCCTATGAAACCGTCACCAGCCCGCACGGCGGCCTGCCGCTGCTCAAACCGATGAGCCAGGTCGCGGGCCGCATGTCGATCCAGGCCGGCGCGACCGCGCTCGAAAAGGCGCACGGCGGCCGCGGCGTGCTTTTGGGCGGCGTTCCGGGCGTCGCGCCGGGCAAGATTTGCATCATCGGCGGCGGCGTCGTCGGCTTCAACGCGGCGCAGATGGCGGCGGGGCTCGGCGCCGACGTGACCATCCTCGACCGTGATCCCGAAGTGCTCGAACGCGTCGGCACCTTTTTCGAGGCGCGCGCGAAGACGCGCTTCTCGAACCGCGCAAACCTTGCCGAATGCGTCGCCGAGGCCGACCTCGTCATCGGCGCGGTGCTGATCCCCGGTGCCGAGGCGCCCAAGCTTGTCACGCGCGAGATGCTCGGCACGATGCGCCCCGGCTCGGTGCTCGTCGACGTCGCGATCGATCAGGGTGGCTGTTTCGAGACAAGCCACGCGACCACCCATGCTGACCCGACCTATGTCGTCGACGGCATCGTCCATTATGCGGTTGCGAACATGCCCGGCGCGGTCGCGCGCACCAGCACCTATGCGCTCAACAACGTCACTCTCCCGCACGCGCTCCGCATTGCCGATCTTGGCTGGAAAGAAGCTTTGAAACGCGACGTGCATCTTGCGCAGGGTTTGAACGTTTGGAATGGTAAGGTGACGTTCGAAGCCGTAGCCGAAGCGATCGGAACCGATTATGTGCCTGTCGAACAGGCGCTCGCCTGACAAAAGGACAGTGAGACGATGACCGACCAAGTGCCACCTCCCCCGCCGCACGACGACGATAGGCAAGAAAATGAAGTGCTGCGCGCCGCGCGCGAGCGCCAGCAGCAGCGCGAAGCCGCCGAAGCGGCGCAGGCCGCCGATGAGGAAGCGGCCAAGGGCAAACGCGGTTGGAAGACCGCGGCGGCCGCGGGCCTCGGCATCGGCTCGGCCGCGGTGATCGCGGCCTTGCTCTACGCGAACCGCGGCAAGATCAAGTGAGGCGTTCGCGCGCGCCGAAGCTGCGCTGACAAGAAAAGGATCATCCGGATTTGATCCGGCATATGGAAGGGCGGCTGCATGCCGCCCTTTTTGTTGGGGAATGCAGGGCGCAGACAGAAAAAGGAAGGTGGACGAAAGAGCAGCCACCATCGATACGCTCCTTGAATTATGTATAGAGAAATGTTTTAGATCAAAGCCATGGTATCTGGACGGATATTTCTTCCGGCAGGTAATAATGGGCGTTCGACGGGGGTTGTTCATGCATTTAGTTCGTTCCGGCCGGCTGACGGCGATGGTATCGCTGGCGGCGCTGAGCCTCATGCTCGCTGGCTGCGGCGGCGGGGGTGGCGGTGGCGTGAGCAGTACGCCCCCGCCTCCGACGCCCACGCCCACGCCCACGCCCACTCCAACGCCGACACCTACACCTACACCTGGCAACTCGTCGCTCGTCGATCTGACAGTCAGCGAAACTTTCGTTGCAGACGGGGCAACCGGTGCCGCGACCTATCCCGGCAACGGGACGAGCGCGGATCCGCGAGGTCGCACGGCATTGAGCATCCGCTATGACGCGGCGTCGCAAAGCTATACGATCGAAGCTGCTTATGCGTCGCAAAGCTTTCGGCCGCAGGATCGGGACGCGACTACCAGCAATGCGAATGTCACCCGTTATTCGCGGACGAGCGGCACCGTTACCGACACGCTGCTCCTGACGAAGGCCGGCGACAGCGGCGCCTTTAACTATCGCTATGTCGGGGCTGGAATCCAGCGGCGGCGCGATACTGCCGCGGGCGGCGACCTCAATCGCTTCAACGCATTCACCTATGGCATAAGGACGGCGGACGCGGCTGTTCCGACATCGGGCACCGGCTCCTTTGCCGTTGGCATTACCGGTCTACAGGTAGGGACCGAGCGCGTCTCCGGCTATGACGGCACCGGGTTGCTGACGGTGGATTTTGCGAATCGCACTTTCACGGGATCCGGCATCGTGACGGTCCGATATCCGGCAGCGGCCGATGGTTATTATGTACCCAATTTCGACCGCTTCACGATGACCGGAGTATCGGGTTCGGGGCACAATGTCTTTTCGGGAAGCATCGAACTCGGAACGGTCCTGCCCTATGTTGCGGCCCTCGACGGCCGTTTCTATGGCCCCGGAGCCGAAGAGATCGGCGCGGCCTTTGCCGGTTCGAACGCGGCCAACCAGAGTTTTGTCGGAGCCATCATCGGCCGCCGGGGAAATGTCGCGCTTGGATATGAAACGCTGGCTTCGCTGCTGACACCGGTCAGCCTGCAGCAACTGGGCAGCCGCATACGCTATACCGATAATGGCGGCGGTGCGAGCTTCCGTGGGGTTGCCCTCGCCGGCCAGGCCGGGCAGAGCGAACTTCTGATCAACCCATCGCCGCTCACCTATTCCAACAATATTCTCAATCTCGGGCCCAATAACAAGGTTCCGGGCGAATCCGACGCCCGGTTCACGACTTACCGGCCCTCGCCGTTGGATACCTATCGCATCTACAACGTCGGAAGTGGGAACGACCAGCTTGTGCTGAGCTACGCGAGCTTCGGTCAAAGGCATGTTGACCTTGGCACCGGTGAACGGATCGACGAGGCATTTATCTTTGGCCTGCAAAGCAGCCATCATTTTCTGCCGCGCTCGGGGCATGGCCTGTATCAAGCTGTCCTCCATGGCAGCGCCGTGGGTGCGGGGAATAATGCCGATCGCTTCGCGCTGACGGGGACCGCCGGCTTCGATTTCGATTTTGGCGCCGGCAATTTTACCGGGACGCTGAATCCCACCGCGACCAATTTGCGAACGAATGTCGCCTCGTCACTCGGCACCTTCAACTTCGCCAACGGCGTCGTGCCCGGCTTCAACGGCATGTCGACCGCCTTCTTTGGCGACATCGTCGGGACGCCCGGTGCGACGGGGCGGATCGACGGCCGTTTCTATGGCCCGAACGCGCAGGAGATCGGCGCCGTAATTTCGCTGACGACACCTGGTGCGGGTACGACCCTGACCGCGGTCGGCGCGGTGGTCGGAAGGGGGCAGTAGCGCCGAACGGGCGATCGATGCGGGGCCACCGACGCCCGCCGGACCCGAACAGCAGCGGGCACCAAATTCTTGCAAGCTGCGTCCCCTAAGCAATTGCATATCGCGGCGGGAGGGCTTAACCGGCACCGCATCGACCGTTTAGAGTCAAGACAGGGCTGATATGGCTGGCAACGAACCGAGTGCGCGTCCGCGCTCCCCGCATCTGCAGGTATATAAATGGACCCCCGCGATGGCGGTCTCGATCCTTCATCGCGCGAGCGGTGACGGTCTCGCGATTGTTGGCGCATGCATGTTCCTTTGGTGGCTTGGCGCGCTCGCGGCCGGTCCCGACGCCTATGCCGCATTCCTCGCCTGCGTCTGGCACGATCCCAGCCCCGAGGTCGGCATCGTCCACCAGATCACCAATATCGTCGGCAAGGTCGTACTTGTCGGCCTGACCTGGGCCTTTTTCCAGCATCTCTTCTCGGGCCTGCGCCACTTCGTGCTCGATACGGGCGCCGGTTACGAACTGAAGACCAACAAGCTGTGGTCGATCGCCGTGATGACCGCGGGCGTGGTCGCGACCGCCGCGACCTGGCTCTATATCATGGCGGGGGCACTCTGATGGGCAATGGCACGCATCTGGGCAAGGTCCGCGGGCTCGGCTCGTCGGGGCATGGCTCGCAGCATTGGCTGCAACAGCGGCTGACCGCGCTCGCCAACATCCTCCTCGTCGGCTTTCTGTTCGTTTCGCTGATTCGTCTGCCGCTTGGCGATCATGCCGCGGTGCTCCGCTGGGCATCGAACCCCGCCGTCGCGCTCGCGCTGATCCTGATGCTGGTCAGCGTCTTCTGGCACCTGCGGCTTGGCCTGACGGTGCTGATCGAGGACTATGTCCATGGCGAGGCGACGCGCCTGCTGTCGCTCGTCCTTCTCAACTTCTACACGATCGGCGGCGCCGCTTACGGCATTTTCGCCATTGTCCGTATCGTGCTTGCGCCCGCCGCCGGGCTCGCTCCTGGGGGCATGTAAGATGACCGACGCCTACAAGATCATCGACCATATCTATGACACCGTCGTCGTCGGCGCCGGCGGCTCGGGCCTCCGCGCCACGATGGGCAGCGCCGAAGCGGGTCTGAAGACCGCCTGCATCACCAAGGTGTTCCCGACGCGCAGCCACACCGTCGCGGCGCAGGGCGGCATCGCCGCCAGCCTCGGCAACAATTCGCCCGACCATTGGCAGTGGCATATGTACGACACCGTCAAGGGCTCCGACTGGCTCGGCGATCAGGACGCGATCGAATATATGGTGCGTGAGGCGCCGAACGCGGTCTACGAGCTCGAACACGCCGGCGTGCCCTTCAGCCGCAACGCCGACGGCACCATCTACCAGCGCCCCTTTGGCGGTCATATGCAGAATATGGGCGAGGGTCCGCCGGTCCAGCGCACCGCCGCCGCGGCCGACCGCACCGGCCACGCGATGCTGCACGCGCTCTATCAGCAGTCGCTCAAATATGACGCCGACTTCTTCGTCGAATATTTCGCGCTCGACCTGATCATGGAAAACGGTGTGTGCCGCGGCGTCATCGCGCTGTGCATGGACGACGGCAGCATCCACCGCTTCCGTTCGCAGGCCGTCGTGCTCGCGACCGGCGGCTACGGTCGCTGCTATTTCACCGCCACGTCAGCCCACACCTGCACCGGCGACGGCGGCGGCATGGTGCTGCGCGCGGGCCTGCCTTTGCAGGACATGGAATTCGTCCAGTTCCACCCGACCGGCATCTACGGCGCCGGCGTCCTCATCACCGAGGGTGCGCGCGGCGAGGGCGGATACCTCACCAATAGCGAAGGCGAGCGTTTCATGGAGCGCTATGCTCCGTCGGCGAAGGATCTGGCGTCGCGCGACGTCGTGTCGCGGTCGATGGCGCTCGAAATCCGCGAAGGCCGCGGCGTCGGCCCGCACAAGGATCATATCTACCTGCACCTCGATCATATCGATCCCGCGGTGCTCGCCGAGCGCCTGCCGGGGATCACCGAGAGCGGCAAGATTTTCGCGGGCGTCGATTTGACGCGCCAGCCGCTGCCCGTCGTGCCGACGGTCCATTACAATATGGGCGGCATTCCCTGTAACTATCACGGCGAAGTCGTGACGCTCGGCAAGGATGGCCCCGATACGGTCGTCCCCGGCCTGTTCGCGGTCGGCGAAGCGGCGTGCGTGTCGGTCCATGGCGCGAACCGCCTCGGCTCGAACAGCCTGATCGACCTCGTCGTCTTCGGCCGCGCGACCGGCCATCGTCTCAAGGAAATCCTGAAGCCCGGCGCCGCACAGGCCGCGCTGCCCAAGGACAGCGCCGACCTCGCACTCAGCCGCCTCGATCATTTCCGCAACGCCAATGGCGGATCGCCGACGGCGGAAATCCGCACCGAGATGCAGCGCGCGATGTCGGCCCACGCCGCGGTGTTCCGCACCGACGAACTGATGGCCGAGGGTAAGGAAAAGCTGACCAAGACCTATCAGCGAATGAACGACGTCCATGTCACCGACCGCAGCCTGATCTGGAACACCGACCTCATCGAAACGCTCGAGCTCGACAACCTGATCGCGCAGGCGACGGTGACGATGCATTCGGCGTTCAACCGCAAGGAAAGCCGCGGCGCCCACGCGCATGAGGATTTCCCGAATCGCGACGATGCCAAATGGATGAAGCACACGATCGGCTGGTTCGACGGCTGGGGCGGCAAGGGCGGCGGTGTCCGCCTCGATTACCGCCCGGTCCACGAATATACGCTGTCCGACGACGTCGAATATATCAAGCCGAAGGCGCGCGTTTACTGATGACTTATGTCGATTTGACGAAAGCAGGCGGCGCCACTTTTCAAGAAGTTAGGCATCTTTTGGGGAGCAAAGACGATTCTCAGCACCGACAGTTGCGCGTGACGTCAGCGGGCGTAGCGTATTTGTCGGACGAAGTGGGTGCAGAGAATAT
Organism: Sphingopyxis sp.; assembly: GCF_035250425.1. Taxonomy (GTDB): domain Bacteria; phylum Pseudomonadota; class Alphaproteobacteria; order Sphingomonadales; family Sphingomonadaceae; genus Sphingopyxis. The sequence continues at coordinate 6,080 of NZ_DATFFD010000214.1, forward strand.
TTCTGATCTTTGCTTTCGTTTCGAGACTTGGGTCGCCGGTAATGGCTATTGTGGCTCGAAGGCAGCCGCTGACGACAAATACGTCGCTTCAGTGCAAACCGATTTGAATGATAATTGGCCAACTCCAAAAGCTAGCTATATAGATTGGTAGCATGAAGGGGTGGGTTTAGCTTTACGGTTTTCCGCTTAGCGGAAGCTCGATCCCATCACACACATTCTCGATTTCAGCGCGCCACATCAAAATCGAGTTTCGGGGAAGTTCTGCTAATTCCCCCGCTAATCCTTCAATTGCCGGATGACATCCCGCCGCTCATGCAGCACGCGGATCACATCGACCCGCTCCTCGTCGATCAGATAGAATATGAAATGGTGCCCGCTCCGCGCTCGTCTCAGCCCCGGAAAGAGCTCCGCCTCTTCCGCGCGGCGTAATCCATCCACTGCAAGACGCTCGATAGCTTTGCGGAGATCGCCGACATAGTGGCGAGCTTGCTCGATGCCCCATTGCGCGATGGTGTAATCCGCGATGACTTCGATATCGATTTCCGCTTCGGGGCGGATGAGGATGCTACGCATCGTCTGCTGGGCCGAACTTCCGCTCCATGAAGGCGTCCCATTCGAACGGACGCGCAGGTCCGCTATCGATACCCTTTTGAATTTCGCGTCGCAGCGCCTCGACGCGATCGTCATAGGCAATATAACGCCGCATCGCCTCACGCACGACTTCGCTCGTCGTCGCGAACTCGCCCGATTCGACCTTGCGGCGGGCAAATTCGATAAAGGGTTCGCCCAAAGCGACCGAGGTGTTCTTTGCTGCCATGGGGCGATGTTACCAAATTTTGGTATCGCGGTCCAGTATGACCCGGGTCGTCGTTATTCGCCGAAGATACTGCGCACGGGGTTGATGTCGGAAAAGGGCACATCGACGTCGTTGCCCATGATCCACAATTTCTGGCACGCGATGGCAAAGAACATCACCGCGATCGTCCAGACGATGAAGGTCTTGCGGGCGATCCAGCGGCGCTCGGCCTCTTCGGCCTTGGCGCGGGCCTTATAGTCGATGCCCAGCTCGCCTTCGAATTCGGCGACCAGCTGTGCGCGGCGGGTGCGCGAAATATTCGCGATACTCGCGTCCCCCTCGTCGCTCGTCGATCGGCGTTTTGCCATTGATCCACCTTGCCCGGCTAGTCCTGCTCGCGATCATAGCGCCTAGCTCCTGCCAATTGGTTAACCCGGCGCTATCGGCTCATCGCAATCCCGATCAATTTGATGCGCGCGGTCGCCCCGCGAAGCAGCGTCAGATCACGCCGCGGGCGGCCGAGCGCCGCGGCGAGCACGCGCAGCACCGAGTCGTTCGCGGCGCCGTCGGCGGGCGGCGAAGTGACGCGGACATGCACGGTTTCGCCCTCGACCCGGATCTCGTCGCGCCGCGCGCCGGGCGTTACGCGTACTTCGATCCGTCCCGATGCGGCGAGTGCGCGCAGCGCTTCGGTCAGCGCCGGGTCGGGCCGAACTTTCAGACGGTGACGACCAGCTTGCCGACCGCCGTCCGGTCGCCGAGCTTGGCGATCGCCTTGCCGCCGTCGGCGAGGGCAAAGCTCTCGGTCACCCGCGGCTTGATCTTGCCCTGTTCCCACAATTGGAACAGCCGCGCGATATTGGCGCGGTTGCGTAGCGGTTCGCGGGCCACAAACGCGCCCCAGAACACGCCCGCGACGTCGCAGCTCTTGAGCAAAGTCAGGTTGAGCGGCAGGCGCGGAATGCCGGCGGGGAAGCCGACGACGAGGTAGCGCCCCTCCCATGCGATCGAACGCAGCGCGGGCTCGGCATAATCGCCGCCGACCGCGTCATAGATGACATTGGCGCCATTCGGGCCGACCGCCGCCTTGAATTTTTCGGCGAGCGCCTTCGACGCATCCTTGTCGAACGGCTGGCGGCCATAGACGACCACCTCGTCGGCGCCCGCCTGACGCGCGATTTCGGCCTTTTCCTCGCTCGACACGCCGGCAACGACGCGCGCGCCGAACGCCTTGCCCAGCTCGACCGCCGCGATGCCGACGCCGCCCGATGCGCCGAGCACCAGCAAGGTGTCGCCTTCCTCGATATGCCCGCGATCGACCAATGCATGGATGCTGGTGCCATAGGTCATCAGCAGCGACGCGCCCGCGGCGAAATCATGCGCTTCGGGCAGGTGATAGACATTGTGGACACCGACCGCGACGGCTTCGGACATGCCGCCGTTGCCGCAACCCGCGATCACGCGGTCGCCGACCTTGAACTCGGTCACGCCCTCGCCGACTTCGGCGACCAGTCCCGCGACTTCGCCGCCGGGGGCGAAGGGGCGTTCGGGGCGGAACTGATATTTGTCCTCGATGATCAGCACGTCGGGAAAGTTGACCGCGCAGGCCTTCACATCGATCACGATCTGGCCCTTGCCCGCGGTGGGGCGCGGCAGTTCGCCCAAGGTGAGCGTTTCGGGGCCGCCGGTTGCGGTCGACAAGAGAGCCTTCATCATCTTCTCCTCTTATGGTGTTCGTTTGATCCTATGCGGCAGGACGCATCCACGGCCGATCGGCGTCGAGCTGCTTTTCATAGGCGCCGATCGCCGCGTCGCTCTTTTCGGTCAGCGAAATCTCGTCGAGCCCTTCGAGCAGGCACATCTTGCGAAACGGATCGATCTCGAAGGTGAAGCGGTCCTGAAACTGCGTCGTCACCGTCTGATGCTCGAGGTCGACGAAGACCGGGTCGGTTGTCGCGACCTCCATCAACCGGTCGATCGCCGCTTGGGGAAGCACGACGGGCAAGATGCCGTTCTTCACCGCATTGCCCGAGAATATGTCCGAATAGCTGGGCGCGATCACGACGCGGATGCCAAGGTCGCCGAGCGCCCAGGCGGCATGCTCGCGGCTCGACCCGCAACCGAAATTGTCGCCCGCGATCAGGATCGGCGCGCCTTTATACTCGGCGCTGTCGAACAGATTGCCGGGATCGGCGCGCAGGCTTTCGAACGCCCCGCGTCCCATGCCCTCACGCGTCGTCGTCTTCAGCCAGTGCGCGGGGATGATCACGTCGGTGTCGACATTCTTGAGCCCCAACGGAATCGCGCGGCCTTCGACCTTGTCGAGCGGGGTCATGCTTGGGCCTCGCTGGAGAACACGGCAGTTTCGATGAACATTAGTAGTTATACCTCGTCGAAGGGATATCGACTTGAACCGGCGCAAATTCCTTCAGTTTGAACTCTTTGTCGCAAACAGCGCAATGAACCGTCTCGCCGCCCCGTCCGCTACGAATTGTATGGAGTATCGATTTTTCTCCGCGACCAAAGCAGGTCGCGCAAAGCCGATGAAAAATTTCGCTGCTCGCTTCGTCCGGCTTCAAATCATACGTGAACGCGCCTTTTTCCGAACGGGTAAGCACATACCTCTTTTTCTCTAACTCCCAAGCGCCGCGGAGTTGATTTTCTCGCTGCAACTCTTCGAGTTCGGATCGGAGTTGAAAGAGCCGTTGCTTGTCCTCCAAGGCAGCATTCTGCGCCTCCAGCAAAGCTCGCTGTATATCTATTATCGCTTGGTTGATGTCAGCCTCTGACTTCAACGAGCTGACACCTCTTGCGATGTCCATTGCGGCCTTGATGCTGCTTATTGCCGCGCCGGCTTCAGCTATCATGCCATCAGCTCCCGTACATCGGTGAGCTTGCCCGTCACCGCCGCCGCGGCCGCCATCGCCGGGCTGACGAGATGGGTGCGCGCGCCGGGACCCTGCCGCCCAACGAAATTGCGGTTGCTCGTCGAGGCGCAGCGTTCGCCCGCGGGCACCTTGTCGGGGTTCATCGCGAGGCACGCCGAACAGCCGGGCTCGCGCCATTCGAGCCCCGCGTCGGTGAAGATGCGATCGAGCCCCTCGGCCTCGGCTTGGCGCTTCACCAGCCCCGAACCGGGGACGACGATCGCCCATTTGACATTGTCGGCCTTGTGGCGGCCCTTGATCACCGCCGCGGCGGCGCGCAAATCCTCGATGCGGCTGTTGGTGCAGCTGCCGATGAAGATGTTCTCGACCGGCACATCCTGCATCCGCGTGCCGGGTTCGAGGCCCATGTAAGCGAGCGACTTCGCGGCTGCGGCCTGCTTCGACGGGTCGGCAAAGCTCGCCGGATCGGGGACGATGCCCGTGATCGGCACCACATCCTCGGGGCTGGTGCCCCAGGTGACGCTCGGCGCGATGTCGGCGGCGTCGATGATCACCGTCTTGTCATAGGTCGCGCCCGGATCGGTCGCGAGGCTTTTCCAATAGGCAACCGCGGCGTCCCAGTCGGCGCCCTTCGGCGCATAAGGGCGGCCCTTGATGTACGCAAAGGTCGTCTCGTCGGGCGCGATCAGCCCGGCGCGCGCGCCGCCCTCGATCGCCATGTTGCTGACGGTCAGGCGGCCTTCGACCGACAATGCGCGGATCGCGCTGCCCGTATATTCGATGACATGACCGGTGCCGCCCGCCGCGCCGATGACGCCGGTGATGTGGAGGATGATGTCCTTCGCCGACACGCCCGGGCCGACCTCGCCCTCGACGCGCACTTCCATCGTCTTCGACGGCTGGAGCAGCAGGGTCTGCGTCGCGAGCACATGCTCGACCTCGCTCGTCCCGATGCCAAAGGCGAGCGCGCCGATGCCGCCGTGGCACGCGGTATGGCTGTCGCCGCAGACGATCGTCGTGCCGGGCAGCGAAAAGCCCTGCTCGGGCCCGACGACATGGACGATGCCCTGTTCGGGCGCGACCGCGTCGATATAGCGGATGCCATATTCGGGCGCATTCTTCTCAAGCGCCGCCAATTGCGCCGCACTTTCGGCGTCGGCGATCGGCAGCTTGTTGCCCGCCGCATCAAGCCGCGCGGTCGTCGGCACATTATGGTCGGGCACCGCGAGCGTCAGGTCGGGACGGCGCACCGTGCGGTCGCTCGCGCGAAGCCCGGCAAAGGCCTGCGGGCTGGTGACTTCATGGACGAGATGCCGGTCGATGAAGATCAGGCAAGTGGCATCGGGGCGCTGTTCGACGACATGCGCGTCCCAGATTTTCTCATAAAGGGTGCGGGGCCGGGTCATGCGGTTCACTTAAGCCTGCGCGACAACAATGCAAGCGAGTGGCGATCAAAAACGCAATTTTCGGTCGCGGAACCCTTGCCCATACTTTCGTCACCCCGGACTTGATCCGGGGTTCCACTACCTCATGCGCAAGGAAAAAGCGGGATGCCGGATCAAGTCCGGCATGACGAAGGAGGGATCGTGCATCAGGTTCGCAATCGGCCTATACTGCCCCCATGTCGACGCTCGCCATCATCGCGCTCATTCTCGCCACGGTCGCGGCGATGGAGGGTGTCGCCTGGGCGAGCCACAAATATATCATGCACGGCTTCGGCTGGGCGTGGCACCGCGACCATCATGAGCCGCACGACAAGATGCTCGAAAAGAACGACCTGTTCGGCCTCGTCGGCGCCGCGCTCAGCATTTCGATGTTCGTGATCGGCAGCCCGATGATCATGGGCGCGGGGGCGTGGGAGCCCGGAACGTGGATCGGGCTCGGCGTCCTCTTCTACGGCATCATCTACACGCTGGTACACGACGGGCTCGTCCACCAGCGCACTTTCCGCTGGGTGCCGCGTCGCGGCTATGCGAAGCGGCTGGTACAGGCGCACAAGCTCCACCATGCGACGATCGGCAAAGAAGGCGGGGTCAGCTTCGGCTTCGTCTTCGCGCGCGATCCGGCGAAGCTGAAGGCCGAACTCAAAACGCAGCGCGAGACGGGGATCGCGGTGGTGCGTGAGGCGCTCGCCGATTAGGCCGTCCGATAGTCCGCCGTAATCGCTCCCGCCGCCATCAATTCCGCCTCGTGGCCCTCCTCGCGCCAGCTTTCGGCAAGCGCCTGGCGTTCCCAATCCAGCATGGCGGGATGCGCGAGCATATGATCCACCCAAGCCTGTCCGCTGCCCGCATCAAGACCATAGGTGCGGATGCGAAAGGCGACCGGCGCAAAGAAGGCATCGACCGCGGTAAAGCGATCGCCCGCGAGGAACGGGCCGCCGAACCGCGACAGACCCTCGGCGAACAATTCACGGATACGCGCGACGTCGAGCCGGAGCGCGCCCGACGGCGGTTTCGGCGTCACGCGAACCCCGACATTCATCGTGCAATCGTTCCGCAGCGCCGAAAAGCCGCTGTGCATTTCCGCCGCCGCGCATTGCGCCCAGGCGCGCGCGTCGGGGTCGGCCGGCCACACCCCCTCATGCCGGTCGGCGAGGTAGAGCGTGATGCCGAGCGAATCGTAAACCGTCCGCCCTTCGTCGAGCAGCGCGGGCACCTGTCCGGTCGGCGAAAAGCTGCGAAACTCGTCATAGTTGATCGGGTTCGTGAAGGGTTCGATCTGATCCTCGAACGCGATGCCCAGCGCGCGCATCAGCACCCACGGGCGCAGCGACCAGCTCGAATAATTGCGGTTGGCGGTGATCAGCACATACATGCTTCGCGCTCCTGTGCGATGATGGGGGAGGTGTAATCGGGGTCGTGCGCGAAGGGCAGCGGCGTGCCGTCGCGCAGCGCCGTGAGCACGCCGCCAAAATCGCTCTGTGCGCGCCACCCGAAGCGGCGCTCGGCGCGCGACGGGTCGTAGACGCGGTCGATGATTTCGGGAAGCACCCAGCCTTGCGCGGCATAAAGTTCGGCGGCGTCGGGATGATGCCGCGCGATCACCGCGCGCGCGTCGCGGGCCAGCTCCCCGGCCTCTTCGCGCGCGAAGGGCGGCGGGGCCGAAAGTATGAAGGTGTCGCAGCCGATCGAGGGAGCGGCCTCAAGCGCCGCGAGATGCGCCGCGGCCGCATCCTCGACCGTCAGGCGGCGATTGAGCAACTCGTTGGCCTTGAGGTTCTCGCCGCCCGGGGCTTCGTGCGTGTCGTCATCCTCGGGGAAAAACCGCCCGGTGCGCAGGATCGCCACGGCGATGCCATGCTCGCGGTGGACCAGCTTCACCGCCTGCTCGGCCGCAAGCTTGGTGATCCCATAGATGTTGCGCGGCTCGATCGGGCCGAAATCCTCGTCCATCCACCAAGCGCCCGCTTCGCCGGCGCCCTCGCGCACATCGGCGCGCACCATCAGCGACGTCGTCGAGGTGAAAAGGAACCGGTCGTTCCCCGCCGCGACCGCCGCCTCGACCAGGTTGAGTGTGCCGCTGACATTGACGTCGATAAAGGCCTGGCGCGGATAACGCACGATATCGGGCTTGTGCAGCGCACCGCCATGGATCACCGCCTCGATCCCATGCTCGCCCATCGTCCGGTCGATCAGCGCGCGGTCGGCGACGGTGCCGATCACCTGCGTGTGCGTACCGGGCACGACGTCGAGCCCGGTAACGTCATGGCCGTTCCGGGTCAACAAGGGAGCCAGATAGCGCCCCAGCCAACCCGATGAGCCGGTCAGCAGCACGCGCATCGATGAATCTCCTCTCGATCTTGTCCGCGCGCCTCATACACAGGCAGCGAACGGGGGGAAAGGCGGTTACCCTTTCGGCTGTGCGGAAACCGTGCCCGGCGCCGCAGCGCCGCCCGCCGGCGGCGGCAGCTCGCTGAGGTCGAGCCAGCCCGCGTCGTCGCGCTTGTGATAGCTGTCGATCACCGTGAACGGGATGCGGAAGGGAAATCCCCAGTCGCTGTTCCACAGCGCCACAACGCCCGTCCGCGTCGCCGGTTCGAAAATCAGCGTCGCGCGATACCCCTCGACCGCGCCCGAATGGCCCTCGAGCCTGCTCCCGCCATAGGTGAAGCTCCGCCAGCCGAGGCCATAGGCCGTATCGCCCGTCGCAGCCCGCAAGGCGCCGCCATAGAGCCGCCCGGTACCGACGCGCGGGCGATGGGCAAGCTGCAACACCGGCGCGGGCAGCACATCGGGGCGGCTGCCCATCATCGCCTGCATCCATGTCGCGAAATCGACGATGTCGCTTTCGACCCCCGCGGCGGCGGGAACGCGCCAATAGGCTTCCTTGATCGGGCGGACCTCTGCGCCGCGATGCGGTTTTGCCCAATCCTTCGCCCCCGTCAGCCGCGCCGTCCCATATCCCGCGCTGACCATGCCGAGCGGACGGAAAAACCGGTCCTCGACCGCATCGCCGAACGGCGCGTTCGCGGCCCGCGCCAAGATCTCGCTCGCGGCGTCGAAGGCGATATTCTGATAGGTGTGGCAGGTGCCGGGTTCGCATTGCAGCGGTGCGGCGGCAAGGCTCGTGCGCAGCGCCGCCGGGTCCTGCCCTTCCTCCAATTTCTCGTCATAGGCGTTTTTGGTGAGGCCCGAGCGCTGCGCCAGCAGCTGGTCCAGCGTAACCCGCGCCTCGGCGCCGCCGGGCAGGCGGAGCGACGTGCCAAGGTCGGCGACCGGACGGCCCAGATCGACGGCGCCGTCATTGGCCAGCGCGGCCGCGAAAGCGCCCGTGGCGGTTTTGGAAACCGAGGCCCAGCGGAACAGCGTATGCGGCGTGACCCGCGCCCCGGTCGACTTGTCGGTGAAGCCATAGGTACGGACGAAGCGCAATTCGCCGTCTTCGACCACTGCCACCGCCAGCCCCGCCATCTCGGGCCGCCGCGACAGGTCGGCGAGTTGCCGGTCGAGCGCGGGGTAGTCGATCCGGCCGCGCCATTCGGCGGGCGTGTCGGGCAGGTTTTCAGGCGCGTTGATCGGGATCGCAACGCTGACAAGCGGATGCTTCCCGCCCAGCGCGTGAATGCCAAACCAGCCCACAAGTCCCAGCGCGATGATCGCGATGAGATAGGTGAAAACCCGCTTCCTGAACTTGTTTTTAGACCGCGACCTCATAATCGGCCGTCGTCTTAGCCGCGACTTCCCCGGCCGTCACCCCTCAGGGTGCAAGATAGCGCCAGGCCTTGAATGTCCCCGCGGCGTAAACCGCGCCATAGACAAGGACGATCAGCGAAGACCAGATCGCGAAACTGTCGCTATGCTGCGGCCGCCACAGGTGGAGGGGCACAAAAATCAGCCCGCGGAGCAGATATATAGCGGTGATGACGATCAGCCCGGTTCGCAGCAGCGGCAGGCGCGGGAGCGAGCTGGCTCCCGAAAAGGCATAGGCGGCCCAGATCAGCAGGACCGCACCGATCGCGAGCGTGATCAGCGTCGGACGCAAATCGCCGCGCGCCGCCGCCCGCGCCATGCCTTCGCCCGCGCCGAAAAAACGATACCAGTCGGGGCCGCCGAAAATGCAGGCGATATGAAGCAGCGCGGCCAGAACCGAGAGCCACCCGCCGATAATCAGCCAGCTGGAGCCGGGGTTGGCCGCGACATCATGCAATATAATGCGCCGTCGTTTTCGCGGCGACGTCCTCGGCCGTCACCCCCGGCGCAAGCTCGATCAGCTTGAACGGGCTGTCATGATCGTCGCGCTTGAACACCGCGAGGTCGGTGATGATCATGTCGACGACATTCTTGCCGGTCAGCGGCAACGTGCATTCGGGGATGAACTTCGGGCTGCCGTCCTTGGCGTTATGTTCCATCACGACGATGATCTTCTTCACCCCGGCGACGAGATCCATCGCGCCGCCCATGCCCTTGATCATCTTGCCCGGAATCATCCAGTTGGCGATGTCGCCATTTTCGGCGATCTCCATCGCGCCCAATACGGTCAGGTCGATATGCCCGCCGCGGATCATCGCGAAGCTGTCGCTGCTGGAGAAATAGGCCGTCTGCGGCAGTTCGCTGATCGTCTGCTTGCCCGCGTTGATCAAGTCGGGATCCTCATCGCCTTCGAAAGGAAAGGGGCCGATGCCGAGCATGCCATTTTCCGACTGGAGCGTCACCGTCATCCCCGCGGGGATATGGTTCGCAACCAGCGTCGGGATGCCGATGCCGAGATTGACGTAATAGCCGTCCTGCAGTTCCTTCGCGGCGCGCGCCGCCATGTCATCACGCGTCCAGCTCATTGGCTTGGCTCCCATTTTTTGTCGGAGGGGAAGGCATCGTCCCAGCCCAGTTTTTCCCACGGGCCATAGACGGGATTGGGAAAAAGGAACCAGCCCTTGTCCCAAAGTGCGGCGGCGCCAACGCTCGTCGCAAGCGCCATGCGCTGCGCGGCGGGCAAATCCTTGACGTTGAACTGCTGACTGAAATCGCCAAGCTGGTCGCCGCCGAGGATGATCACGCAATATTTCGAAGCGATCGTCGCACGGCGCCCATCCTTGCTCGACCCGCCGGCATCGTCGCCCATCAGGAACAACGTCTCGCCATGCTTGAACTCGCCCAGCCCGGCGGCGCGCAGCGTATCCTCGCTGCCCTTGGCATTGGCGGCGCTGCGGTTGGTGTTCGCGATCACGGTGATCCCTGCGGCGCGCAGCCTGTTCACCATCTCGACGCTGCCGGGTATCGCGACGGCCTTGCCCGCGCCGGTCTTTTCCCACTGGTCCCAGACCTTCGGGTCGAACGCGGTGCCTTTCTCGGCGAAGTAGCGCATCGGGCCAAGGTTCCAGATCAAAGTCTCGTCGGCATCGAACACCGCAGCGAAGGGCTTGTCGCCGCACGGCTCGAAGTGCGGTGCGTCGATAACCGCGCCCGCAGCGAGCACGATACTGTCCTTCGGCCGTTCCTTGATTCGCCATACACCATAGTTGGCGATCCGCGCGTTGGTAGCGCGGACGGCGACCGCCGCTTCGGGCGAGCCATAGAGATATTGCAGCGCGACCGGGGGCTTGGCAGCTTCGGCTGGCACAGCGGCGGGCGGCGGAGACGGGGCCGTCGCCACTTCTGCCGGCGCGCTCGCACAGCCCGCGAGCCCGCAAGCTGCGATTGTCCAGACCCAGTGGCTGCGCTCGCGTATGGTCATTGGCTACCTCCACTGATCTGCGGGCGAATTTTGGGGTCGATCATTGCTTCGGCGCAGGCCAGCCCGAGATAGCCCGCGTTGTCGAGGTCGTAATCGCCCGTAATGCCCAGAGCGCCCGCGACATCGGTCTTCGGCTTGATCCGGTTCGCGGCGGGGTCATTGTTGGTCGGGAGAGCGCCGGAAAGTTCGAAAAAGCGCTTGGGCAGCTCGACGCGGATCGTGGCAAATTCGGATGCCATCGATCGCTCGGCCTCGCGGCGCAGGCGAAAACTCGCGCTCATCAGCGGCGAGGCGTTGAAGGAAAGGAAGCGGGTGGTCTTCAACATATTTTCGTCGACCGTTTTACGGATCGCCGCCGCATAGCCAGTCTTGAGCTGAGGGAAGTGAGCGTCGAGCACGTCCTTTCGCGCCTGCTTGACCAGCTTGCACCCATTCAGAAAACCGATCCGCCGGATTTCGGCGCGAACCTTTGGGTCCTCGTACAATGCGTGGCTGACGGGCTGAGCGAAACGCGCCTGTCCCTCCGCGAGATAGTCGACACGTTGCTCGACGGTCCATGCTGCCGGATCGGGCAATGCAATCGTCGGGGCGGCCGACATCAAGGCGAAGGCCGCGATCACGCCGCCTCGCGCGAACGCACGGTGCGGAACTCGATCTTCTTGTCGTACGGCGCGCCGACGATCATTCGCTTCACATAGATGCCGGGCAGGTGGATGCCGTCGGGGTCGAGGCTGCCGACGGGGACGATTTCCTCGACCTCGGCGACGCAGATCTTGGCCGCGGTCGCCATCGGCTGGTTGAAGTTGCGCGCGGTCTTGCGGAAGATCAGATTGCCGCTCTCGTCGGCCTTCCACCCCTTGATGATCGCCAGGTCGGCGAAGATGCCGCGTTCGAGGATATAATCCTGCCCGTCGAAATTCTTCACTTCCTTGCCCTCGGCGACGAGCGTGCCGACGCCGGTCTTGGTGTAGAAGCCCGGAATGCCCGCACCACCGGCGCGGCAGCGTTCG
>NZ_DATFFD010000215.1:0-12949 GCF_035250425.1 Sphingopyxis sp.
TCTTGCCTGCCCTGCTTGCCGCCCCTTTCCTGTGCGCAATGGCGCCGGGCGACATGAGCGTCGCGGCGTTCCTCGCGCGCGCGGCCTCGCTCGAGCGGCTCGGCCCGCTCGCGCTCGCAACCCCGCAAGGCAACCAGCTCAAGGGCGAAGTGGTCGCCGCAGGCAAGCGCTACAAGGCGCGGATCGACGCCGAACGCCGCGCCGGGCGCAAGACGACAAGCTGCCCGCCCGAATCGGGGAGCCTGACCCCCGACCAATGGCTTTCCCACCTCCGCAGCTATCCCGTCGCCGCGCGCAAGTCGGTCAGCATCTATTCGGCGTTCGATGCGTTGATGAAGAAACGCTATCCCTGCCCCGTCTGATGCGTCAAAGGTGCGACCCGGACCAAAGGAGACGGCGATGATCGGCAAAGCGTGGAATGCCCTGGCCTTGGCGGCCCTTTTTGCGGCGGGCGTTCAGCCGGCGGCGGCGCAGGAAACGGGCTCGCTGACCAGCAAGATCGAACTCGAAAAATCGATGCCGTCTTCGGACGGCCAACCGCCGAATAAAACCTATGTTGCGCCCGATGTGGTCGTCCCCGGCGACCGCGTTCGCATCGCGCTCACCTTTACGAACAACGGCACCGCCCCGGCGGCGGGAGTCAATCTCGTCAATCCGATCCCCGATGGCCTGATGTTCGACGACACCGCCGATACCGCGGGTTTCGGCGTTTCGACCGACGGCGGCAAGACGTTCGGCGCGCTCGCGGCGCTGACGGTGCCCGTCGATGGCCCAGCGCCTCGCCCCGCGACGGCCGCCGATGTGACCCATGTCCGCTGGCTGTGGCCCGACGCGATCGCGCCCGGCAAAAGCCGCTCGGTCGCTTTTTTCGGCCGGGTTCGGTGATCCGCTAAATGACCATTTATTGCGATGAATCGGGCGGTCTCAATGCCGGGGCGATGACCTTTTCGGCGGTGATGCTGACCCCCAAGGCAGCAGCCGACATCCACGCGCGCTTTCGCAGCGTGACCGGGCTGCGCGGCGAGCTCAAGGGCAGCCGGATCAGCGTCGTCGAGCGCGCCTATCTGCTCGAACTCTTCGATCGCGCCGGCGGCCGCGCCTGGGTGGCCGTCGCGACACGCGACAAGCTCGCGCAGAATCCTGGAGGCACCCTGCCCAGCGACCTCGCCCTTTATGGCGCGTTGCTCAACAGCGCGGTTGGTCACTGGCTGCCCGAAACGGGCGGTGTCTGCACCGACGTCGTAATCGACGACGGGCGCTATGATCCCAAGATCCTTTCGCATGTGCGCGAAGAAATACAGGCGGGGCTCGGCCAATGGGGCCGCGCGTCGCTGGCCGACAGCAAACGCAGTGACGGGGTCCAGATCGCCGATGTGATCGCGAACAGCCTGTTCAATATCACGGTCGGTTCGCCGCGCGCCTATCGTATCCAGCGGATTATCGAACCCATGCTGGCATCGAAAGCGATCCGCATCGCCGAGTTGACCGACATCGACTGACACAAGAAGGGCCGCAGTTTCCTGCGGCCCCCTTGGTGATCGACTGACGCGACGCTTATTCGAAGTCGCTGCCACCGCCCGCGGGGCTGCGCGGCGGCGCCGCAGCGGTCAGGCGAAGCGCTTCGGCCGAGCGGCTGATCGAGCTGATTTCGTCGGGCGTATCGTCATCGTCGACGACGACCTTCTGCATCGAACCGACCAGCGTTTCCTTGAGATCCTTCGGGCGCACGGTCTGTTCTGCGATCTCGCGCAGCGCGACGACCGGGTTCTTGTCGCGGTCGCGGTCGACGGTCAGCTCCGAACCACCCGAAATCTCGCGCGCACGATGCGCCGACAGCAGAACCAGGTCGAAACGGTTGGGAACTTTGTCGACGCAATCCTCGACGGTAACGCGGGCCATATTATTTCCTTAGATATAGGAGAGGCCAGCCTTTTTGGGGCGTGGCGGCAAGCGCTGCGCGCTAGCAGCCCGGCGGGTCGATGTCAATCAAAGCGGCACGCTCGCGGCGCCCTCCCCTTGCGGCGCGCGCGGCGGCCAGCCTATGAGCGGGTGATGACCGAAGCCTGCGCCCCCGTCGATCTGTCGCCGAGACTGACGGCAGATGTCGCGGGTCATCGGCTGGAACTGATCTTCGACGGCGGCGAGCGGCTGGTGCGGCTGCTCGACCTGATCAACGGTGCCGCGCACAGCATCGACATCATCATGTATATTTTCAAGGGCGATGCGGCGGGCACGCGTATCGTCAACGCCTTGCTGGTCGCGGCAAAACGCGGCGTCCGCGTGCGCGCCGTCATCGACAGCTTCGGGTCGGGCGACACGCCCGACAGCCTGTTCGCGCCGCTGCGCGCGGCGGGGGGCAGCGTCACCTTCTTCTCACGCCGCTGGCGATCGACCTACCTGATCCGCAATCACCAGAAACTGATGCTGATCGACGACCACATCGCGGTCACCGGCGGATTCAACATCGCCGACGATTATCTGAGCCCCCCACGCAGCGATTGCTGGTTCGACATCGGGATGGTCGTCAAGGGGCCGAGCGTCGTGCGTGCGGCGCTATGGTTCGACGAAATCCATGATTACACCGTCAACAATGACGGCAAGCTGCTGATGTTGCGGCGACTGATCCGCGAATGGCCGATCGACGGCGGTGCCATATCCTGGCTCGTCGGCGGTCCCACCCAGCGGCTGTCGCCCTGGGCGCGCGCGGTGCGCGCCGACCTCGAAAACGCGCGCCAACTCGACATGGCGATGGCCTATTTTTCGCCCGGCCAGGGTCTGCTGCGACGCCTTGGGCGCGTCGCAAGGCGCGGGCGGGCGCGCTTCGTGATGGCGGGCAAATCGGACAATGCCGCAACGATCGGTGCCTCCCGCCTGCTCTACGGCTATTTGCTGCGTAAATCCGCCGATGTCTGTGAATATCAGCCGTGCAAACTGCATATGAAACTGATCATCATCGACGACGTCGTCTATATCGGATCGGCCAATTTCGACGTGCGTAGCCTGTTCGTGAATGTCGAGGTGATGGTGCGGATTGCCGACGCGGGCTTTGCCCGGCAGATGCGCGGCTTCGTCGCGGAGATGCGGTCCGATTGCGAAATCATCACACCGAATTCGCACAAGGCACGCGCGGGTTGGCTGACACGAATCCGCTGGACGCTCGCCTGGTTCGTCGTCGGCGTCGCCGATTATACGGTGTCGCGGAAACTGAACTTCGGGCTCGGCGACCCCGACCCGGAAGTTTAGTCCTTCCAGCCCCAGAACAGGAAGCAGGGCGGGACATTGACCCATTCGAACGCATTGTCGATGCGATTGAAGTGGACGGCCAGGAAATCGCGCGCGCGGGCGCGGAACTGATAGACAAGGAAGGCGCCGCCGGGGCGCAGCACGCGGTGCGTCGCGGCAGCGATGGCCGGACCGACGCCGACGGGCAGCGTCGAGAAAGGCAGGCCCGAGAGAACATAATCGGCCTTCTCGAAACCGTGCGCACGGACGATTTCCTCGACATCGGCGGCCGATCCGTGGACCGCGATGAAGCGGCTGTCACGAATGTCCTTGCGCAGATAGTCGATGAAATCCTCATTGGTGTCGATCGCGATCAAGGTCGCATCGCCCGCCATATGCTCGAGCACGGGGCGGCAAAAGGTGCCAACGCCGGGGCCATATTCGACGAACAGCTTCGTGTTCTTCCAATCGACGGGGCGCAGCATGTGGCGGATCAGTGTCGGCGACGACGGGACGATCGATCCCACCATGACCGGATGCTTGATGAAGCCGCGAACGAACATGCCCCACGGCCCGAAAAAGCGTTTGAGGCCCACGCGCAGCCGACGGGCAAGCGGGGCTTTTGTTTCTTGGGCCTGCGCCCGCGGATTGGTCATGATGGCTTTCGCGTTGTTGCGGTTACCAAAGGCGTGGCAAAATCGGCGCCGGGGCGCAAGGAAAAGTCTGTCTTGACTCTGGACAGACAGGCACTCGCGTGTAGGGAGAGGCGGCGTTACCGACCAAAGCCAAGGAGGGGGCGAACATGGCGACGACATCGCATTCCATCCCCTCCGACCGTATGGCGGTGCTCTTTGCGGTGATGCTGGTCGCCGCCGCGGGCAACACCGCGATGCAGTCGATCCTGCCCGCAATCGGAGCCAAATTGCGCATCCCCGACGTATGGGTCAGCCTGGCGTTCAGTTGGTCGGCGCTGCTCTGGGTGCTCACCGCGCCGCATTGGGCGCGCCAGTCGGACAAGCGCGGCCGCAAGGCCTTGATGGCGCTGGGCGTCGTTGGTTTCCTGTCGTCAATGGCCTTGTGCGGGTTGACGCTCTGGGCCGGACTTCAGGGCTATCTCGCCGCAGGCGTCACCTTTATCGTGTTCGCGGTATTTCGCAGTCTCTACGGCGGCTTCGGCTCGGCGTCGCCCCCCGCAGTGCAGGCCTATGTCGCCGCGCGCACCGATCCCGAGCAGCGGACGCAGGCGCTCTCGCTCGTCTCCTCATCCTTCGGGCTCGGCACCGTTATCGGCCCGGCGATCGCGCCCTTCTTCATCCTGCCGATCGTTGGTCTCGCCGGCCCATTGCTCGTCTTCGCGCTGATCGGCCTTGCCGTGCTCGTCATGCTGCGCTGGCGCCTGCCCGACGACATGCCGCGCTATGCCGCGCGCGGCGCGATCGTTTCCTATCCCACCACGGGTGGCTCACCGCAGACCGCCGCCGAAGAAGCCGAGGACCAGATCCTCGATCAGACCGCCGACACCCTTCCCCTTCGCTGGACCGATACGCGCGTCCGTCCGTGGCTGCTCGCCGGACTGTTCGGCGGGCAGGCGCAGGCGATGGTGCTCGGCGTGATCGGCTTCCTGATCCTCGACCGCCTGCACCTGCGTCTGCGTCCCGACGAGGGCGCCGCAATGACGGGAATCGTGTTGATGGCGGGCGCTTTTGCAACGCTGCTTTCGCAATGGGGTCTGATCCCGCTGCTCAAGATGTCGCCGCGTACTGCTGTGCTTTGCGGCGCCAGTCTCGGCGGAATGGGGACGGTGATGACGGGGTTATCATATGACTTCCACGGCATCATCATCGGCTTCGCGCTGGCCTCGCTCGGCTTCGGGCTGTTCCGTCCCGGCTTCACCGCAGGCGCATCGCTATCGGTGCCGCGCCGCGACCAGGGCAGCGTCGCCGGCATGACGGCATCGATCAACGGATCGGCCTATATCGTGTCGCCCGCAGTCGGGGTGCTGCTCTATAACTGGCACCCGATGGCCGCCTACGGCCTGATGGCGGGCTTTTGCGGCTGGCTGGTCCTGTGGGGCTGGTCGGCGCTGAAACCGAAACAGCCCAAGGAACGACAGCTTTAGTCGGTGGTATCGTCGTGCTTGCGTTCGCGAACGGGCTTGAGCATGCCAGGCGCGAAGAAGCCGATCGGATCGACACTCATCGCGGCCTGCTTGATCTCGCCCTGGATCTTTTCATAATCCTTTTCCATCGCCTCGGTCACCGAGGCGCGGGTGTCCTTCAGCGCTGCCTCGAAATCCTCCATCGTCACCGTGTCGCTGTCGAGCGACCTTTTGAGCGCGGCAAGCCCTGCGCGCCGCGTCAGATCCTCAAGGTCGGCGCCGGTGAAACGATCCGACCTTTCCGCGAGCGCCGCGAGGTCGACATCCTTCGCGAGCGGCATTTTTCCGGTCTGGATTTCGAGGATGCGGCGGCGCCCCTCCTTGTCGGGCACAGCTACATAGATCAGTTCGTCGAGGCGTCCGGGGCGCAGCAGTGCGGGGTCGATCAGGTTCGGGCGGTTGGTGGCGCCGATGACGACCACCGACTGCATTTCCTCGATCCCATCCATCTCGGCGAGTATCGTGTTCACGACACGCTCGGTCACCTGCGGTTCGCCCGATGTGCCGCTGCCCCGCGCGGGCACCAGGCTGTCGAGTTCGTCGATGAAGATGATCGTCGGCGCAACCGCGCGCGCGCGGGCAAACAGGCGCGCGATCTGCTGCTCGCTCTCACCATACCATTTGGACAGCAAATCCGACGACTTGATCGAGATGAAGTTCGCATCGGACTCGCGCGCCGCCGCCTTCGCCAGCAGCGTCTTGCCGGTTCCGGGGGGCCCATAGAGCAGGAAGCCCTTCGCCGGTCGAATGCCGAGGCGGCGGAACGCCTCGGGGTTTTTCAGCGGCAGTTCGATCCCCTCGATCAGCTTGTCGCGCGCGGCGTCGAGACCGCCAATGTCGCTCCAGCGCGTCTTCGGCGCCTGCACCATCACTTCGCGCATCGCCGACGGCTGAACCCGCTTCAGCGCATTGTTGAAGTCCTCGCGCGTCACGCGCAAATCTTCGAGCACCTCGGCGGGGATCGTCCCTTCGGCCAGATCGAGCTTGGGCATGATGCGCCGGACCGCCTCGATCGCAGCTTCGCGGGTCAGCGCCGCCATATCGGCGCCGACGAACCCGAAGGTCGTCCGCGCGAGCTCGGCGAGGTCGACATTCTCGGCCAGCGGCATGCCGCGCGTGTGAATGCCCAATATCTCGCGTCGTCCGCTCTCGTCGGGGACACCGATCACGATCTCGCGGTCAAAGCGGCCCGGACGCCGCAGCGCCTCGTCAATCGCGTCGGGGCGGTTTGTTGCAGCAATGACGACGAGATTGGTACGCGGTTCGAGCCCGTCCATCAGCGTCAGCAATTGCGCGACGAGCCGCTTTTCGGCCTCGCCTTGCACTTGCCCCCGCTTCGGCGCGATCGAATCGATCTCGTCGATGAAGAGGATCGACGGCGCCGCTTTCGCCGCAGCCTCGAAAATATCGCGCAGGCGCTTCTCGGATTCGCCATAGGCGCTGCCCATGATCTCGGGTCCGTTGATCAGGAAGAATTGCGCTTCGCTTTCGTTGGCAACCGCGCGAGCAAGCCGCGTCTTGCCGGTTCCCGGCGGGCCATGCAGCAACACGCCGCGCGGCGGATCGACGCCGAGGCGGCGGAACAGTTCGGGATAGCGCAGCGGCAGCTCGACCATCTCGCGCAGCTGGTCGATAGTCTCGCCGAGCCCGCCAAGATCGTCATAGGTGACGTCGGTGCGGCGCGCGTCCTGCGGTTCCTGATATTCGGGAAGCAGTTCGATTTCGGTATTCTCGTCGATGAAGACGATTCCCTTGGGCGCCGCCGACACGACAAGCAGACGCACTTCGGCGAGCGCGTAGGCGGGCGCGTTGAGCATCTGGCGAAGCTGCGGCGGCATGTCGCCCGACTCCAGCCGTTGCTGTCCGGCGGTCGCAACTGTATCGCCCGCAACGAGCGGACGGCCGAAAAAGCTGCGCTTCAGGGCGTTGGCCGATCCCTGCAGGCGAAGATTCTCCTGCGCCGGAGCGAAAACCACGCGCGTCGCGGGGCGCGTCTCAACGCGGCTCAGCACGACCATATCGCCTGCACCTGCACCGGCATTGGCACGCTGCAAGCCGTCGAGGCGGATGACTTCCAGCCCTTCATCCTCGGCATAGGGAAGCACGACGCGCGAGGCTGTTTCCCGTTTGCCGCTGATCTGGACGATATCGCCTTCGGTGACGCCAAGTTCGGCCATTGCGGAGCGCGGGATACGGGCGATTCCTCCCCCGCTTTCTTCGGCACGGGCATTCGCCACCTGCAGTTTAACCTGTTTTTCTTTTACCGCTGCGTCGGCCAAGGCGTGTCTCCCGCAAAATAGTCAGAATGCCGAAGATAGGATGGTCGTTCCCGATTTGCGACCCCCGGCACCACAGTCGCTTATGACGCACTGCACAAAATTCTGGCATGTCCGGCAAGCTCATGTCATCATCGGCGACCGATATGCCACGCCTTCCCCCCATCAGCAGCATGGAGGCCTTTCTGGAGGTCGCCCGCCACGGCACGGTCAAGGCGGCCGCGATCGAACTCGGCCTGTCGATGCCCGCGCTGTCGCGCCGCATCCAGACACTGGAACATACCGTCGGCCGCCCGCTGTTCAACCGCCACCACCATGGGCTCAGCCTGACCGAATCGGGCCGCGCGCTGCACGAACAATTGTCGCCGATTCTTGACGAGTTACGCAATGTGATCGAACAGGTCGGCAGCCCAGACGCCTCGTTGCGACTGCACCTCAACGTCCTGCCGCTCTTCGCGCAGCAACGCCTGTTCCCCCGGCTTCCCGAACTGCGGCGCCAGCACCCCGAACTGCATATCGACATCGACACCATGTCGCATGCCGAAGCCCGTCTGGGGGACGGCATCGATGCCGCGATCGCCCTCGCGCGTTCGATCGACCCCGTGCTCTATGCCGCACGGCTCGATCAGGACAAGGTGTTCCCGATTGCCTCGCGAACGCTGACCGACGGCGATCGAGTGATTACCGTGCCCGAACAGATGCAACGGATGACCATCCTGCTCCACCGCGAGATGCCGGAGACCTTCGCCGAGTGGAAGAAGGCGGTCGGCATGCCCTATCTGGAGCCGGCCGGAATCGACTATTTCGATTCGGGGCCACTGATGCTCGAAGCCGCGGCGCAGGGCATCGGCGTCGCTTTCATGCACGGCCATCATTTCGACGACGCGCACGATCCGCGCCTTGTTCGCCTGTTCGATTTCGACGTCGACAGCCCGTACAGCTATTGGTTTGTCTGCCGCCCGCGCGCGCTGCGTCAGCCGGCCGTCAAGCTGTTTCACGACTGGTTGTTAGCCGCTAAAATATAGAGACCGAGACCCTATCAGACAAAGCCGACCCGAACCGCAACGCGGACTCGTTCGCCTACCCGCAAGCCGCCGCTTTTCGTAACCAGAATCTGGATCGGCTGGCCGGGGCGGAGGAACTCGGCCGTCTTTATGGATTTCCGGACCCGAATTGCAAAATTGGGCGACACGCGCGTCAGCCTCGGCTTCAGATTCTGCGAAACGCCGTTGACGAACACATCAGCCTCAATCGTCCCTTCGTGGCTGCCGGGAGATCGAACACTCCCCGTGATCGTAACACTCTCGACCCAGGAATTGCCCTCGGGGATAGTCCAGCCGCCCTGAACCGGCGACATATGCGATGGATCGAGCCACTGTTTGCCGTCCGTCGGGGAAAGCTCCATCTCATAGAAATAGGTCTCGTGCCTTGCCGCAATGGAATTGCTGACATCCTCGATCGCCCGCTGAAATGCGTTCCCGGTGCCCATGGTCAGAAACGCCGTTACGACCCGGCAGTTTCGAGCCCCGGCGGCGAACGTGACAAAGTCTTCGGCATGCGCCGATCCCTCATAGGTTACATTGTCCAATCGGATCGAGAGGGCTCTCGTTTCGGTGTAGGTAATGCTGTCGCCCGGTGCAAAGGGATACGGCAGGCCATAGGGAAGAATGACATCGCCGGTCGCCGTGTCGAGCAAGATGACGGGGAGCGAATATCCCGCGTTGGCACCCGTATTGACCATGACGGCCCCGGAACCGTCCAATGTTGTTCCCGCCAGCCCGCGAACGTTAAACCCGCCCGCTCCCGTTCCAATAAGCTTCGTGATCGGACCGGTATAGCTTCTCGCGCCATGGCCGAAACGAATTGCCGCCTTGTAGCAAATCTCCAGATTGATGTTGCTGCCGACCATTCCGGAGGCACCACGAATATCGAGCCCATAATCGACCGACGCGATATGGCGCAAATTGCTGAATATCCAGCGGTTCGGCGCGATACTTCCGGAAACGGGCAAGGACTCGAACAGGATACCGATCCTCCCGTCCCCCGGTACGGGATTGCTTCCGCCCGATAAGCGAACATTGTCCACAACCCCATAATATGGACATGGAGGGTCATCCTGACCCTTCACATGGATTCCGACCTGCCCACCTTCCAGCAGGTCGATCGACGTATCGCGGAGCAGCGGGCTGTCGCAGTTCTGGAACGCAAACGCCGTGCGCCCCTTACCCGAAAGGCGGATATTGCCTCCCGTCACGCGAGGACGAGCAACGGCCTGATCCGCACCTTTCGTGCCCCAGCCATATGAAAACAATCGTTCGGCGGGGCTCGCCTCGATCCACGTTCTCCGCAGATCAAGGTCCACCTCATCGGTAACCGCGTAGCTGCTGGTGCCGAGATTCATTTTCATACCGGGAAAGGTGATCGTGCCTCCCGGATAGGACCTCCGTGCAATCGCGGTGAGGGCGGCGGCAAGCGCGTCTCCATCATCCACCTTGCCGTCTCCCCGAGCGCCAAACCGCTGGGGCGTTATCGCCATTGAATTTTGATCTTCGGCATATGGGACCGTTCCGATGCCGCCCGCCTCGCTTTCCGCGGCCATGGCCGAGACGGCTCGTTTCGGCAGCAGAACGGGCGTAGCCGCGGTGAGCGCGGCAGCGCCGGCGATAAGCCGGCGTCGGCCGGGATCATGGCGATCGGACATGAGGAGAACTCCCTTCGGTCGCCATCATGCACCAGCTGGCACAAGGCACCAACTTCCAATCAGATGGTCTGCTAAAAATTGCGGCGAAGCAGCCGGACGTACGCCGATGTTCCATCCCGAACGATACGCCACAAAATATTCGTCGCCGAGGCCCGAAATGCGGAGAGGCATAGGTGCGGCGGCAATAGCCGGCACGTTAGAAAATGGTGCTGCTGGACAGGATTGAACTGTCGACCTCGTCATTACCAATGACGCGCTCTACCACTGAGCTACAGCAGCAACCGGAATGCCGGCAAACGGATGTTCGCCGGGCAGGCGCGGCCTATGACGGGGCGCCTTGCGCCTGTCAAGGTGCGAGGCTTGACGATAGGGCGATTTCGCGGGCATGGCTCACGGCGTGAGCAAGACACCCTCCCCCGCCGACGTAGAACGCGAACGCCGTCTCGCCGAAGCGCTGCGCGCCAATCTGCGCAAGCGCAAGGCGCAGGCGCGCGATAGCAAGGCCGAAACGCCGCCTAAAGACTGACGGTCACCGTCACGTCGTCGCCCTCGGCGATCCCCTCGGCCTTTCGCACCATCGCCTTGACCGGCAGCAACCAGCCGCCACTTTCCTTGTGCGGAAAGACCGACGTCTTCCACCGCGTGTCACCAATATTCGCCTCGACACGCGCCGACCCGAATCCCTTGCGCCCGTCGAGCCACTGGCCGGTCATCGCCGCCATGCGAATTCCGTCGGCGGCCTCGCCGGCGATGGTCACAAAGAACCATGCTGCGGGCGCGGTCGCCGACTGCCAGCGCCAAAGCGGCGTCGTGACGGTGAAATCCTCCAAGGAATTACTTCGCGGCGACCGGGCGTACCGGCACCGGAATGTTGCAGATATCGGCGCCGCCCGCCGGCGTGATGAAGAAGGGATCGCGCCGGTTTGCGCGCGCATCGACATATCGGCCGAAGCTGAGGCTGTCGGACAGATATTCAAACCGCGGCTGGTCGGCGGCCGGCAGTTCACTGCCAAGACGTACCGACTTGATCGGCACTCGCTCGGCGGCACTCTTGTAAAAGCCGAGCGCCTCGGTCCCCCGCGGGAGGCTGGCCAGGAATTCTATGCCGCTGATGACACGCCCGACCAACGCGATATTGCGATCGAGATGGCGCGGTGCGTGCCCGATCACAGCATAAAGCTCGGCGCCATTTCCGGTGTCTGGCGACATGTTCCGGCCGACTCCAACCATCGCGTAACAATGGACAGGCCAAAAACGCCAAAGTTCGTCGTTGACCTGCTCCCCGGCGACCGGCCATCCCTTGTGAATTTCAACCCAAGGCGCATAAGCGTCCCTTTCGTGCCAGCCGTCAGGGGCTTTGGCCGTGCGGGTTGAATCGATCGAGAGTTGCGCGCCTTTCGAGCGAGCGTCGATTTCTAACTGATAAGCTTCTCTCAGCGCAGGCAGTTCAACGCGCAACTTTTCGAGATCTGCCTTGCTACGTCGCGAGCTTGATTTGGCCGCAAGGTCCGCTTCGGTCCGCTGAAAAGCGAGTTGCGCCGGGCCGTCGGTCGGGGTCGTCGCGGATGGCACCGCAGCAATTGCGTCCGACGTCGTCACATACTCACTCTCCGGCACGACGACCAACCCCTTCGGCAGCACCTTCTTCTCGGTCGCATCGCCCCATTGCGCGACATAATTGTCCTGCACGCGGTTGACGCTCGTTCCGTCCCACCAGTGTGCGGCGGCGAGCTTGCGGATATTGCCGATCCACCCCTGACTGAACGGCGCGGGCATCAGCTGGATGACGACGCGGCGCGCTTTGCCCCTGGCGTCGGGCGCGAGGTCCATCACCAACAGGTCCGTCGGTGCAATGGCGATCCAGTCGCTCGCCGGCGCCGCAGCGGCGATCTCTCCCGGCGATGGGATCGGTGCAGGCTCCGCGCCATATGCGGGAAGGATGAGCGACGCGGCCAGGGCGGCCGACAGGAGCAGATGTTTCATAGCCGATGTCTGCCATGCCCAATCGGCTTGCGAAAGCCCTGCCAAGCGATTAGGGCGCCCGTTCCAGAGCGAATTGGTTAAGCATCCGATTCACGCTTCGTGCTTTGCGCGAAACGACCGGGTGCATGCGGAGCGGTGGCCGAGTGGTCGAAGGCGCTCGCCTGGAAAGTGAGTATACGTCAAAAGCGTATCGAGGGTTCGAATCCCTCCCGCTCCGCCACCCGAACATCCGGTCAAATCGGCGCGATCCCCGAGAGCCCTCCGCATTTCGCGCGGTCAAAGGTCAAGCAGCCGTTGCCCCATTTGCGATTGAAAATATCAAAATCCGGGCGCGATATATTAGGGTCAGGACCCATTAATTACGCGATCGAGGTTTGAAGCGATTTTGTTCAGTGCGAGGAGGCAAGGCGCGGGAATATGTCGGTATTTCAAGACTTGCCGACGACGCAATGGACAAAATCGATCGAATCCCGAAGGGACGCCGAAATGGCTTCGATCTTGGGTCCGCGCGACCTTGCGGGTAGCGATGCTACCCGCTGCGGCCACCCAAACCCAATATCTTCGCCATTTCGACGCCTCGATCGTGCAATTAATGGGTCCTGACCCTAG
>NZ_DATFFD010000216.1:0-4770 GCF_035250425.1 Sphingopyxis sp.
GGGGCCGACGATACCGGTCAGCGTGCCGGGGCCGAAATCGGCGCTGACATCGTGGACGACCGCGCGGCGGCCGAGCGTGACGCCGACATGATCAAGGACCAGGCTCACCATAGCCGCCGCTCCCGCATCAGGTGGACAAGGAAGACCGGCACTCCCAGGAACGCGGTGACGACGCCCAGCTTCAACTCGTTCGTCGTCGGGATGATCCGCACGCCCAGGTCGGCGAGCGTCAGCAACGCCGCGCCGCCGATCGCCGAGGGCAGCAGGATCGCCGACGGGCTGCGGTCGGTCAGCGGACGGATCAGGTGCGGCACGATCAGCCCGACAAAGCCGATGGCCCCGGTCACGGCCACCGCGCCGCCGACCCCGATCGCGGTGCCGATCAAAAGCCGCAATCTTGTGCGCCGCAGGTCGGTGCCGAGCGCCTGCGCCGCATCCTCGCCCAGCGTCAGCGCGTCGAGCGCGCGCCCGTTCCACAGCAGCATCGCGGTGCCGATCGCGATGCAGGGCAGCGCGATCCACACATGGTCGAACGATCGGTTCTCGAGGCTGCCGAGCAGCCAGGTCATGATCTCCATCGCGGCAAAGGGGTTCGGCGACAGGTTGAGCGCGAGGCTGGTCCCCGCGACCGCGAGCGTGCCGACCGCGATGCCGGCGAGGATCAGCGTGAGCGGGCTCTCGGCCTTGCCCGAAAGGATGAAGAGCAGAGCGAGCGAGAGGAGCGCGCCGCCCGTGGCGAGCAGTGGCAACACGATCGGATGGATTTCGGCCAGCCCGAAATAGATCGCTGCCACGCCGCCGAGCGCCGCGGCGTTCGACGTCCCGAGTACCGACGGTTCGGCGAGCGGGTTGCGCAAATAGCCCTGCAACGCCGCGCCCGCGAGCCCGAGCATCGCGCCGACCGCGAGCGCCAATATCGTGCGCGGCAGGCGGAGGTCGAAGAGGATGATCGACGCGACCTTGTCATCATTGCCCATCGCGGCATCGACGAGACGCGCGAGCGACAGGTCGACCGCGCCGTACAGCAGCGAGCCCATGGCGGCGGCAAGCGTGAGGAGCGCAAGCGCCGCGACCAGCGACCAGCGGGGCAGGGCGAAGCGGCTCATCGGGTTTGTCCTTCGATGCGCGCGATCTGCGCCGCCATGCTGCGCGCTGCCTCGGTGTAGGCGGGGCTGCCGCACACCGTCCACGCCTGCGGCACGCTGATGCGCGGAATGTCTTTCAGCGCGGGATGATGCAGCATCTCGCTGCCCTGATCGGTCACCGTGTCGGTCGCACTTTCGACGATCAGATAATCGGGCTCGGCCGCGACCATCTCCTCCAGGCTCAGCTGCGACAGCGGCGGCTTGCCGAGCTTGCCGGCAAGGTTGACGAGACCGACGCGCGTCATCAGTTCGTCGATCAATGTGCCCGTCCCGGTCATATAACCGCGGCGCTGGTAATAGGCGGCCACGCGGCCCTTGCCTGGCTTGGGCAGTCCCGCAAGCTCGGCTTGCATTCGCGCGATCAGCGCGGTGCCGCGTTCGGGATGGCCGACGGCGACGGCGGTTTGGCGGATCGACGTATAGATTTCGTCGAGCGTGTTCGCGGTGGCGAGGTCGAGCAGCGGATAGGTCCGCTGGGGCAGGGCCGTCAGCGCCGCGCTGCGGCTTGCGGGCATACCGACGATCAGGTCGGGCTCGATCGCCAATATCTGCTCGGCCGAATTGCTCAGCAACGGCAGCCCGCGCGCCTTCGCCGCTTCGCCCGACATTTCGGGATCGGTCGCATTGTGCGTCAGCCCCGAAATCTGGCTGCGGTCGGCGAGCGCAAGCACGAGCTGGTCGGCGCACAGGTTGATCGACATGATGCGTTGCGGAACCGCTGGCGCTTTCGCGGGCGGGGCGGGGGAGGCCGCCCACAACAGGCCCGCACCACCGAGCAAGACCGCGACGGCAAGCAGACCGCGTGACGGCATCAGAACTCGATCCCCCGCTGCGCTTTCACATTCTGCTCGCGGAACGGGTGCTTCACCTGCGCCATTTCGGTCACCAGATCGGCCGCGTCGATCAGCGGCTGCGGCGCGTTGCGGCCGGTGACGATGACATGCGTCATGGCGGGCTTGGCGGCGAGCGCCTCCAGCACCTCATCGACCGGCAGATACTCATAGCGCAGCACGATGTTGAGCTCGTCGGCGATCACCATTGCATAGCCTGGATCGGCGATCATGCGCTTCACCTCTTCCCATGCTTCGCGCGCCACGGCGATGTCGCGCGTCCGGTCCTGCGTGTCCCAGGTGAAACCCTCGCCCATCGACTTGAACTCGACCAGGTCGGGGAAGCGGTCGAATACCGCTTTCTCGCCCGTCGCCATCGCGCCCTTCACGAACTGCACCACGCCAACCTTCATCCCGTGGCCGATTGCACGCACCGCCATGCCCAGCGCCGCCGATGTCTTGCCCTTGCCGGGGCCGGTATGGACGATGACGAGGCCTTTTTCGACCGTCTTCGCCGCAACCTTCTTGTTCTGCGCGGCCTGGATCTTCTTCATCTTCGCCGTGTGTTCGGCGTCGGTGCGCGCCTTCATCAGAAGCGCACCCGCACGCCGCCATAGGCCGCGCGGCCCGGCGAGGCGAAGCTGAAGACCTCCTCATAATCCTCGCCGAGCAGGTTCTCGACGCGGCCATAGATCGAGAAGCGATCGGAAATCTTGTAGTCGGCGCCAAGGTTCACCAGCACATATTCCTTCATCGACACCGTTACCGGGATGAAGCTGGGGTCGGTAAAGGCCTGATCGGTGGCGCGGCCGTTGTAGCGCACCGTCAGCGTCCCCGAAAAGCGCTGGTCGGCGCTGAAGATCGTCATGTTCAGGCTCGCGACATGCTTTGGACGGCGTGCTTCGGCGACGCCATTTTCTTTCGATTTCAGCCAGGTATAGGCCAAGTCGAACCGGATTTGCGGGATCGGCCGCGCGCTGACGAACGCCTCGATGCCATGCTGCTTGCTGTCGGTCGTGCGGTTCCCCGGCGTCGCGTCGAAATTCGGTGGCGGATAGTCGATGAAGATCTCGTTCTTCAGCCTGGAGTCGAACCACGTCGCGCCGATCGTCGCCCAATCGTTCGTGCCAAAGCTTTGCTCCAGCCCGGCTTCCCAGCCTTCGGATTTTTCGGGCTTCAGGTCCGGGTTGCCGATGTAAGTGCCATCGACAAAGCCATAAAGATCGAAGAATCCCGGGTTCTTGACCCCGGTGCCATAGGCGGCGCGGACGCGCGTTCCGGTCGGCAGGCGATAGCTGCCCTGGACGCGCCACGTCGTCGCATCGTCGAAGCGATTATTGTCGTCGTACCGCCCCGATGCGCCGAGCGAGAGATCGCCCGCGAGCAGCTCATATTGCCCGACGACGCCGAGATTGTTCGCATGTTTTTCACCCGGAAAGCCTCCGGGGGTCAGTGTCTGAAAATTCTCGCGCTCGACGTCGACCGCGCCGGTCAGCCGGTGCGTGACCGCGTCGGTGCCGAAGCTCAGCGCCGAGGTGAAGCTGCCCTTATAGCGCTGACCCTTGTTGCCATAATCGAGGCCGAAGGGGCTGAAACCCTTGCGCTTGGTGTCGGCGAACCGGCCCGACAGCGTATTGACCCAGCGCCCGTCGAGCACGGTCAGCTGCGCCGAGAGCAGGCCGAAAAAGGCTTCATTCTTGAAAAACACACCGGGGCTGTCGACCGTGGTGCCGAACAGCGGGCTGGCGGGGTCGAACTCGCTGTTGTTCGTGTCGGCGTTGGTGTGGCTGTAACGCAGCACGCCGGTCAGCTTGAACGCCTCGCTCGGCGTCCAACTGGCCTTGGCGGTCGCGCCGATGCTGTCCGATCCGACATCGCGCGTGCCGCCGCGCGCGGTCGGATAGCCGTCGGTGCCGTAATAGCTGCCCGATATGGCATAATCGAAATTCCCGGTCGCGCCCGCCGCGCGCGCGCCGCCGCCGATCGTTCCGAACGATCCGCCCTCGATCCGCGCGCTCAGCCCCGGCGCTTCGCGGCCCGAAAGCGTGATATAATTGATCACGCCGCCGATCGCGTCGCTGCCATAGAGCGACGACTGCTGGCCGCGCAGCACCTCGATGCGCGCGGCGGGATCGGCGATCAGCGTGCCGAAATCATATTCGCCCTGATAAGGATCGGCGGCCTCGATGCCATCGATCAGCACGAGCACATGGTTGCTTTCGGTGCCGCGGATGCGGATCTGCGTCTGGCCGCCGACCGCGCCGATGCGCGTCACCGCGACGCCGGGCACGTCACGCAACACGTCGGATATGATGCGTGTCTGGCGCCGTTCGAGCGCCTCGCTGTCGATCACGGAGACCGATGCGCCGAGTTGATCGGCTTCGATGCCTTCGCCCGAGCGCGAGGCGGTGACGATGATCTCGTCGCCGGGGCGCTCGCTGTCGGCGGTTTCGGCAAGCGCCGGCGTCGCCGTAGCCAATGCCAACAGGGAAATGGTCGCAAATTTCAACATGGGAAGCCCCCGCACGCCGGCAACGAAGGCGGAGCCTGCCGAAACGCGGACGCGATCGACCGATGCTGGCGTCGCAGGTGGCGTAATGCCTGCGGCCCCGGCACCGAAGCGGCTCCAGCCGCTTGGTCGTCGCTCGACGGAAACCTCCGTGCCGCGGCCTTTCCCTGGGCCTTGGCATTGAGCGACCCACGCCGGCAGGTCTCCTGGCTCGCGGGTCAGGGCTCGATGCACGCCTTCCCAGGTGACCCCAGTGGCTGATCCGAAATTTTCGGACCGGTGCATC
>NZ_DATFFD010000217.1:0-10668 GCF_035250425.1 Sphingopyxis sp.
TAATGCTCTTGCCACCTCTTCGGCCAGCGTCGACGCCGTGACCCGCCGCGGGCTCGAACTGATCCGCAAGGCGAAGGCCGAGGGGGAGCGCGAGACGCTCGTCGCGCAGCTGATGAACCGCTATCGCCTGTCGACCGAGGAGGGGGTCGTGCTGATGTGCCTCGCCGAAGCGCTGCTTCGCGTGCCCGACAATGCGACGGCCAACGCGCTGATCCGCGACAAAATCGCCGGGCGCCAATGGAACGAAGGCGAAGAGGAGGACAGCCCGCTGATCGTCGCGCTGTCGGCGCGCGGCTTGTCGCTCGGCTCGGCGACGCTGATGCTCGACGCAATGGGCAGCAAGGCGAACCCGCTCACGCTTTTGAAATCGATGGTCCGGCGCTCGGGCGAACCGGTGATCCGCCAGGCGGCGCTCGCGGCGATGAAGCTGCTCGGCCAGCAGTTCGTGATGGGCGAGACGATCGACGCCGCGGTCAAGCGCGCCGACAAGGAAAAGTCCGAACTCGCGAGCTTCGACATGCTCGGCGAAGCCGCGCGCACTGCCGAAGATGCGGCGCGCTATTATGAGAGCTATGCGAACGCCATCGCACGCATCGGCAAGGCGGCCAAGCCGGGCGACCCGCACGCCAATCACGGCATTTCGATCAAGCTGTCGGCGCTGCACGCGCGTTACGAATATCTGCAACCGGCGCGTGTTCAGGGCGAGCTGATCCCGAACGTCATCGAACTCGCGAAAGCCGCGCGCGCGGTGAATATCCCGTTGATGATCGACGCCGAGGAAAGCGACCGGCTCGAACCGCATATGGACGTGTTCGCGGCGCTGATCGACGCCGGGATCGCCGACGACTGGACCGGGCTCGGCATCGTTATTCAGGCCTATCAGAAGCGCGCGCCCGCAGTGATCGACTGGCTCGCGAACCGCGCGCGGGCGCGCGGGGTCAAGCTGTCGATGCGCCTCGTCAAGGGCGCCTATTGGGACACCGAGATCAAGCGCGCGCAGACGCTGGGACTCGGCGATTTCCCGGTCTTCACGGCAAAGCTTCACACCGACCTCAACTATATGCGCTGCGCGCAGTTGCTGCGCGACTGCCAGGATTGCATCTATCCGGCCTTCGCGAGCCACAATGCGATGACGCTCGCTTTTGTCTCCGAGCAGTTCGCCGGCGCTGATTACGAGCTGCAGCGGCTACACGGCATGGGCGAGGGCGCGCATGATGCGCTCGTCGCGCTGTTCCCGCCGCCGCGTCCCGTGCGCGTCTATGCGCCGGTCGGAACGCACCGCGATCTGCTCGCCTATCTCGTTCGCCGCCTGCTCGAAAATGGCGCAAACTCCAGCTTCGTCCACCAATTCTCCGATCCCGGGGTCACCGCCGAACAGCTCGCGGTCGATCCGCGCAGCGTCGCGAGCGCGGCGTCTTCGACCATCGCGACCGGCCGCGGCCTCTTCGACCCCGTCCGCCGCAACTCGCGCGGCTATGATCTTGGCGATCCGGGCGTGCCCGAGGCGCTGGTTTCGGCGATCGGCGCGGCGCGGCGCGGCGACCTGATCGCGGCGCCGATCGTTGGCGGTGCCCCGCGAAAGGGCCAGGTCGAAGCGGTGCGCAATCCTGCGACGGGAGCGATTGTCGGTCAGGTGATTGAAGCCGATGCGGCCACCATTGCCGATGCCGTCGCCGCAGCGCGCAAGGCGCAAGGCGACTGGAGCCTCGCCGGCGGTGCTTTCCGCGCCGAACGGCTCGAACGCGCCGCCGATCTGCTCGAAGAACATGATGCGCTTTTCCTCGGCCTCGCGATCGACGAAGCGGGCAAGACGCTCGTCGATGCTGTCGCTGAAGTGCGCGAGGCGGTCGATTTCCTCCGCTATTATGCCGCGCAGGCGCGTGCCGACTTCACTTATCCGGTTGCGCTTCCGGGTCCGACGGGCGAGCGCAACGAACTGATGCTCGAAGGCAAGGGCGTGTTCGTGTGCATCAGCCCGTGGAATTTCCCGCTCGCGATCTTCCTCGGGCAGGTGTCGGCGGCGCTCGCCGCGGGCAACGCCGTGCTCGCGAAACCCGCCGAGCAGACCCCGCTGATCGCGCACGCGGCGGTCGAGCTGCTGCTCGAAGCCGGAGTCCCCGGCGATGTGCTGGCGTTTCTCCCCGGCCGCGGCGAGACGGTCGGCGCAGCCCTGACGAGCAACGACGATATCATCGGCGTCGCCTTCACCGGCTCGACCGAAGTTGCACGGATGATCAACCGCAGCCTCGCCGGGCGCGACGGTCCGATCGCGACGCTGATCGCCGAAACCGGCGGTGCCAACGCGATGATCGTCGATTCGACCGCGCTGCCTGAACAAGTCGCGCGCGACGCCGTTGCCAGCGCCTTCCAGTCGGCGGGACAGCGTTGCTCGGCGCTCCGCCTGCTCTGCGTGCAGGAAGATGTCGCCGACACGATGATCGAAATGGTCGCGGGCGCGATGGCCGAACTCAATATCGGTGATCCGTCGATCCTTTCGACCGATGTCGGCCCGATCATAGACGACGAGGCGCAGGCGAATATCGCCGCCTATGTCGCCGAAGCACGCGCCGCGGGGCGCGTGATCGCGGAGGCGGGGCGCACGAACCTGCCCACGGATGGCCATTTCGTACCCCCGGTCGCGATCCGGCTCGACCATGTCATCGACCTCAAGCGCGAGATTTTCGGTCCCGTGCTCCACGTCGCGACCTGGAAAGGTGGCGAGCTCGACCAGCTCATCGATGCGATCAACGCCTCGGGTTATGGCCTGACGCTCGGCGTTCACACGCGCATCGATGGCGTCGCAGCACATATCGCGGCGCGCGCGCAGGTCGGCAACGTCTATGTCAACCGCAACCAGATCGGCGCCATCGTCGGTTCACAGCCGTTCGGCGGGCGCGGGCTGTCGGGCACCGGTCCCAAGGCTGGCGGTCCGCATTACCTGCACCGCTTCGCCGAGGAAAAGTCGATCTCGACCGATATCACCGCGGCGGGCGGCAATGCGGCGCTGATGGCGGGTTAGGTCATGCGCCGGCTGATGCGCGGTGGCTTCGGCAACCGGCGCATCAGCCGGTTCATTGCGACCACGAGGCCCGATACAGAGTGGACAACTGTCCCGGGCAATACGTCCGAAATCGTCTCGCGGCATAATGCCGCGGCGACCCTATGTTATGGTTGCCCCCCGCAGCGAAGCCAGCATAGCCTTTCCGCGGCACCGTGCAATGATTTGCGTCGCGCGCTGGTGTCAAATGGGTAAATGGTTCGCACAAAGCCACGAAGCCACGAAGATTATATCTCTCCGTTCACCATGAGCTTGTCGAAGGGCCGTTCTTTCTTTGGGCGTCGTGAGAAGAAGAACGGTGCTTCGACAAGCTCAGCACGAACGGGATTGAGATTTCTTCGTGGCTTGGTGGCTTTGTGCGAACTAAATTTTCTCTAAGCTCCCGGCACCCCAAGCAATTGCGCCTGCGCCTTCAATCGTCCCGCCGCCGCCGGGTTGGCCGCAATCCCGTCCTTCAGCGCCTGCGCGGCTTTCGCCGTCTCGCCCAGCGTCATGCGGCTGCGCATCAGCATGATCCAGCGGTCGACATCGGCGGGATTAGCCTTCAGCTTCGCTTCGAGCCCGCTCACCATGCTGTCGATCATCTGATCCTGTTGACCCTTGGGGAGCTGCGACGCCGCTTCTATATCGGCGCGGCTCGGTCCCGGAATGGCGCGCGCCGCGACGGGCATCTCGTTGGCGGTCAGCGGACGCGCCTCTGTGCCCGCGAGCCGGGCGGCGACATCGATCTTGTGAATCTGCCCGACCTGCTCGATCGTGCGGCGGAGATCGGCTTCCCACGGCGCCCCCTGCGGCGTGTCGGCGAGCAGCGCGAACCAGTCGTCGATCGCGCCCTTGTGATCGCCGCCGATATCCTTCTTCACCGCGAGGAAATAGCGCGCGCGCGGATCCTTCGCATCGAGCGCGATCGCCCGGTTGAATGCGTCGAGTCCGGCGGCGGGCATCGGGTCGCTGTCGCTTCCCATCACCCGCGCCTCGCCGAGCGCCGACCAGAGGCCTGCCGAATCGGGCGAAAGCGCGACCGCTTTCTCATACGCCCCGGCCGCGCCCGCGAAATCGCTCATGTCGAATCGCGCTGCGCCGAGCGCGGTCCAGGCTTCGGCATTGTTCGGCTCGCGTTTCGTGCGCGCTTCCAGCTCGGCGAGCTGATCGGACGGCGCGCCCGTTTCCTGCGCTGCGGGATCGGGGGCCGAGGGACCGGAATCGCGCCAGATTGCATAGCCGATGGCGGCCGTCAGCAGGATGAAGGCGGCGATCAATATCGCCCGGTTGGTGCCCGTCATGCCGCGGCCCATCCCCTTGGCCATCTCGTTGCTCTCGCTCATTTTTGCCCCTTTGTGCGCGCCGCGAAAAAATGCCGCCTGTGCGCGCTGTCATATTGCCTTTGCTCGGCGATGGTGTAGCCTTTGGCACACAAGGTCGGTCAACGATAAAATCGTCAGGGGTCGCACCGGCTTTCCCAGTCATACAGGGGAGGGGTGCATGGCAGTTTCGGATCACGTCGACTTTTCGACGTTCATGGAAGGCGTAAAAAAGCGCAACCCGGGTCAGCCCGAGTTCGTCCAGGCGGTGCAGGAGGTGTCGGAAGACATCTTCGACTTCATCGCCGACAAGGAAGAATATCACGCGCAGCAGATTTTGCGGCGCATCGCCGAACCCGACCGCGTCGTGTCCTTTCGCGTCTGCTGGGAAGACGACAACGGCAATATCCGCGTCCAGCGCGGCTGGCGTGTCCAGAACAACAACGCCATCGGCCCGTATAAGGGCGGCATCCGCTTTCACCCGAGCGTCACCGAAAGCGTGCTTAAGTTTCTCGCGTTCGAACAGACGTTCAAGAATGCGCTGACCGGGCTGCCGATGGGCGGCGGCAAGGGCGGGTCGAACTTCAATCCCAAGGGCAAGAGCGTGCGCGAGATCATGCGCTTCTGCCAGAGCTTCATGACCGAGCTTTATCGCCACATCGGCGCCGACATCGACGTGCCCGCGGGCGACATCGGGGTGGGTGGCCGCGAAATCGGATTCATGTTCGGCCAGTATAAGCGGATCACCAACGAGTTTACTGGGGTGCTGACCGGCAAGGGGCTCGAATGGGGCGGCTCGCTGATCCGTACCGAGGCGACGGGCTACGGGGCCGTTTACTTCCTGGCCAACATGCTCGCTGCGAAGGGTCAGGATCTGGTCGGCAAGACCGCCGTTATCTCTGGATCGGGCAATGTCGCGACGCACGCGGCGGAAAAGATCGTCCAATTGGGCGGCAAGGTGCTGACGCTCTCCGATTCGGGCGGCTTCATCCACGACCCCGACGGCATCACGCAGGAAAAGATCGACTGGGTGAAGGCGCACAAGACCCACCGCCGCGGGCGGATCGAGGAATATTGTGACGAGTATAAATCGGCGAGCTTCACCGCGGGCAAGACGCCGTGGGGCGTCCCCTGCGACGTTGCGCTGCCGTGTGCGACGCAGAACGAACTGCTCGGCGAGGACGCCAAGACGCTCGTGAAGAACGGTTGTATCGCGGTCAGCGAGGGCGCCAATATGCCGACGAACCTTGAGGGCGTGCATATCTTCAAGGATGCGAAGATCATGTTCGCGCCGGGCAAGGCGGCGAATGCCGGCGGCGTCGCGGTGTCGGGGCTCGAAATGAGCCAGAACAGCGGGCGCCGCAGCTGGAGCGAGCCTGAGCTCCAGCAGATGCTCAAGGATATCATGGACGGGATCCACAAGAGCTGTCTGACCTATGGCGACCGCGGCGGCGGCTATATCGATTATGTGAAGGGCGCCAATATCGCGGGATTCAAGAAGGTTGCCGACGCGATGCTGGCTTTCGGGGTGGTGTAATTCGGCCCAAGGCGTAAAAGCGCCGGGTTGGGGAAAAAGGGGTACTGCGGATGATGGCGCACGCTGGGAAGGAGCGCGGCGATCGGCCTTGGACGGCATTTGCCGCCCTCGTGCTGGTGCTGCTGGCGCTTGCCATCGCGGCGTTCGTCTTTGCCCCCCCAGCCCGGTCGCAGGGCGAAAGCGGCGCGCGCTACACGGGCGTCGCCTCCTGTGCCGGGTCGACCTGCCACGGCCGGATGGAGGGCGACGGCACCGTCGTCCGCCAGGACGAGCTGATGAAATGGCAGGAACCCTCGACCCCGGGCGGCGCGCACAGCCGGGCGTGGGCGGTGCTGGGCAATAACCGCAGCCAGTTCATCGCGCGCAATCTCGGTATCGGCGACCCCGCCAAGGCGCAGATGTGCCTCGGCTGTCACAGCACGGCGGGCACGGCGCGCGCGGTCCCGGCCGAAGACGGCGTCGGCTGCGAATCGTGCCACGGGCCGGCGGGCGGCTGGATCGCCAGCCATTATGCCGGGGTCGGGACAAACGCCGACCCTGACCGTGAAATGCGCGACAAACATCTCGCGAACCTGTCGGCAGGGCTCAAGAAGCTCGAGGATCCGGTGGTCCGTGCTGGCGTGTGTGTCGACTGCCACTTCGGAGAGGCGGGCGAGGGGCAATTCGTCACCCACCGCCTCATGGCCGCCGGTCATCCGCGCATTTCGTTCGAACTCGACCTCTTCTCCTCGCTCCAGGCGCATCATCAGGAAGACGCCGACTATGGCTGGCGCAAGTTCGGCGCCGCGGGACGGCGCACCGACCATGTCCAGATGTGGGCGGTCGGGCAGGCGACCGCGATCGAACGCAGCCTCGCGCTGTTCCAGACGCGGCGCGGGACCGAGGGGATGTTCCCCGAATTTTATTTCCTCGATTGCCACAGCTGCCATCGCCGCATCTTCGATCAGGCGAAGCCGGTGCGGACGGGGCTCGACAATCCCGGCCGGTCGATCCCCGAAGGCATGCCGCCCTATAATGACGAGAATCTGATCATGCTCGCCGCCGCCGCGCGGCTTGCGGCGCCCGCGCTCGCCGACCAGCTCGCGGCGCGCACCGCGGCGTTCCACAAGGCGATGGCGACCGACCGGCAAAGCGCGGTCGCCGCGGCGGCGCAGCTGGCGCAGACGGTCGCGGCGCTCAAGAGCGCCTTCGCCTCGCGCAGCTTTTCGGGCGCCGACGCCTTCGCGATGGTCGATGCGATTTCGGCAAAGGCGATCAGCGATCGCTACACCGATTATTCGGGGTCGCAGCAGGCGGTGATGGGGGTCGATACCTTGCTCAACGCGATGGTGTCGTCGGGCCGCGTCACCGTGGGCGCGGCGGCGGGCATCCGCGGCGACATCGACCGCGCTTACGCCGCGGTGAAGGATCCCAACGCCTATAAACCCAGCGAATTCCAGGCGTCGTTCGGCAGCGCGGTGCGCGCGATCGGGGCGCTGCGGTAAGATCATGCGAAGCAAGACCCATCTTTTCCGTTCGGCCGCCTTTGCCGCGATGGGCGCGCTGCTGCTCACCTCTTGCGGCGGCGGTGGCGGGGGGGGCGGCGGCACGCCGACCCCGACGCCCACGCCGACCCCCACTCCAACGCCGACTACGGTGTATACGCCGCCCGCCGCCGAAGCGCTGAGCACCACCGATGTCGAGCGCGTGCTGGCGCAGGCGATCGCCGAAGCGCAGGCCCGCAGCCTGCCGTCGGTGATCGCGGTGACCGACCGCGTCGGCAATGTGCTCGGCGTGTTCCGCATGAACGGCGCGCGTGCGACCGCGACGACTGCGCCCGCCCCCAATGGCGTGAACATCGACGCGCAGAATGTGCCCTTCCCGGCGGAAGGCGGCGCGATCGCCAAGGCGGTGACGGGGGCTTATCTCTCGAGCGGCGGCAACGCCTTTTCGACCCGCACCGCGAGCCAGATCGTCCAGGAGCATTTTCCGCCCGCGCCGACCACCGTCGGCCTCGAAAGCGGACCCTTGTTCGGGGTGCAGTTCAGCCAGCTGCCGTGCAGCGACCTCAATAGCCGTTTTGGCATGGCGGGCGCGGCGGCGCTGATCGGGCCCAAACGTTCGCCGCTCGGCCTCGCCGCCGATCCGGGCGGGCTGCCGCTTTACAAGAATGGCGTGCTCGTCGGCGGTGTCGGGGTGATGGGCGACGGCGATTACGGCAGCGACAATAATATCCTCGACATCGACAACGACCCCGAGGAGTTCATCGCGCTCGCCGGTACGCGCGGGTTCGAAGCACCGGCGGCGATCACCGCCGACAAGATCACCGTCGACGGGACCAGCCTGCGCTTCTCCGATGCAACCTTTGCGGGGGTAATGACCAGCGGCGGCGCGAGTTTCGCGAGCCTCAACGGCGTTGCGGGCAGTCTGGTCGCGGTGATCGGCTATGCCAATGCCGCGATCATCCCCGGCACCGCCTATGGCAGCGAAGCCTCAGGCATCCGCGCCTCGACCGCCGCCGAATTTTCGAACCGCGACGCGTTCGTCCTCACCGACGGCAGCGGTACGAACCGCTATCCGCTGCGCGCCGGCACCGACGGGGCGACCAACAGCGCGCCGCTGACGCAGGCCGAGGCGCGCGCGGTGCTCGAAGAAGCCTTCACGGTGATGAGCCGCGCGCGTGCGCAAATCCGCCGCCCGCTCGACAGCCGGGCGCAGGTGACGATCAGCATCGTCGACACGCATGGGTCGGTGCTCGGTCTCGTCCGCTCGCCCGACGCGCCGATTTTCGGCACCGACGTGAGCCTGCAAAAGGCCCGTACCGCCGCTTTTTTCTCGGGCGCGCAGGCGGGGAGCGAACTCAGCGCCAACGCCAGTGCCGACGTCCGCCAGTTCGTCAGTGCGACGCGGACCTTCCTGAACGATCCCGCGGCGCTCACCGGCACGATCGCCTTTGCCGACCGGTCGGGCGGCAATTTGTCGCGGCCCTATTTCCCCGACGGCGAGGTCGGCCGCCCGCACGGACCGCTGTCGCGCCCGATCCAGCAGTTCAACCCTTTCTCGACCGGGCTGCAATCGGCGCTGATCATCGGCAATCTCGGCGCGCATCTCGGCTTTGTCGGTGGTACGAGCCCAGCGGATACGCCGCAGCGCTGCACGACGCTGCCCGACGTCGCGCCGGGGCAGAACCGGCTGCAGAACGGCATCCAGATCTTTCCGGGCTCGGTCCCCATCTATCGCGGCAATCAGCTGGTCGGTGCGATCGGTGTGTCGGGCGACGGCATCGATCAGGATGATATGATCAGCTTCCTCGGCGCGCATAATGGCGGCGCGCGCGTCGGCGGCATTGGCAATGCGCCGAAGGCCATTCGCGCCGACAATGTCGTCGTGAATGTCGGCGCCGGGGTTCGCCTGCGCTATATCAGCTGCCCGTTCGCCCCGTTCCTCGACACGGCGAACCAGAACGTCTGCGACGGGCTATAGAATGTTGCGGCTGGTGCTCTCCCATCGCTTGTGCCGCCGCGAAGGCAGGGGTCCATCTCCTAAGCTATCGCCTTTCCAGCATCGGCTGCTGGATTTCGATGTGGCGGGTGATGGACCCCTGCCTTCGCAGGGGCACGGTAGATTTGTGGTCGCCAGACTATGAGCGCCCTCGGAAGCAGCCTTCTCCCGATCATCGCGACGCTCGCCGCGCAGGGCGCGCCGGGCGCCGAGATTCCGCCGCCGCCGCCCGCGCCCGAGGGACCGCCTGTCGTCGGCGATGCCGCACGCGCCGAACAGCCCGCCGAAGAATTGATCCCGCCGCCACCGCCGGTCGACTGGCAGGAGATGGTCAAGGACGATCTGGTAACCGGGATTATCGAAGGCCGCCGCCGCCCTGGTTATACCCCCGACCTTCCGGATGCGCTCACCCAGGACAATGCCGGCGCGCTGCGCCCGCCGCCGCCGCAGGCGTTTCCGGGGATGGAGGACCAGCTTCCGGTTCCCGACCGCTGGCGCCTGATCGAGAGCTTGGGCGTGGTCAAGGAACGCTGGTTCGACCCCTATAACCAGAACACCTACAAGGGCGACCGCGCGATCGACCGCAGCAAGGTTCCCTGGCTGCCGATCAAGGGCGACGACTGGTTCATCGTCGCCAATGCGGTATCCGACACGGTGTTCGAACCGCGCACCTTTCCCATCCCTGTCGGCGTCCAGACGACCGAGCGGCCGGGCAGCCTCGACGTGTTCGGCAAGGACCGCAGCTTTGTCTTTGCACAAACCTTCATCGCGGGCGCGGCGCTGATCAAGGGATCGACCGCGTTCAAGCCGCCCGACATCGAATATCGCGTCACCCTCGCCTACCAGGCCAATTATGTCGACGTGCCCGAACGGCGCGTGCTCGACGTGCGCCCGTCGAAGGCGAGCCATCGCTATGACTCGTTCCTCGGCGTGCAGGAATTGTTTGTCGACAAGCATCTCGGCAACACGTCCGACCGCTATGACTTTTATTCGATCCGCCTCGGAATCCAGCCGTTCCAGAGCGATTTTCGCGGCTTCCTGTTCAACGACAGCCAGCTCGGCATCCGCCTGTTCGGCAACCGCGACAACAATCGCTTCCAATATAATTTCGCGGCCTTCTGGCGGCTTGAGAAGGACACGAACAGCGGCCTCAACGACATCACCCAGACCCCGCGCGACGATTTTGTCCTGACCGCCAATCTCTATCGCCAGGATTTCCCGGTCGTCGGGCTGACCAGCCAGGTCAGCGTGACCTATAATATGAACCGCGAAAAGAACGACGTGCAGATCGA
>NZ_DATFFD010000218.1:0-21989 GCF_035250425.1 Sphingopyxis sp.
GCGAGCTATCACTGGACGCCAAAGCTCCAGCGCGATTTCCTCGACCATCTCGCGGTCACCGGCTCGGTGCGCATCGCCGCGACGCGCGTCTCGATGTCGCCGAGCGCCGCCTATCAACTCCGCCGCCGGCCCGAGGGTGCGGCTTTTTCGCTCGGCTGGGCCGCGGCGCTGCTCATCGCGCGCGACCGGCTCGCCGATGAACTGCTCGACCGCGCGATCTACGGGGTGGAGGAGAGCACCGAACGCCTGAGCGAAGCCGAAACGCAGCGCGCCTTTACCAAGCGCCGCCGCCAGATCCCCAGCCTCGGCCTCGCGATGCTCGCGCGCCTCGACCGCGCTGTCGATATCCGCGCCCGCGCGGGCGAGGCGATGCTGGCGCAGATCGTCGCGGGCGACTGGGCGGGGTTCCTGTCGCTCTTCGACATCGAAGGTGAAGGTCATAATGCCGCGCTCGGCTGCTGGCTCGCGGGCCGCGACAACCGCGCCAACCCGCTCGCGACGCTGTGGCGCGATACCCCGATCGCGCGTGAAGTTGCGCACTTTTCCGCCGGTCTGGACGACGAGCCCGAAGCCGAACCGACCCCCGAGGAGGAAGCCGAAGCGATGACGATCTGGGCCGACGAGGAAACCGGCGAATGGCGCACCAACTTCCCGCCGCCGGAGGATTATGTCGGGATCGAGGAAGGCGAGTTCGGCGACGAGGGTTATGAACGCACGCTCGACATCACCGAAACGGAAGCGTGGGAATCGGCGCGTGCCGAAGCCTTCGCCCCGCTGCGCAAGGCGGGCGAAATCGCACGCTGCGCCTTTTTCGGGCTGCCGATGCCAGCGAATGACGCTGAAATCGAAGAAGAAAAGGGGTCACGCGAAGACGCGAAGGCGCGAAGCTAAGCAGAAGATCGCCGTCGGGCGCCTTGAATTCGACGCTGCGGCCCAAAAGGCGGGTTGAAGGCGGGCCGACGCTCTCGCTCCGCGCCAACCTTTTCGCGTCTTCGCGTGAACCTGATCCTCCCCGTCGCGAAGCAATGGGGAGGTGGCGGCACCCTTCGACTGCCTTGCGGGCGCTCAGGATAAACTGCGCCAAAGACGCAGCGCTGACGGAGGATCCATGGCGCGACGTCGTCGCCTTCGCCCATCGTCAGCCCAGCACCCGCGCCGCGCCATATTCGACCCACCCGAACGGCCGCGGCGTCTTCGGCATATAGGAGGCGCCATGCCGGTCGACCGCAAAACCCGCCTTTTCATAGGCATCGCCGATCGGCCGCGTGAGGTGGCAATTGCCGCCGATGCGTTTCCATATCGGCTCGATCCGCCGCTGCCATTTCGCGACCCCGTCATCGGGCGCGGCGCCATGTTCGAGGAACAGCGCGGTCCCGCCGGGCTTCAGCACGCGGCGAATCTCGCTGAGCACCGCCGCCTGATCGTGAACCGAGCACAGCGTAAATGTGGTAACGACCGTATCGAACGACCCGCTCGCGAACGGCATCGCCTCGCCGATCCCCCCGCGGATATCGGCGTCGATTCCGCGCGCCGCCGCCGCCGCGACGCTCATCGCGAGCAATTCGGGCGAGGGATCGAGCCCGCTGAAGCTGTCGACCTGTCCCGGCCGGTAAAATTCCATGTTGATCCCGCCGCCGCAGCCGAGTTCCAGCACATCGCCGCGCGCGTGCGGCACGACCTTGCTGCGCAGCTTCATTACCTGTCCCTGCGAACAGGCGCATTTGATCAGCCGCGGTACTCCGTGACGGTCCCACCAGCTGCTCATGGCGTTTCTCCCCGCGTGCGATTCTCGATCCGCCCGGCCACGACCGAAAGGACATTGTCTTGAATATCACCCAATATGCGCTCGCCCCACCAGCCGGCATAGGCGTTGAACGGGGTGGCGAGGTGATAGCGCGTCCACAGCCGGATTCTGGTCCGGCCGCCGGCCAGCGGAATCAGGCGATAGCCGCCGCTGTCGATCCACAAATGGCGGCCGTGCGGTTCGATATGCCGGTCGGTGCGCTGGTGGATCGACGGGTCGGGGAAGGCGAAGCGCCATTGCAACGCCTCGCCCGGCCGCCAGCCGGTGACGATTTCCTGAAAGCGGATATCGTCCTGCC
The DNA here is from genome assembly GCF_035250425.1 of Sphingopyxis sp. Lineage (GTDB taxonomy): Bacteria > Pseudomonadota > Alphaproteobacteria > Sphingomonadales > Sphingomonadaceae > Sphingopyxis. The sequence goes on from NZ_DATFFD010000218.1 coordinate 2,103, forward strand.
AGCGCGCATCGCGGACCGCGCCGGGGCCTTCGCCCGTCAGATGCGCCGCGACCGGACGCGGCAGGCGCAGCAGGTCCTGGCTGATGTTCCAGCGCCCCTCGTCCGGTGCGATCGCCGGGATGGCGAGCAGGCGCGGCCACACCGCCGCGGCGGGCGCGTCGACGATGATCTCGCGGACCACCGTGCGCGTCTCGCGCGGCGGGGCGACCTGCTGATCGACCAGCAGCGCGAGGAAGGGCAAGAGCAGCAGCGCATGGGCGCGAAAGGTCGCCGGATCGACGCTCCACCGGCTGCGGCGATAAAGATAGACGGGCCAGATGCCGAGATAGCCGAAGCCCACCCAGAAGGGCAGCACCATGACCAGGCACACAACGCCTTCGCGCAGGACAATCGCGCCGATCGCGGTGGCGGCGAACGCCAGCCACAGCGGCACCGCCAGAAAAGTGCCCCGCGACCAGCGGCGCCCGATGCTTCCGGCCCAGGCGATGAAGGCCGACAGCGCGGCGGGCAGTACCACCATCAGCGCATAGCCGATCGCGCCGCCCGCTCCCGCCTCGGCCATCATATAGACGGCAAATGCGGCGGCGAGCGCGACGAGGATCGCGGCAACAAATCTCCAATTGTCGCGGCGCCGCATCGTCGGCACCGTTTCGCGATCGTTCATTGTCACGCGGGCTCCCTCTTGGCGTGTAGCCTGTCCCTTGCTAGCGCGGTTGGCAACACCCATCTGTGCCTGTCCGCACCGCCAACGAAAGATCGTCATGCCCGCCGTCCATCACACCAAGATGCTCATCCTCGGTTCCGGCCCCGCCGGCCTGTCGGCCGCCATTTACGCCGCGCGCGCGGGCATGATGCCGATCGTCGTGCAGGGGCTGCAACCCGGCGGCCAGCTGACGATCACCACCGACGTCGAAAACTACCCCGGCTTTGCCGAGGTCGTGCAAGGCCCCTGGCTGATGGAACAGATGACCGCGCAGGCGATGCACGTCGGGACAGCCATGATCTGGGACACGATCGTCGACGTCGACCTGTCGCGCCGCCCGTTCAAGCTCACCGGCGACGGCGGCGACGTCTATATGGCCGAAACGCTCGTCATCGCGACGGGCGCGCAGGCGAAATGGCTCGGCGTGCCGGGCGAGCAGGAACTCGGCGGCAAGGGCGTTTCGGCTTGTGCCACTTGTGATGGCTTCTTCTATCGCGGCAAGAAGGTCGTGGTGATCGGCGGCGGCAACACCGCGGTCGAGGAAGCGCTCTACCTCACCAACCACAGCGAAGACGTCACGCTGATTCACCGCCGCGACCATCTCCGCGCCGAAAAGATCCTGCAGGACCGGTTGATGGTCAACCCGAAGATCAAGATACTCTGGAACAAGCGCGTCGATCGTTTCGTCGCGGGCGAGGGCTTGACGGGCCTCGTCGGCGTCGACCTGATCGACACCGTCACCGGCGCGGCGAGCCATGAGCCGACCGACGGCGGCTTCGTCGCGATCGGCCACAGCCCCGCGACCGAACTGTTCAAGGGCAAGCTGCCGCTCGACGACGACGGCTATCTCCAGATCACGCCCGGCACCTCGCTGACCTCGATCCCCGGCGTCTTCGCCGCGGGCGACGTCGCCGACAAGGTGTACCGCCAGGCGGTGACCGCCGCGGGCATGGGCTGCATGGCCGCGCTCGACGCCGAACGCTTCCTCGCCGAAGCCGAATATCACGCGATGGCCGACGCCTGAGGAGCGTAACGGCGGGTTACGACCGGTAGCGGACGTTTTAGTTCCTCCCCGGAACGGGGAGGGGGACCGCCGCGAAGCGGTGGTGGAGGGGTCGGGACGGTGCGTCTTGACGAGAGGTTTCGACCCCTCCGTCAGCCCTGCGGGCTGCCACCTCCCCGGTCCGGGGAGGAACTGACTACGTCCGCTCCCCACCCCAAAACAGACGCGGGGTGCCGGCCGCACAAGACTATCGTCCCAATGTTTCCAATATCCGCTCGACCAGCCACTCCGCATCGTCGCCGGCAAAGCTGTGCGACGGACTGGCAAGGCGCTGGACGGGCAAGCGGGTCAACGAAACCGGACAGTTTTCCATAAAGGCCTGCGCGGTCCGGTCGCCCGTCGCGAGCAGGATCGTCGCGGGCGGACCGAGTTGGACCACCGCCCGATCGATCCGTGCCGCCAAACTATCGGGCGCAGCGGGCAGGGCTGGCGCCTTGAGCGCCGAAAGCCCGCGAAACAGCTTCCGGAAATCCACCTCGCCCTTGACCAGCCGCAGCAGGCTCTTCGGGTCCTTCAACCGCGACAGATAGCGCGCCCGGATCGCCGCAGCAGGGGGCAGCGCGGGCTCGTCCGCTTCCTCGGCGTCGCCGTCATAAGTCCACGGATTGGCCACGATCAGCCCATCGAGCGCCAGCGGCTGGTGAAGCAACAACGCGCTCGCCGCATCGCAATTGCCGAAGCCGACGATGCGCGTCACATGCGGCGCCGCCCCGCGAAACGCCGCAATCGCCGCCCCAATATCGGGTCCGCTGCTTTCGAAGCCGCCGTTCGCGCCTTCGCTGTCGCCGATCCCTCGCCGGTCGAAACGGAATACCGGATAACCTGCCGCCGCGACCCGCGCCGCCAGCATCGCCATCCCGCGATGCGCGCCGCTGCGAATCTCGTTCCCGCCCGACACGATCAGCAGGCCGGTCGAACCCGCCGCCTCGTCGAGGCTCGCGGCGAGCGCCGCGCCTTCGCAGGCAAAGCTCAGCTGATGCCGCATGTCTTGCTCCACGCGGAAATGTCGGCGGCGATCGCCGCCGCCATCGCGGCATCCTCGCCCGGTTCGGCGCGCAGCCACAGCGGTGTTCCGGCGATGCCATCGATGCCCAGGCCAACACTGCGCAAAGGTTCGACCGGCTGCGCCTCGCTCGCGCCGAGCTGCGCGACCATTTGCGGGGACAATCGGTTGCCCGCGACCAGCAGCGGCCCGGTCTTCGCCGCTTCCTGCAAGCTTTCGAGCGAAGAGGTCAGTCCGGCCTCGCGGTCGGCGCTTACCCGCGCCCGCATCAGGGTGCGGAGCAGCGACGCTCCGCCGACGGGCGCTAGGCGCCACCAGGCCGCGGCTTTCACCCGGTGATCGATCAACGCGCCGCCGCGAACCGATGCGACAAGGATCGGGCCATCGACGCCCGCCGCAACCTCGGCAAGCGCGTCCTGCCAGCGCGCCAGGTCGACCTGCTCCAACGGCACAGGGCTCTCATTCTGCCCCGGAAGGTCGGGCAGCAACGCCGCAAATCCATCGGCCGCCAGCGCGCGCATCGCGAGCACCAATGTGCGGCGCGTGCGGTTCGCTTCCTCGAACAGCGGCGGGACGATCAGGATGGTGGCGCGGGACGTGCCCGCTGGGTCGATGCGCAATCGATGTTCACCCATGCGCGCATCCGGGCTCAGTCGGTCACTTTGCGCAGCGAAAAGGCGAGCAAATTGCCGTAGGTTTCAAAGATTTCGCCATCGATCTCGTCATCGTCGATGAGGATGCCCAGCCGGTCTTCCATCTCGGTCAGCACCGTCGCGACCGCCATCGAATCGAACTCGGGCAGTTCGCCGAACAGGCCGCTGTCCTCGGTCAGCGCCGCGGCGCGCGCTTCGCCGAGGCCGAGCACGTCGGCGAGCAGGGCACGAAGGGTGGCGTCGACGCCGGATGCTTTGGGCGTGGCTTCGGTCATGAGTCTTTCCTGAACAGCGAATGGAGGAATGCCTTCAATGCCGGCCCCCATGCCGCGAGCCGCGATGGATTGAAAGCCTCGATACGCCACAGCGGGTCGTGGCGGTTCATCCAGTCGCGTTTGTACCCGTCGTTGCCGGTGCCGAAATCGATGCGCTTCACGCCGTCGACCTCGATCACATGGCGGAACAGCGCGGCGGACAGCAAGGTGCCGGGGGAGGCTTTCAGGCTGTCCTCGACATGCGCGAGCTTGTGAATGAAGGCGGTGCCGTCCTCGACGGTCCAATATTGCGCGGCGACGGGCACGCCGTCGATGCGTGCGATCCCCATGCGGAAAGTGCCGCGCGCATTTTCCATTTCGGCAAAGGCGCGCAGCAGCGCGGGGTCGCCTTCCTCCGGCTTCCAGCTTGCGGCGTAGATTTGTTCGTAAACGGCCCAGCTTCCCGGATCGAAATCGGTGAGCAGCTGGATATCGACCACGCCCTTCTTCGCCTTGCGCTGGACCGTATTGCGCAGCGCGCCGGGCCGGCTCGCCCACCAGGCGTCATGGTCCATCTCGCCCAGGTCGAGCCAGTGCCGGTCGCCGGCGGGCACCGTCTTCACCCACCAGCCCGCGGCGCGCAGCGCGGCGGCCAGCGCATCGGGGTCGACAACAGGATAGAGCATCAGCCGCGCGGCCTGTCGGCGAAGATCGGCGAAGAGCGCGCGAAGGGCGCCGCCGCGATCATCGCCGCCGTCGAAAAGCGGGCGGATCGAAAAACTGTACCAGTTGGTCAGGCCGGCCAGATCGCCCGGCGCCTCGACCCGCAGCGGCAGCCATGCGTTCGTCGTGCCGGCGATGCCCCGCGCGTCGATTCGGCCATGGCCCGCAAAACCATGCGCGGTGAGCAGGTCGAACCACTCCGCGCGGTCGAACGGCGAAGCAAAGCCCGCTGCGCGCGCTGTGGCGGGCAGCCGCTCATCATTAGCGTGATGTTCACCGTTCCCTTGCATGGTGCCGCCCTCTATCACTCCTGTCCTAACAGCCGATGACCAAAGCCGAAAACACATCTTCAAGGCCGATCGACCATCTCGCCCGCCGCGGCGCGCCGGACGCGGCTGCGCTGCTGACCGGCGATCGGGTCACCACCTTCGCCGATCTCGACGCCGGCGTCGGACGGCTGGCGTCATGGCTGCTCGAACAGGCCGGCGGGCCGGGCGAACGCGTCGCGAGCTGGAGCGCCAAGACGCGGCTCGCCTGCCTGATGCCGCTCGCCGCGGCGCGCGCGGGGCTGATCCATGTGCCGGTCAATCCGCTGCTCAAGGCGCCGCAGGTCGCGCATATCCTGTCCGACAGCGGCGCGAAACTGCTCGTCACCAATGGCGCGCGCGCCGAGATGCTCGGCGATGGCCTGCCCGACGAATGCGTGGTGCAGGATCTGAAGATCGGCGAGGAAGTGATTGATTCGGGCGGACAGGGACTTCCGCTCTCGCTCGCCGAACCCGACGATCTCGCCGCCATCCTCTACACCAGCGGCTCGACGGGGCGGCCCAAAGGCGTGATGCTCAGCCACGCGAATTTGTGGCTCGGTGCCGAAAGCGTCGCATCATACCTCAAGATCGTCCCTGAAGACCGCGTGCTCGCCGTTCTCCCGCTCAGCTTCGATTATGGCCAGAACCAGCTGCTTTCGAGCTGGTATGCCGGCGCCGCGGTCGCGCCGCTCGATTATCTGACCGCGCGTGACGTCGTGAAGGCGGTGGCGCGGCACAAGGCGACGACGCTCGCGGGCGTGCCGCCGCTCTGGGTGCAACTCGTCGAGGCCGAATGGCCCGCCGAAACGGCGGCCTGTCTGAAACGCCTGACCAACAGCGGCGGCGCGCTGACGCCTTCGCTGATCGATGCGATGCGCGGAACTTTCCCCGACGCCGACATCTATCCGATGTATGGGCTGACCGAGGCGTTCCGCTCGACGTACCTCGACCCGAAATTCGTCGCCGACCATCCAACCTCGATGGGCCGCGCGATCCCGCATGCCGAGATATTGGTGTGCCGTCCCGACGGCACGATCACCGCCGACGAAGAATCGGGCGAGCTCGTCCATTGCGGCCCGCTCGTCGCCAAAGGCTATTGGCAGGACGACGAACGCACCGCGCAGCGCTTCAAACCCGCGCCACGCGCGTCCGAATATGGCGGCATGGCGGTGTGGTCGGGCGACACGGTGCGCCGCGACGCCAACCATCTCCTCTATTTCGTCGGCCGTGCAGACGCGATGATCAAGACCGCGGGCAACCGCGTCAGCCCGACCGAGGTCGAGGATGTCGCGGTCGCTTCGGGGCTGATCTACGAAGCCGTCGCATTCGGCGTTCCCGACCTGCGGCTCGGCGCCGCGATTATCCTGATCATCCGCGGCAAGGATGGCGCTGCGGACGAGGAGGGGCTGGCGGCCTATCTCCGCCAGAACCTCCCCAATTTCATGCAGCCGCAGGCGATCGAGTGGCGCGATGCCCTGCCGCGCAATCCCAATGGCAAGCTCGACCGCGTGGCGATCGCCGCCGATTGGGCGAAGGAGCATGGCCATGGCAAATAAGTCCGTTCGCATCGAGCGAAGTCGAGATGCCCCTCGGTCAAGCGCTGCGCCGATGGGTGTCTCGACTTCCGGCGAATGCCTGAAGTTTATCCTGAGCGCCTGCAAGGCAGTCGAAGGGCTCGACACGAACGGGTTGGGAAAGCTGAATGGTCGGCCGACATCGAAGGTGATTGCATGAAGCCCCACGGCCCGATCCCCCCCGGCTTCCGCGCCGACCCCAGCGGCATGCTGCTGATCGGCGGTGACCGCGCGGAGGCGCTCGCCGACGTCGCGGGCGACACACCGCTGTTCGCCTATGACAGCACGATGCTCACCGCGCGCGTCGCCGAATGGCGCGCCGCGATGCCCGCCGGGGTCCAGCTTCACTATGCGATGAAGGCGAACCCCTATGCGCCTTTGCTCGCCTTCATGGCGCGGCTCGTCGACGGGTTCGACGTCGCCTCGGGCGGCGAGCTCAAGGCCGCGCTCGCCAGCGGCATGCCGGCGGGCGACGTCAGCTTCGCCGGCCCCGGCAAGCGCGACCGCGAGCTCGAAGCGACGATCACCGCCGGCGCGACGCTCAATCTCGAATCCGCGGGTGAGGCCGAACGGGCGTTGTCAATCGCCGAACATCTCGGCCTGACGCCCAGCCTCGCCGTGCGCGTCAATCCCGACTTCGACCTCAAGGGGTCGGGCATGAAGATGGGCGGCGGCGCCAAGCCCTTCGGGGTCGATTCCGCCGAGGTTCCGGCATTGGTGCGGCGCCTGATCGATGCCGGTGCCGACTGGCAGGGCTTCCATATTTTCGCGGGATCGCAGGCGCTTGATGCCGCCGCCATCGCCGATACGCAGGCGCAGACGGTCGCGCTCGCCGCGCGGCTGGCGAACGAGATCGGGGAGACGCCGCCGCTGGTCAATCTCGGTGGCGGGATGGGCGTGCCCTATTTTCCCGGCGACAAGGCGGTCGATGTCGCCGCGGTCGGGGCGGCGCTCGCCGAGACGCTCGGCGCGCGCGATCCGATCCTCGCAAAGAGCCATTTCGCGATGGAGCTTGGCCGCTGGCTCGTGGCCGAGGCGGGGGTCTATCTGACCCGCATCGTCGACCGGAAGACCAGCCACGGCGAAACCTTCCTCGTCACCGACGGCGGCCTCCACCACCAGCTCGCCGCGAGCGGCAATTTCGGCACCGTGATCCGCCGCAACTATCCGATCGCGGTCGCGGGCGCCTTCGGGCGCGAACCCATCGAGACGGTGTCGGTCGTGGGCTGCCTCTGCACCCCGCTCGACCGCCTCGGCGATCAGGTCGCCCTCCCGCGCGCCGAGGCCGGCGACCTCATCGCGATCTTTCAGGCGGGCGCTTATGGCGCGAGCGCGAGCCCCGCGACCTTCCTGGGGCAGGGGCCGGCGCGCGAAATGCTCGTCTGACACGCCTGAATCTGTTCCTTATCGGGACATATTCCGACGAGCGCGGTCCAAACTTAGTTCAATACTAACATTATGTTCACCCTTTTCGAGCAATGGCGGAAGCTGACGCAATGGCTGTCGCCGCGGAGTTTCCGGACCGCGGTTCCCCTGACGGCTCGAAAGGTTGATGGATTATGGCTTCGTTCCCCTCGCTCCGTATCGCGCGTGCCGCGCTCGTGTCGGGCATCGCCGCGACCGCGCTGACGGGCTGCATGGGCGCGGGCGGCAGCGCGCCGCAGCTGCCGAGCGCGAACTTCGTCCAGAATCAGGAAGGGCCGGGCGAGGAATATATCATCGGCCCGCTCGACGAGCTCCAGATATTCGTGTGGCGCAATCCCGAACTCGGCGGCAAGGTCCAGGTCCGCCCCGACGGCCGCATCACCACGCCGCTGATCACCGACATGCCCGCGGTGGGGAAAACTCCCACGATGCTCCAGCAGGATCTCAAGCTCCAGCTCAGCCAATATATCACCGATCCGATCGTCAGCGTGATCGTCACGACCTTTAACAGCACCTTCTCGCAGCAGATCCGCGTCGTCGGCGCGACCGAAAAACCCGCGTCGATTCCGTTCCGCGCCAACATGACCGTGCTCGACGCAATGATTGCAGTCGGCGGGCTGGGCGAATATGCCGCTGGTAACAAAGCGCGACTCGTCCGTTTCGACAAGGGCAGTGGGAAGCAGCAGGAGTTCGGCCTGCGGCTTAATGACCTGATCAAGCGCGGCGACATCAAGGCGAATGTGCGGCTGCAGCCCGGCGATGTGATCATCATCCCCGAAAGCATGTTCTGACCCTGGCCCGCCAACCCACCCATTTCCCAAGGATCGATTTCGAGCGATGACCAGCCTTTACGACGAATTCAGGGTAGCGCTGCACAGCGTCTGGACGCGCCGGTGGCTCGTGCTCGCAGTGGCGTGGGGCATCTGCATCCTCGGCTGGCTGGCGATCGCGTCGATCCCCAACCGCTATGACAGCCGCGCGCGCCTGCTCGTCGACGTCAACGAAATCCTGCCCGACGACGCGCAGATCGGTGGCGGACGCCCGCAGCTCGACCAGATTCGCGAAACGCTGACCAGCGCACGCAATATGGAAAAGGTCGCGGCGACCACCGGCCTGCTCCCCGCCGGCGCGAACGAGCGCGAAAAGGCCGGCGCGGTCGGCATGCTGCAAAAGAGCATCAAGGTCATCCCGCAGCAGGACAATATCTTTGAAATCACGTCGAGCATCGCGGTCGGCAGCCTGTCCGACGCCGACAATGCGAAGCTGGCATCGGGCGTGCTCGACAGCCTGATCACCGTGTTCCGCGACGATCAGCTGCGCGGCGGCCGGATGAACGCGCGCGAGGGGCTGAAATTCCTCGACGCGCAGATCGCCGACCGCGAAAAGGCGCTGCGCGAAGTCGAAGCGCGCCGCGGCGCGTTCGAGGCGCAGAATATCGGCCTGATCCCGGGCGGCAGCGGGTCGCCCGCCCAGCGCGTCGACGCCGCGCGCGCCGAACTCGGCCAGATCGATTCGCAGCTCGTGTCGGCGCAGGCGCAGCTCGCCGCCGCCAACGGCCAGCTCGCCTCGACCCCCGCGACGATCAACATCCCGGGCATGGGCAGCGTCGGCGGCGGCGTCGCGCGCCAGCAGCTTGCGGGCGCGCAAAATGAACTCTCGTCGATGCGCGCACGCGGGCTGACCGACGCGCACCCCGACGTGATCGCGCTCAAGAGCCAGATCGCCTCGCTGAAAGCGATGGCCGACCGCGAAGGCGCGGGCGGCGGCGGTGGCGGCAATTCGCAGAACCCGGCCTATGCCTCGCTGTCGGCGATGCGCGCCGAGCGGCAGGCGACGGTCAGCGCGCTGTCGTCGCGCAAGGCGCAGCTCACCGGCGACATTGCCAGGATCACCTCGCAGCAGATCCAGAACCCCGGCATCGCGGCCGAATACGACCGGATCAACGGCGAATATACCGCGTTCAAGGCGCAGTATGACAAATTGCTCGCGCAGCGCGAACAGGTGCGGATGCGCGGCGAGGTGCAGACCGAAACCGATGCGATCAAGATCGAGTTGCTCGACCCGCCCTCGAAACCGACGAGCCCCGCGGCGCCTAACCGGCCCTTGTTCCTGACGCTCGTCCTGCTCGCGGGTATCGGCGGGGGTGTCGGCGCCGCCTTCGGTCTCGCCCAGGTGCGCACCAGTTACGCGACCGCGGCGAAGCTCGAGCGCGCGAGCGGGCTGCCGGTGATCGGGTCGATCACCGAAGTCGTGACGCCTGACCGCCATCTCGACCGGCGCAAGAAACTCGTCTGGCTGATGAGCGGCGGGGGCGCGCTGGTCGGGCTTTACGCCTTGCTGCTGGTCGTCGAATTCATCCAGCGCGGCATGGTTGCGTGACGGGGGACGATGACATGAACGATCAACGCAAAGTCAAGCGCCCGCCCTCGCTCCTCGAACGCGCAGCCGATATGTTCGGCCTCGACCCCGCCGCCAACGCGCCGACGATCGACGTCTCGAAGCTGCCGCCCGAGCCCGAGAAAAAGGCGAAGAAGGCCAAGGCCGAGCCGGCCACGGAAACCCCGCAGCCCGAAATCCCCGATCCCGTTGTCGAAGCGGCGCTCGCCGTCGAGGCCGCACCAGTCGCTCCCAAGCCGTCGCCGCGCAAGGACGTCGCCAAGGCGGCGCCCGCTATCGTGCCGACGCGGCAAGGAACGATCGACCGTGACCGCCTCGCGGCGCGCGGGATGATCGTGCCGGGCACCCCGGTCACCGGCATCTCCGAAGAATATCGCATCGTGAAGCGCGAACTGATCCGCAATTTCGGCGGCGCCGGCAATCGCCCGATCCTGCCGCGCGGCCACCGCGTGCTGATCGCATCGGCCAATCCGGGCGAGGGCAAGACCTTCTCCGCGGTCAACCTCGCGCTCAGCCTTGCGGTCGAGGCCGATCATGACGTGCTGTTGATCGATGCCGATATCGCCAAGCCGAGCGTGCTCGAAGCGCTCGGGCTCGACGACGGCCCGGGGCTGATGGACGCGCTCGCCGATCCGCATCTGCCGCTCGGCGACTGCCTGATCCAGACCGACATTCCGGGGCTGAAGGTCATGCCCGCGGGCACCGGGCATATGCATGACACCGAACTCCTCGCCTCGGCGCGGACCGAGGCTTTGCTGGCGCAACTCGAACAGGGCGCGCCGGGCCGCATCCTCATCATCGATTCGCCGCCGGTGCTCGCGGCGTCGCCCGCGGCGGTGCTCGCGGGGCATGTCGGGCAGACGATCATGGTCGTGCGCGCCGACGAAACGCTCGAATCGGCGTTGCGCGACGCGATCGGCCTGATGGGCGCATGTCCGCATATCCAGCTGCTCCTCAACGGGGTCAAATATTCGCCGGGCGGCCGCCGCTTCGGCACCTATTACGGACAAGGAGGCGCGTGATGCGCACCACGACCACCATGCGTCATATGGGGACGCTGGCGGCCCTGCTGCTCGCCGGGACGGCGACGGGCGCACATGCGCAATTTTCGGGCGATCCCGGAACGGGCGGCGGCGACGCGCCTTCGGCCGGCGCGCCGGCATCCGAGGGCCGCGCAGCGAAGCGCGCCGAAGGGCGCCGCACGCAGCGAACGGTCGACGTCAGCCCCTATCTCGAAGTCGATCAGATTTTGACCGCCGACCTGAAAAATGGCGGCGACGTGCTGACCTATACCAATGTCGCGGTCGGGGTCGACGCGGCGATCGCGACGAACCGCGCCGAACTGAGCGCCAGCCTGCGCTACGAACATCGCTTCGGATGGAACGGCGATCTCGGCGATTCGGACACGATCAGCGGCCTCGCCCGCGGCCGAATCGAGGCCGCGCGCGGCCTGAATCTCGAAGGCGGCGCGCTCGCCACGCGCACGCGCGCCGACGGGCAGGGCGCCGATCCCGGCCTGTTCATCGGCGACGCCAGCAATGTCGCGAACCTTTATTCACTCTACGCCGGGCCGACCTTCACGCGGCGTATCGGCGGGCTCGACGTCGGGGCGGGCTATCGCTTCGGCTATACCAAGGTCGACATTGACGAGCCGGCGATCCTGTCGCCCGGAACCCAGCCGCAGGATATTTTCGACAGCTCGACCAACCATGTCGCGTGGGCCAGCGTCGGCGCACGGCCGGGCGACCTGCCGTTCGGATGGCAGGTGTCGGGCGGTTACGAGCGCGAGGATGCGAGCCAGCTCGACCAGCGCTACGAGGGCAAATTCGCCCGCGCCGACGTGACGGTGCCGATCGGCCCGACGGTCGCGTTGCTTGGCGGCGTCGGCTACGAAGATATCGAGATCGGCCAGCGCAATCCGGTCGTCGATGCCAATGGCGTCCCCGTGCGCGATGCGAGCGGCCGCTTCATCACCGACAAATCGACCCCGCGCCAGCTGTCGTTCGACACCGACGGGCTGATCTGGGACGCTGGCGTGATGTGGCAGCCCAGCCGCCGCACCTCGCTGACCGCGCGCGTCGGACGTCGTTACGGCGACACCATCTATACGGGCAGCTTCAGCTATCGCGCCGATCATGCGACCTCGATCCAGGTCGGCGTCTATGACGGGCTTTCCAGCCTCGGCCGCGGCTTGTCGAGCGGACTTGCCGCGCTGCCGACGCAATTCGACCCGACGCGCAACCCGATCGGCGGCGACGTCAATCCGTGCGTCTTCGGGCAACAGGGCGGCGGCTGCCTCAGCAACCAGCTCGGCAATGCGACCTCGGCGCAATATCGCAGCCGCGGCGTTCAGGCGACGCTGTCGTCGCGCTTCGCCGGCTGGAGCTACGGCGTCGGCCTCGGCTACGACCAGCGCAAGCTGCTCGCGCCCTTGCTGTCGCCGATCGGCAACCTCAACGGGATCAAGGACGAGAATTATTATCTCTTCGTGTCGGCGGCGCGTCCGCTCGACGCCGATTCCGACCTCTCCTTGTCGGGTTACGTCAATTATTTCGACAATGGCGCGCCGGGTGCGAGCGACGTCCAGTCGGCCGGCCTGACCACATCCTATTCGCGGCGTTTCTGGCGCGGCCTCACGGGGACCGCGGCGGCCAGCCTCAACGCCTTCGACCAAGAAGGCGTCAACAGTCAGCTTATCGGTTCAGCTTTGGTGGGACTTCGTTACAACTTCTGACCAAGCAACGGGAATTTTTGCGATGTACGATCAGTTCTATGGTTTCACCGGGCGTCCGTTCCAGCTGACCCCAGACCCGCATTTCTATTTCGAAAGCGGCACGCACCGGAAGGCGATGTCCTACCTCGGCTATGGCCTTGCGCAGGGCGAAGGCTTCATCGTCATCACCGGCGATGTCGGCGCGGGCAAGACGACGCTCGTCGGCCATCTGATGAACACGATCGACGCCAACCGCCTGACCGCGGTCAAGCTGGTATCGACGCAGGTCGAGGGCGACGATCTTCTGCGCCTCGTCGCCGAACAGTTCGGCATCGAGTGGGAAGGGCAGAGCAAGGCCGAACTGCTGCGCTCGATGGAGCAATATCTGCGCGAACAGGCGCGCGCCGGCCGCCGGACGCTGCTGATCGTCGACGAGGGGCAGAATCTCGCGATCTCGGCGCTCGAAGAGCTGCGCATGCTCTCGAACTTCCAGCTCGGCGGCCATTCGCTGCTGCAGATATTCCTGCTCGGCCAGCCCGAGTTTCGTCAGACGCTCTTCCATTCGCCGACGCTCGAGCAGCTGCGCCAGCGCGTGATCGCGACGCACCACCTCGACCCGATGGAGCCCGAAGAGGTCGAACCCTATATCCTGCACCGTTTGAGCAAGGTCGGCTGGACGGGCAATCCCAGCTTCAGCCCCGACGCATTCGAGGAAATCTTCGATTACAGCGAAGGCGTGCCGCGCAAGCTGAACGTCCTCGTCAGCCGCCTGCTGCTCTATGGCGCGGTCGAACAGATGAACCGCATCACCGCGCAGAATGTGCGCTCGGTCGTCGCCGAGATCGAGGCCGATCGCGGTATCGACGCGGCGACGCTGGCGCCGCTGCCGGTTGCTGAGGTCGTTGCGGCGGCCGCCACCGCGGTCGCACCGACGCCCGCGCCCTTCGCGGTTCCGGCGCCCGCCAACGAAGCGTCGCTCGAATGGCCACAGCGCGCCGCTGAATCCGCCGCCGATGCTCGTCCGCCCTTTTCCGCACCCGCCGACCCCGCGCGCGTCGTCACGCTGACCCCGCCGAAGCCGATGGAACAGCCCGAGGCCGATGTCCTGGAACTCGCACCCGAGGCCGCGGCCGAAGCGCCCGCTCCGGCGGCGCCCGCGATCGACCCCGAACATCTCGCGGCGCTGGAGGGGCAGATCGCCTCGCTCGAGGCGCGGCTCGTCGAACAGGATGCCGCGCTCCGCCGCGTGCTCGACCTCCTGATCGAATGGGTCGAACGCGATCCGGACAATGCCCCGAACCCGGCCAATTCGCGGACCTGGGCCGCCTGACAATCCGGCCAAAATCGGCTATCCCGCTGATGAAGGTGAAGAAAAATGCAGAACGGCCTGTCGGTCGATGTCGAGGACTGGTTCCAGGTCGGCGCCTTTGAGCGCACGATCGACCGCGCCGACTGGCCGAGCCTCGAATGCCGCGTCGAGGCGAATTGCGACGCGGTGCTGCGGATTTTCGCCGATGCGGGCGCGGTGGGCACCTTCTTCACCCTGGGCTGGGTCGCCGAACGCTATCCCGCGCTGATCAGGCGCATCGTCGCGGCGGGACACGAACTCGCCAGCCACGGCTATGACCACAAGCGCGTGTTCAACATGACCGCCGACGAATTCGCCGCCGACCTCAAGCAGACGCAGGCGATCCTCGAAGACCTCGGCGGCGCCAAAATCCGCGGCTATCGTGCGCCGAGCTTCTCGGTCGATACGCGCACGCCGTGGGCGCACGCGGTGCTCGCCGAACAGGGCTATGCCTATTCGTCGAGCGTCGCGCCGGTCGTCCACGACCATTATGGCTGGCCGCAAAGCCCGCGCCATGCCTGGCGCCCGCTGGCCGACAGCGATCTCGTCGAATGGCCCGTCACCACCGCGCGCTTTGCCGGGCGGACATTGGCGGCGGGCGGCGGCGGCTTCATGCGGATGCTGCCCTATGGCTTCACGCGCTGGGCGATCGCGCGGATGAACGAAGAGGGGCATCCGGCCATCCTCTATTTCCACCCGTGGGAAATCGACCCCGGTCAGCCGCGCGTCGCCGATGCGCCGATCAAGTCGAAGATCCGCCACTACAGCGGATTGTCGGCTATGGCCGGCAAGCTAAGGAAATTGCTCGCCGATTTCGAATGGACGCGCGCCGACGCCTTGCTCCCTGGGCAACAGCAGCGTGCGCAGCCTTGGCGCGCGGCGGCGTGAACGCGCCCGTGTCGATCGACCAAAGCTTCACCGCCGCTCCGCTATCCGACACGGCGGCGTGGGACGCCTATGTCGCCGCGCACCCCGACGCGACGCCGTTCCACAGCCGTGCGTGGTGCGAGGCGATCACCAAGGCGACCGGCCATCGCTGCCACCTCGTCATCGCGCGCGACGCGAACGGCGCGCTCATCGGCCTCCTCCCGCTCCACCACATCCGCTCGCCTTTGTTCGGGCAGGCGCTGGTCGGCAGCGGCTTCGCGGTGGGCGGCGGCATCCTCGCCGACAATGCGGCCGTCGCGGCAACGCTGGCGGAGGGCGCGGCCGAAATGGCCCGATCGCTGGGTGTTCCGTCGGTCGAACTGCGCGGCGGCCCGCTACCCGAGGGCGAGGGCTGGACCCGGGAGGAAGGCACCTACGCCGGCTTCGCCCGCGACCTCGCCGCCGATGACGACGCCGAACTCCTCGCCATCCCGCGCAAACAGCGCGCCGAGGTGCGCAAGGCGCTCGAAAGCGGTCTCACCGTCACCACCGGCCGCTCCGAACAGGACCGCGCCGACCATTATCGCATCTACGCGACCAGCGTCCGCAACCTCGGCACTCCCGTTTTCCACAAATCATTGTTTTCGTGCGTAATTGACGCCTTCGGCGACGACGCCGACATCCTCAATGTGCGCAACGATAGAGAAGTTGTGGCCAGCGTCCTCAGCCTCCATTGGCGCGGCACCGTCATGCCCTATTGGGGCGGCGGCACCACCGACGCGCGCCGCCTCCGCGCCAACGAACTCATGTACTTCGCCCTGATGCGCCACGCCCGCGAGCGCGGCCGCACCCGCTTCGATTTCGGCCGCTCGAAACTCGGCACCGGCCCCTTCGCCTATAAGAAGAACTGGGGTTTCGAACCGCACCCGCTCGTCTACGCCCGCTGGCTCGCACCGGGCGAGACTGCGCGCGACACCAATCCGAACAGCGCCAAATACCGGCTGCAAGTCGACCTGTGGAAAAAGCTGCCGCTGTGGGCGGCAAACCGGATCGGCCCGCTGATCGCCCGCGGATTGGGCTGATGCCCGAAATCCTGTTCCTCGTTCACCGCGCGCCCTGGCCCCCCGACCGCGGCGACCGGATCCGCAGCTGGCATATGTTCGAGGCGCTGGCAAAGCTCGCGCCCGTGCATGTCGCGGCGCTCGCCGACAATGCGAGCGAAGCTGCAACAGCGCAGGCAAAAATGGCTCCGCTTTGCGAGAGTCTAAGGATCGAAGAGCGTCGCGCTTCGCGTCCGTTGGCGCTCGCGCAGGCGGTGCTGCACGGTGAACCCGTATCGAACCGTCTGTTCCGTAACGGCGCGCTGGAGCGCCATGTTGCCGGCCTGATCGCGCACGGCGGTATTACGCATATCGTCGCCTTTTCGGGTCAGATGGCGCAATATATTCCGGGTGATTTCGACGGGCGCGTGCTGATGGATTTCGTCGACGTCGATTCCGCCAAATTCGCCACCTACGCCGAACAGGACAAACGCCAGCCGTTGAGCTGGGTTCATGCGCGCGAGGCCCGCGTTCTGGGCGCGTATGAGGCGGAAGTGGCGCGCCGCGTCGATGCCAGCCTGTTCGTGAGCGAAACCGAGGCGGCGCTGTTTCGCAGGCAGGGCGGGCTCGGCGCCGACAAGGTGCGCGCAGTTGAGAATGGCATCGACACCGGCCGGTTCGACCCGGCGATCCCACTCGATGCGGTCGGGGCGGGCGAGGGGCCGCTGGCGGTCTTCACCGGCCAGATGGATTACCGCCCCAACATCGACGCGGTGCGCTGGTTCGCGGCCGACATCCTGCCGCTGATCCGTCAGCGCCACCCGCAAACCAGCTTCGCAATCGTCGGCCGCGCGCCGACCGACGAAGTGCGCGCGCTGGAAAGGCTGCCCGGCGTGACGGTCACCGGCGAGGTGCCCGACGTGCGGCCGTGGCTCGCCGCCGCCGATGCCGTGGTCGCGCCGCTGCTGCTCGCGCGCGGCGTGCAGAACAAATTGCTCGAGGCGATGGCGATGGCGCGGCCGGTCGTCGCGAGTGCCGCTGCCGCCACGGGAATCGACGCGGTTCCGGGCGAGCATCTGCTCGTTGCCGATAATGCCGCGGGCATCGCCGAAGCCGTGTGCGCCCTCTTCGACGACCGCGCGGCGGCCGCGAAGATGGGACAGGCGGCGCGCGCGCGAATGATCGCGCGCTATGGCTGGGAGGCACGCCTTGCACCGCTCGGCGAATTGCTGGGGCTGCCCGCATGACGCGCTGGCAACGCCATCTTGCTGCGCTTGGGCTGCTGTCTGCGGCGATCTTCGCGATCTTCTGGCGCGAGGCCGCCGATGTGGCGGGTATCTGGTGGAACAGCTCGACCTTTACCCATTGCCTGCTGATCGTGCCGATGATCGGGTGGCTGGTGTCGCAGCGCGCCGCGCTGTTGCGGCCGCTGACGCCGGTCTATTGGTGGCCCGCGCTCCTGTGGATGGCGGGTGCGGGGCTGGTGTGGCTGGTCGGCGAGGCCGCGGGGGTCGGCCTGTTCCGCCAGCTCGGCCTTATTCTGATGCTGCAGGGTGCGGTCGCGGCGACGCTCGGCGAAAAGCTCGTGCGCGCATTGCTCTTTCCGCTTGGCTATGCGCTGCTGCTCGTGCCTTTCGGCGAGGAACTGGTGCCGCTGCTCCAGACGCTCACCGCGTATATCAGCGTGGTCCTGCTCCATTTGTCGGGCATTCCAGCGGAGATGGAAGGCGTGTTCATTACCACGCCCGCCGGCTTCTTCGAGGTCGCCGAAGCCTGTTCGGGGGTCAATTTCCTGATCGCGATGCTCGCTTTTGCGGTGTTCGCGGCGCATCTCTGTTTCCGCAGCTGGACGCGGCGGATCGTCTTTGTCGTGGCTGCGCTGGCGACAACAATCCTCGCGAATGCTCTGCGTGCTTATGGGACGATGGTCGCCGCCGAAATCTGGGGGATCGAGGCGGCGGGCGGGATCGACCATATCTTCTATGGCTGGTTTTTCTTCGGCGGCGTGATCCTGCTCGTCATGCTCGTCGCGCGCCGCTGGTTCGACCGGCCGGCGAACGACGCTGCGGTCGATGTGCGCGGATTGGGCGGGGTGCCGCGCTTTGCCGGGCGAGCGAAAGCGGTGCTGCCGGTCGCACTCGCGGTTCCGTTGCTGTCCGTCGGCTGGGCTCATTTGGTTGGCGGACGTAGCGCACCTTTGCCCGATACGATGGCGGTCGAAGCGCCACCGGGCTGGGACGAGGCGCGCGTCGAAGCCATGGAATGGCAGCCGCGCTTCGATGGCGCCGATCGAAGGCTGCTGCGCCAGTTCGCCAACGGCAGGGGGCAGGTGGTGACCGTCGCGATCGGCGGGTACGAGCGCCAGGCGGAAGGCCGAGAGGTCGTCGCGTTCGGGCAAGGCGCGATCGACCCCGACAGCAAATGGGCATGGAGCGCCTCGCTGTCCGCGGTCGAGGGCGCGAAGACCGAGCGGTTGCTGCACCCCGGTCCGGTGCTGCGGGACGCCGCCACTTGGTACGTCGTTGACGGCGATGTGACCGGCGATCCGCGCCGCGCGAAACTTGCCGGGCTCAAGGCGCGCTTGCTTGGCGGCGACCCGCGCGCATTGTCGCTGATCATATCGAGCGAGGAGCGGCGCGGCGGTCGCAATGCGATAGAAGATTTCCTTTCCGCGTCGGGCGGAGTCAATGCAATGGCTGACCGCGCGCTGAAAACGCGTTAAGGGCGGTTCCTATATGTGTGGGATCGCCGGCATCTATCATCTGGAAACGGCGAAACCGGTCGATCCGGCGCGCCTGCGCGCGATGCTCCAGCCGATGCTGCACCGCGGCCCCGACGGATCGGGCGAGTGGACCGCGCCCGGCGTCGGGCTCGGCCATCTTCGCCTCTCGATCATCGATATCGCGGGCAGCCCGCAACCGATGGCGAGCGACGACGAGATCGTCACGCTCACCTATAATGGCGAAATCTATAATTTCCGCGAGCTGCGCGCCGAGCTCGAGGATCGCGGTCACCGCTTCCGCACCAGTGGCGATACCGAAGTCATCATCGCGGCGTGGCGCCAATGGGGCTCCGATTGCCTGTCGCGGCTCAACGGCATGTTCGCCTTTGCGATCCACGATCATCGGCGCGGCTGCCTGTTTCTTGCGCGCGACCGGCTGGGGGTGAAGCCGCTCCATTATGTCCGCTTGTCCGATGGATC
Source organism: Sphingopyxis sp. (assembly GCF_035250425.1). Taxonomy (GTDB): domain Bacteria; phylum Pseudomonadota; class Alphaproteobacteria; order Sphingomonadales; family Sphingomonadaceae; genus Sphingopyxis. The sequence continues at coordinate 21,376 of NZ_DATFFD010000218.1, forward strand.
GGTCGCGTTCGCGTCGGAACTCAAAGGGCTGCTCCGCAATCCGCTGCTGCGTCAGGAAGCCAATCTGACCGCGATCGAGGATTTTCTCGCTTTCGGTTATGTCCCCGACGACAATTGCATCGTCGCGGGGGTGCAGAAACTGCCCGCGGGCCATTATCTGCTGCTCGAACGCGGCAAGCCCGTGCCCGCGCCGACCCGCTGGTGGGCGCCCGATTTTTCGAAGCGGATCCGCGCGAGCGAGGGCGAGGCCGCCGAGCATCTCGTCCACCTGATGCGCGCCGCGGTGACCGATCGCATGGTCTCCGACGTGCCGCTCGGCGCGTTCCTGTCGGGCGGGGTCGACAGCAGCGCGGTCGTCGCGCTGATGGCCGAGGCGAGCCAAAAGGCGGTCAAGACCTGCACGATCGGGTTCGACCAGGCCGCGCTCGACGAGACCGCCTATGCCCAGCAAATCGCCGAGCGTTTCGCGACCGATCACCGCACGCGCACCGTGGCCGCGAGCGACTTCGACCTCGTCGACCGCATCGCCGACATGTTCGACGAACCCTTCGCCGACGCGAGCGCGCTGCCGACCTACCGCGTGTGCGAACTCGCGCGCGAGGAAGTCACCGTCG
>NZ_DATFFD010000219.1:0-24245 GCF_035250425.1 Sphingopyxis sp.
GCTCGTTCATCGTTCGACTCCTCAGGTAAAGGAGCCGAAAGGGTCTGCCTGCGGCAGCCCGCGTTCAATCAGGTGCGGCGATCGCTGGGCCGCTTTACATCGAGGCTAGCGCCAATCCGCGGAGCGGTTCGTGCAGCGGCCAAGATCGGCCAAAAGATCGGCCAGTTCAAATTGACCGGCTTGGTATCTTGCAGAAAACAGAGATTATTCTTCGCATCAAGATCGGCCACGTCCGCGGCAAACACTGGTCATTAATGCTATCGCTTCAATCAACGAGATGGCGCGTTATCGCGATCGCCATCCCGAATTTCACTGCTGCATCCAGATTTTTGGTCGGTTTCTTGGTGCGTGCGCTGCCGGTGAGCTCGATGCAAGTCGTCTCCTCAGCCATAAATCTTGCTCAGTAGATACCCAACCACTTTATCGAGATCACCAAGCTCGCCGGTGGTCATCACGGCCAGCGCACTTTTGCCGGCAAAAATCCTGTGGGCGTTCGGTTCACGCAACCAGTCGGCAGCTCGTTCTTCGGGAAAGAGCGTTACGAGAGATCCATAGATCGACAAGACGCAGCCGATCCGCACGATCATGTCGATCGGAATCGCGACGGCCTCGTGCGCTCGCACGCGAATCTTCCAATCCTCGAAAGTCGGAAGGTCATGAACACCGAGTAGATCCAATTGCTCCTCGTCGCTTAGGCTCCACAGCTCCGCGATATTGAGGAACGTGCGCATGCCAGCCCCTCCATGTTGGATTGGGTCAACACCGCGCTTCATGAAGTAGGCCTTGGCCGCGAGCCGCGGGTCGTTCGGTTCGTCAATGCTCATCGGGCTGCAACGCATCAAAATCCACCGACGACGTTAGCCCCTTCGGGGTGAGCCTGAAAATCGGTTTGCCCGGATCATGGTCGGGCACGAAATGGAGTGCGCCATCCAACGAACAGGGGCGATATTCGTGATACCAGACGGGTGTCAGACCATCGATCCCTATGTCGAGGATTATCTTCTTCGCGCCGATGCTAGGCCGCGAGACACGGACGATCAGCGCGTCACACCGCGATAAGCCCATCGCGTTCGAGACCGTGGATCGATCGTTTCCGTTGGTCACTGTCGACGGCACGATGAGCAGGAATGCGTCGGGCGCGATCAGATATCGTGCAAATTCGGGTGGCAGGACGGGGAGCTTGCTATCAAGCTCCAGCTCGGCAGTCCGAACGATCGCAAGCGCGGCCATCAGTGTCTCGGCTTCCTCGATCCGATCTTTGGCGGTCATGTATTTTTTCATGGTCAGTCGATTCCTTGTAGCGGCTCCCGCTGGGGGGCCGCTGTTTTCATTTGTTCGTTCCGCCCAAAAGCTGGTTCTTCTTCTTTGAGGGGATTGGCTCCGGCCAATTGTCGGGAGCTCGGCGTAGCCGACGTGGTTCATCCGCCAGCGGTATCGCCGCCGTGTTGCCGCTTCTGCCATTCGGCCCATTCGGTCGCGATCATCGCCTTGCCTGCATCGGCCGAAAAGGGGCGGACAAAGGGACCGAAGCCGAAGCACTGGAACTCGCGGGCCATCGCCATCAGGTGGATATGCGGCGGATTGGTTGAGCCAACCTCGACCGGCAGATGCATCGCCGCGATTACGGCGACGTTGCGCTCCCGGCACAGACGCTCGCGCGCGAACTCACGAACATCCTCCCATGTTCGATGCAGGCGATCGGGGTTGGGAAAGCGAAGCGTGATCATCACAAGGAGGTCTTTGAGCTTGTTGCACGCCTGCTCTTCATATTTTTCGCAGAGACGTTTCGGGTCGAGGAATTCGTCACTCGCGAGCGGGGGCAACAGCACATCCCAGCGATAGCAACTGGGCACCCAAGGCGCGGCGACATCGAGCTTCCGTCCCGGACAAAGACGCCTGAGCACCGAGGCCGGGACGGTCTGAATCGGACCGTCTTTGATCTGTCGGCGTACCACCCCGAAGATAAAGTTCGGGTCGTCGCCGCCGGGTATGGGCACGAAATCGAGGTTGCCGAGGGCAGGGACCTTTTTCATCACCACGACCACCCCCCGATCCGGTGCGAGGCTAGGTGCGCGCTCGCCCGGTCCAGTCCGGCATCGCAGTCCCAGTGGTCCGAGTAAGGCGCATGCTCCGACAGAAAGAGCCCGTGGCGCATCAACTGGATCGACGGCCCGCTACCGGGAGGCACCAACCAGTTGTCGCCGGCGAGGGTGCGGTAAAGGCGATAGTCGAGGAGCCAGCTCAGGTCAGCAGGGCCGGGCAGGGCGACGTCGACCGTCAGGTCGGGAGCCGATCCGTCGGCCGACCGCCGCAGCAACAGGACAGGGCAACCCATCGCGATGGCGACCACCTCCGCTTCGCCAAGGAACAGCGGCGACTGGCTTGCGGCCGCATGGACAATGACGGCTGGCGTCTTGAGGAAAAGACTGCCGGGCAGCAGGGCTGCCGCTAATCCATGGCCGCTGCTGGTCGAACTATGCATGAGCGTAGCGACATGGTGCATAATCTTGCGGTCGGCCCGCGTCACCGCGGGGAGCGGAACACTTCCCTTCAGGACCGTGTGGAGCATTGTCTCTTCGCTCGACCTGTCGGTCGGATTCAGGGGCTCGGCTATTGTCGTAAATTGCATTGGAACTGCTCATCGTCATGAGCCCGGTTGCCGGGGCTCTGGGCGGCAGCCCTCCTTCAGATGTCTTTCATCCTTCCAGCAGAGCTAACCTGCATCTTCCTTTCCCATTTCAAATGGCGGCGCAGCCGCCATGTCTGGTCCGCGTGGCAATCCACGAATCTCGTCCCTTGGGCAGTCAAAGTAGAGCGCTTTTCGGTCTGTTGGCAGCGGTAAGCGCTTAAAATGCGGCGCCTCCTTCGCTAAAAATGCAGAAATTCGGCCTTGTTGGGTGATAGTCTGCAACGACATGAAAAGGAGATTTGATGTTCGAGTTGTCCCGCCGCCAATTTGTCACTTCCACCGCTGCAGCGGGGGTGACCCTTATGACAAGTCAGGCAGCTGTTGCTGTTACAAGGCCCGAGTGGGGCGACGCGACAGAGTTGGCGGAGCGCATCGCGAAGAGGGACGTGTCGGCAAAGGAGGCAGTAGAGTACTCGATCCGAGCGGCAGAAGCCGCCCAACCGAAACTCAACTTCCTCGCCATTTCCGACTTCGAACGTGCAATGGACAAGGTTCGGAGCGGCCCCCCCGCCGGGCCCTTTGGCGGGGTTCCTTTCCTTATCAAGGATCAACTATCCTATATAGGCTTGCCGACGCGGGCCGGATCGCGCTCGCGACAAGGTAGCCCTCCGCTTGCCCGGCAAAGTGTCTATACCGATGCCTTCGATCGCGCGGGGCTGGTCGTGCTCGGCAAAACCACCATGCCCGAGTTTGGTTTCTTGCCCACCACGGAGCCCCTCGTGTCTGGCGTGACCCGAAATCCGTGGAACGTTGAGCGCTCCGCGGGAGGATCATCGGGCGGAGCGGCAGCAGCCGTAGCAGCCGGGATCGTGCCGGTAGCACATGGCAGCGATGGTGGCGGATCGCTGCGCATCCCGGGCTCCTGTTGCGGGCTCTTTGCGCTGAAACCATCCCGTGGACGAATGCTCGGAACTCGCAATGATCTCGACGCGACGAGCACGAGCGCCGACCATGTCTTGACCAGGAGCGTCAGGGATTCTGCGGCGTTGTTTGCCCTCACCGAAGACAGTTCTGCTGGTTCCCGCTTCGCACCCGTCGGGTTGGTCAAGGAGCCCATAGGCGGGCGATTGCGGATCGGGCTCGTGGTCAACAGCTTTGATGGCTCAGAGCCGGAACGCGAGGTTCGTAAAGCGGTGTTGAGCACCGCGAAGCTGCTGACCGACCTTGGGCACGAGATCGTCCCGACGAAGTGGCCGATCGGTGAAAAATTCTTCCAGGATTTTCTACTGTTCTGGTCTTCAGGCGCCGCCGCTGTCACGGCGCAGGTGAAAAAAGCTCAGCCCGAGAAGAATCTCGAGGATCTGTTCGAACCATTTACATTGGGTTTGGCAGACTTGTTGGCAAAAACCTCCGAGCAGAGCCTCGGTCGGGCTGTAGCCGGGCTGAAGGAGGCCGCCGCGGCTTACGATCCTTGGTTTGCGTCGTCCAAGCTCGATGCCGTGCTGTCGCCCGTGGTCTTCACGCCACCGCCCCCGCTCGGTTACCTTTCGGGAAGCCAGCCGATGGATGTCCTGATGGAGCGATTGATCCGCTACGCGGGCTACACGCCTTATCACAATGTTGCAGGCGGGCCAGCGATGAGCGTTCCTCTTTACTGGACCGCCAAGGGTTTGCCGATCGGATCGCAACTATGCACCCCGACCGGGCAGGAGGGGCTGTTGTTCGGTCTCGCTCTCCAACTCGAACAGGCGAGGCCCTGGGCCCGCAGGCATCCGGACAAATACTGGTTTGCCTGATCGCCCGCTACCGGAACATTCCGGCCAGCCTGGAGCGTAAAGACAAGCATGCCGGCCGCGAATCCGGCGCGCAAATTGTGCGTCTGCTGCCGTAATTCTGCACGAATCTGCTATCCGCAGCGGGATCTTTGCCTCCGTCCGTGCGCGCAACAGTCGAAAATCATGGAAGGGGGCCTCGCGCCCTCGTCATGCATCGGGTGTCGGCAAACCATGTATCGAACAGATCACAACGCTGGATGCGAGCCTCTCCTGAAGTCCAAATGCCCTCGGGAAAGCCTCGTGTATCTCAGAGTCGAAGCGCTGCTATGTCCGGCGCTTTTGCCGCGTCTGCTTGCCATGCTCACCCGGCGGGCAGTAGCGCCTGTCGACGTGCAGCTGGATCGGGACGACAAGTGGCAACAGATCGAAATCATATTGGACGGACTGCGCGGCGATACCCAGCGCAAACTGCTAGCGAGCCTCGGGGCCATACAGGAGATTCGGTCCGCCGAACTTACCGATATTGCGGGACGGCCATTGATTGCGTCGGGCAAATCCGGATCTTTGCAAGGATCGGTCGCCTCGGCGGTGCGGCGGCGCGATTTCGCCGGTTTAAGGACCTCGGGATGGTGAGGCGCGCGCCGTTGGCCAAACAATGGGCCGAGGCGGGAAAACCGCACCGAATGCCTCCACCATGCCATTCTCCGGCGTTGCGCCGCCTCACTTCGCCGTACATTGCGCGCTTCACCCCCTAACGTAATGGAAACAAGAAGGGGGATTAAATATGACCGACAGGACGAAACTCATCCGACGCACACTGTGGGGTTGCGCAAGCGCGACCGCGCTGATCGCATCGCTGCCAGCTTCCGGGCAGACATCGAATAGGGCGAATGTGGCCCAATCGGACGAAGAGATCGTCGTGACGGCCTCCTCGCGTGTGAACCGCGAAGGCTTCGACGCACCTAATCCCACCACTGTCATCGACGATGCGCTAATCAAGAGCAACGCGGTGGCCAGCGTCGGACAGCTGAGCAAGCTGATGCCGACGCAGAGCGAGCTCAACAGCCCGACCGCCTTTACGCAGGGTTTCTCCGGCGTTGCCGGCACGACCTTCAACCTGCGCGGCCTGGGCAGCACCCGCACGCTCGTTCTCGTTGACGGCCGGCGTCATGTCCCCAGTGCCACGGGTACGGGAATGAATGTGGATGTCATCCCGAGCTCATTGATCCAGCGAGTCGAGATCGTGTCCGGTGGCGCATCCGCCGACTGGGGCTCCGACGCCGTCGCCGGCGTCATCAACGTCGTTCTCAAGGACCGGCTCGATGGCTTCGAAGGCAATGTCCAAGCCGGTATCGCCGACGAGGGCGATCACGCCAATTATCTTGCCTCGCTGGCATGGGGCACCTCCTTCGCGGACGACCGCGCCCGCATTCTCGTCGGCGGCGAATGGTACCGGAACGAAGGCATTCTTCAGCAGGCCGACCGCGATTGGTCGGCGAAGCAATATGGGCTTATCAGAAACCCGGCCTATGCGGCGGGCAATGGCCAATATCAGTTCATCCTCGCGCCCGATTTCCAGTCATCGAGCGCGACGCTGGGCGGCCTCATCCTTAGCGGTGTGGCGCGAGGCACCGATTTCGGTCCGGGCGGCGCTTCACGACCCTTTGTGACGGGGCAATATTTCAATCCCGCGTCCTTCTCGGTGACCCCGACAGGGACGACGGTTGCTGGGCAAAGCATGTCGGGTGGGTCGGGCTTGTCGCCGGGGCTTTTTGTCCCGATCGAACAGCCGGTAGAGCGATATGCAGGTTTTGGCCGTCTGTCCTTCGACGTGTCGGACGCCATCACGCTGTTCGCGGAGGGCTCTTACTCGAAAATCACCGGCCGTTCGCCGACCGCCTTCGCGCATGATGCCGGTATCCTGTTCGGCGCTCCGTTCACGATCTCGATCAACAACGCTTTTCTTCCCGCCGACGTTCGGGCGCGCATGCAGACGGCTGGCGAAACCAGCTTCAAAATGGGCCGCTACAACGCGGACTTTGGCTTCGTGCAGGGCAAGAGCGTCTTCGAAACGATTCGAACCGTCGCTGGCGCGCGCGGGGATCTCGGCAAGTTCAAGTGGCAGGCCTATTATCAATATGGCCGCAGCACCGAAGATGCGCTCGCGAAGGATACGATCTACACGGCGCGCCTCGCCAACGCCGTCGACTCGGTTCTCGCGGGCAACGTAGCGACCTGCCGCATCAATGCCGATGCGGTGACCACGAACGACGACGCGGCATGCCGGCCGCTCAACCTGTTCGGCGAAGGGTCTCCAGACCAGGCCGCGCTCGATTATATTCACGGGGATGCCACGCGGCGCACGCGGATCGAAGAACATGTCGGCTCGCTCAACGTAACGGGCGACCCCTTCTCGACCTGGGCAGGTCCGGTCTCCGTGGCCTTTGGCGCCGAATATCGCAGCGACAAGATCGACCAGGTTTCCGATCCCGTGTCGCGTGCAGGCGGTTTCTTTCTGGGCCAGACCGCTTCGGCGTTGACGGGTAAGGTCGGCGTGACCGAGCTTTACGGCCAGACGGTCGTGCCCCTGCTCTCGGATTCGCCGATCGCTCGAAAGCTCGAATTGCTCGGCGCGGTCCGCCACTCCTTCTATACCGCGGAAGGCCCCGTCACCTTCCCGGCGCCGGGTAAGGCAAAGCGCGATTTCGAGGCTACAACCTGGAAGATCGGCGCAACCTGGACGGTCTTCGACGGGCTGCGCCTTCGCGGCGTCCGTTCGCGCGACATCCGGGCCCCCAATGTGAACGAGCTCTTCACCGCGGGCAATCGCGCAACCGTCAGTGTCTTCACCAACGGCACGACGCGCCAGTTTCCCCGCTTCCGGGGAGGCAACATCAATCTGACACCCGAAAAAGCCGACACTCTCATCCTTGGCGGCGTGGTCGAACCCGCGTTCATCCCTGGGCTGCAGGTTTCGGTCGACTGGTACGATATTAAGCTGAAGGGCGCGATCGCTGCTGCGGCGGGTACGCCGCAGCAGCTGATCGATGCGTGCACCGCGGGCAATCAGGAGATATGCGCGCTCTTCACCTTTACGAACGGCGTCCCGGTCGAGCTGCGCGGCACCAACGTCAACATCAACCAGTTCCGATCGACAGGCTGGGATATGGAGGCGCGCTATCGCTTCGCTGCTTTGGGGGGCGACGTCAGCCTCGGAATCGTGGCTACGCACCCGACGGAACTGTCGCAAACAACCTCGATCGCGCATATCGACAGGGTTGGCGAAAATGGGAACAACAACAGCTTCCGACAGCCGAACTGGCAGTTCTCTAGCCATGCGTCATTCTCGCGGGGGCCGTTCAACGCCTATCTCGGAGGCCGTTTCGTCAGTGCAGGCAAATATAATATCGACTATAACAAAAACGGGGCGCTGAACCTTGAGAACAATAAGATTCCGGCGCGCTACTACGTGACCGCGTCGGCTAGCTTTGACGTCCTGAACAGCGGAAATCGGATGGTCCAGATCTATGGCGTCGTGAACAATCTGTTCGACACCGACCCTCCGATCCATCCGCAGGATTTCCAGATCCCGATCCAGGGGAGCGGGCTCTACGATGTGGTCGGCCGCGCCTATACAGTGGGGGTCCGTTTCAAGTACTGACGCAGGGGCGGCGGGGTGGCGTTTGCCGCCCCGCCACATCCCGCCGTTGCCAAATCAGGAAATACCATGCCCATCGTCCGCTCTTCTTTCCTCGTTGCGGCGCTTCTGTTCGCGGCGCCGGCACAGGGCGCCGAAAGCCCGGTCGAGAAGAAGGTCGGTGCGATGGCTGCCTCGCCATCGGTCAAGCGCGTACTTGACCATTTGAAGAGGCAGGATGATGCGAGCCTGCGCGAGCAACGCGAACTTGCTGAAATTCCGGCGCCGCCGTTCAAGGAACAGGCGCGCGCCCGCGCATTCCAGTCGCGGTTGCAATTGATCGGTCTGGATGCGCGGATCGATGCGGAAGGCAATGTGATCGCACGGCGGCCGGGCATCCGATCCGCATCGGCGCCAACGCTCGTCCTGTCCGCGCATCTCGATACGGTGTTCCCGGAAGGAACCGACGTCACGGTCAAGGAGCGCGATGGCCGCCTCTTTGGCCCGGGGCTGCGGTCCATCCCCCTTGATGCAGATTTATCAGGGGCAAAAATAGCGCCATTGAAGCGGAGTATCCGGCGTGCTTGCTTGACTTGGCGCGAACATTCCGCAAGTTTTGACGCAAAGGTGCATCAAAACTGCGTGGGGGATCGAGTGAGCGATATCGAACTGGACAAGCTGGACCGCCAGATTCTGAATGCGCTTCAGGAAAACAATCTGATGTCCGCAGACCGGCTCTCCGAAAAGATCGGACTTTCCGCGTCGGCGATCCAGCGCCGCGCAAAGCGACTGCGCAAGGAAAAGATAATCCTGCAAGATATCGCGGTAGTCGATCCCAAGCGAGTGGGACAGACGGCAACATTCATCGTCGAGGTCAGCCTCGAGCGCGAAAATGCCCAGGTCGTCAGCAACTTCAAGCGCCGCATGATCGCGGCGCCCGAAGTGCAGCAATGCTATTATGTGACCGGCGACAGTGACTTCACTCTGATCGTCACGGCTCGCGATATCGAAGAATATGAAGAGGTGGTTCAGCGCCTGATGTTTCAGGACGGCACAGTCCGCAAATTTCGAACATCGGTTGTGCTTAGCCGCGTCAAGACCGGTCTCTCGGTGGCCATAGACGAAGGCGACTAGCCATTCCGTCCGCTATGCGGCAGCGGCCCGGCGTTGCCAAAGCTTGATTGCCAGCCGGACGACATAAATCGCGATGACGCCGAGCACGACCGCCTTGGTAACGGGGTTCACCCAATGCTCTACCTCGGCATACTGATCCTTGAGGACGTAACCGGCGATGATGAGGATCGTGTTCCACATCGCAGAGCCTATGATGGTCAGGACGAGAAAACGACCAAGTGGCATGGGGGCCAGACCCGCGGGAACCGAAATCAAAGTTCTGACCGCCGGGACAAGGCGCCCGAAGAGCACGGCAATCCAGCCAAAGCGGTCGAACAACCGCTTGGCACGGCGAAATTCACCGACACTCAAGGTCATCCAGAGACCTGCGACCTTGATAAGGCCGATCGTCCGCCTTCGTCCGAATGCCCGGCCAAGATAATACCAGGGGAGTGCGCCGACCACGCTGCCGGCGGTCGATGCCAGCAGGACGATGGCCGGGTCCATCTCGCCCCGCGCGCAAGCGAAGCCCGCGAGCGGAACGATGAGCTCCGAGGGGATCGGCGGGAAAATATTCTCGAGCAACATCAAGAGGAACAGGCCGAAATAGCCGTAATCGCGGATAATATCCAAAAGCCAGTCGAACATCGCATCCTCATCAAGCGGGTCAAGCCTTCGCGGGTTGCTGCATGGCTTATGGACGGCCATTTTCGTCGACCGTGCGAAGGCTGCCGCGCAAATTAAGGTTGGCATGCGCTGAAATTCAGCGGCTCAATATGGAAATGCGCCGGAAAACGGCGTGCACCTGATTTAGCCCTATGACGGGAGACAAAAAAAGTGGTTGGATTTACATTTTGGCCTTTGCACGCACGTCGGACGCTCGACCGGCCGACTGACGGAGCAGGGGCCCACCGATGACCAAATATAGTTGGCAGTTCGCAGTAGAACCTTGGCCATTCCGCACGCCTTATCGCTTTGCCGGCCATGTTTGGACGAAACTCGATCTTTTCGTCGCACGCGTGAGTGACGGCGCGCACGAGGGCATCGGCGAGGCCGCGGGCGTCTATTATCACGACGAACCTGTTGCCGAAATGCCCGCCCGCGCCGAGGCGCTACGAGACCCGTTGGAAAATGGCCTGACTCGAGAGGAACTGCAGCAGCGCATTCCCGCCTCCGGCTTGCGCAACGCGATCGATTGCGCATTGTGGGATCTGGAAGCTAAACGCACGGGCGTTCCGGCTTGGCGGGCAGCAGGGTTGTCCGGCCTGCAGCCGCTGACCTGTCTCCAGACGCTTTCGATTGCCGATCCCGACGATATGGCTGGGGCCGCTGTCGCGGTGCCATCGGCCCGCGCGCTCAAACTGAAACTGGCAGGCGACGGACTGGATGGTGCTCGAGTGCGAGCAGTCCGATCGGTACGCCCTGCGGCCTGGATTGGCGTCGATGCAAATCAGAGCCTGACGCCGCGAACGCTTCAAGAGCTCGCCCCCGCTCTGGTCGAAGCGAAGGTCGACTTGCTCGAGCAACCTTTGCCGATCGGCCATGACGGTAGTCTTGAAGCTTGGGATTGGTCCGTCCCGCTCGCCGCCGACGAAAGCGTGCAGACTGCAGCCGATATTGCGCCGCTCGTCGGGCGTTACCAGGTCGTCAACATCAAGCTCGACAAGGCTGGCGGTCTGACGGAGGCGTTGAGGATGGCCGACGAGGCGCGCCGCCTCGGTCTTAAGATAATGGTCGGCAACATGCTGGGTACCTCGCGGGCGATGGCGCCGGGAATGATCGTCGGCCAATATTGCGATGTGGTCGATCTCGACGGACCCTTGCTCGTAGGCCACGATGTTCCGAACGGGCTGGACTATTCGGGCGGATTGGTGCGTCCGGGTGCGTGTCAATGGGGCCAGCCGTGACGGCTTCGGCGGCCATCGTGGAGCCCGAGATCGCAGGGGATGGCTCACAACCGCTCTTTGGCCATCCAAGGGGTCTCGCGGTTCTGGTGGGCACGGAAATCTGGGAGCAGTTTTCCTATTATGGAATGCGTGCGCTCCTCATCTACTATATGATCAGCACTCTCGGCTTCTCTCAGCCGTCTCCTGTCATGGCCGCAGACAAGTATTCAGGCGAGCGACAAATTGGCGGCGCTTCGCTACCTTCCGCTGACCCGGGGGTTTCGGGCGCGCTACGGGTACAGCAATCTCCTCTACGGCGCGGCAGGGGAGATTGTCGCGCGAACCAGTGGCAAATCCTGGTCCGAATATGTTCGCGCGCGTTTCCTCGAGCCACTCGGCATGCGCGACGCCCTTGCGGCGGCCAGCGAGGCGGGGACGATCACCGCCTGGCCGCACGCCCGCATTACGGAGGAAATCCGCGGTGCCGGACCGGTCGTCCCGCTCCCCCGTCGCTACCGGGTCGACGGCGACGGAGCCGCCGGAGCACTTTACGCAAGCGGATCCGACATGGCCAAATGGATGTCGGTGCAGCTCGCGAGCGGTCGTCTTCCCGATGGCAGGCAGCTGTTCAGCGCGGGTGTAGCGCAGGACATGCATGCGCTGCAGACGCCGCTGCGCATCCGGCCCAGCGACGGTGAGTTCCGCGCGGCCGATCCCAGCTTCAGTGGCTATGGCTTCGGCTGGTTCGTAAGAGATTATCACGGCACGAAACTCGTATATCATGGTGGGGGGACGCTTGGCGCCGTCGCCCAGCTGACGCTTGTGCCGCAGAAAAATATCGGTTTCATCATTCTCACCAACTCGGAGGAATCGGGCTTTCTTCGGGCGGCCGAGCTGCTTTTGCTAGACCATTATCTTGGCAGAGAATCGCCCGACTGGGTTGGACTGCAGCAGGCGGAAGACGCGCGAATGTGGCGCGACGCCCGGAACGAGATGAAGGCCGCCGCAGCCAAACTCCCGCACGGCCCGGCCAGCCTGCTGCGCGGCCTCCGCGCTGCGGCGCGCAGTGCGGGCGCCTTGTTTATCGATGACGTTGTTTCTGCCTTGCGCCGTGAAGGAGATGCCTGGCTGGTCGGTCTCGGGCGGGGAGAGGGGATATCCTGTTCGCATGTGGTCAACGCGACGGGTGCCCGGGCCGCGGATGTCGCGCAGATGGCCGGCGTTGCATTGCCCGTACGTGGCCAGAAGCGCTCGGTCTTCGTTGTCGACGCGCCCGACGCCGATCCCGCCTGGCCGCTCGTGATCGATCCCGACGGCTTTTATTTCCGGCCGGAAGGAAAGACCTTTCTTGTCGGTGCTCCCGCTCCCCGGGGCTATCATGCGGCCGATGACTTCGAACCCGACTACCCTGTTTTCGAAGACTGGCTCTGGCCGAAGTTGGCCGCCCGGGCCCCGGCATTTGAGCGGTTGAAGCTGCAAAGCGCATGGGCCGGACATTATGAGATGAACATTCTCGACGGCAATGCGGTGATCGGCGCGTCGGGTGTTCCCAATTTCTGGCTGATCAACGGTTTTAGTGGCCATGGGCTCCAACATGCACCGGCGGCGGGGCGAGGCCTCGCGGAACTCATGCTCGATGGGGGATATCGAACGATCGATCTACGTCCGCTCGGGTTCGACCGGCTCCGACAGGCTATTGACGCGCCCGAAGCCCATATCATTTAGGCGCCGCCATGTGGATCGATGCCGCCACCATCCGAGACAAACTTGCGATGCCCGCCCTGATCGCGGCGCTGGCCGCCGCCGATCGCTCCCTCTTCACCGTGCCCGAACGCCTCCACTACCCCGTCGGCGGCGGCGACCTCCTCTCGATGCCGGCCTATTCTCCCTCGGTGCTGGGAATGAAAATCGTAACGGTATTTCCCGGCAATTCCCGAGCGGGCCTTCCCACCGTCCATGCGACCTATCAGCTATTCTCCGCCCGAACCGGCGAAATCCTCGCGACGATCGACGGTACCGAGTTGACCCGGTGGCGAACGGCCGCCGTCGCGGTTTTGGCCGCCCTGAACCTCTTTGGGGCCTCACCCGGCCACATTCTGGTCGTCGGAACGGGCGCGCTTTCGTCCTATCTCGTCTCGGCCTTCGCCGAGAGCTATCCCGACGCCGAGATAGCGGTCTGGGGCCGCCGACAGGAAGCCGGCGAAGCGGTCGCGCGTCGAGCCCGCGCCGCGCGTCAGGCCGCGGTCTCCGTACCGGATCTCGAGACTGCGACCCGGCGCGCAGATATCATCTGCTGCGCGACCTCGAGCACCGCCCCGCTGGTGCTCGGGTCATGGGTGAAGGATGGAGCCCATCTTGGTTTGATTGGGGGCTTCACGCCACAAATGCACGAGACCGATAGCGTGGCCTTCCGCGATGCTCTGGTCGTGGTCGATACGCCTGCAGCAATGGTAGGCGCCGGAGAGTTACGAGCGGCGGTTCGAGATGGCTATCTGCGCGAAAGTGAATTGCTCACGCTGAGCTCGCTGCTTTCGAAAAATGATAGAGCGGGCGGGCGCGCATCGCGGACCATATTCAAATCGATCGGCAGCGCAGAGAATGATCTGATCGCGGGCGAATATCTCTGGAGGCTCGTCTCGTCGTCATAGAGTTACAGCACTGCGCCACGCAGGCAGGCGTCGAGAGACGGCACCGGTATCGTGCCGGGAATGGTACGCAAGGCCGAGCCGATCGCGTCGGCGCTGGCTCCGAACAGAAGGTGAGGGAGCAAGCCATAGCGGAAGCCCGCAGCGCCCAGATGGGCCGTGCCATCACCGAGGCCTCGGAGAGGATCAGATAAATGGACCACCAAGGGGCGTAGCGGCGACAAGACAGCACTGACCTTTTCCACCTCCTCCGCGGTCCTGATCGATTGGACAAAGAGAAGATCGGCGCCCGCCTCGGCGTAGCGGCAGGCCCGGTCGAGAGCTTCGGTGAGGCCCAAGGAAGACAAGGCGTCGGTTCGCGCGCTGATCTGAAAGCCCGTCGATAGACGGGCGTCCGCGGCCGCCTTGATGCGATCTTCCATCTCTGCTGCCGGAGCGACGGGCCGGTCCAATATCCGCGACCGCGGCTTGATCGCAAGCTGATCCTCGATCTGAATCACATTGGCGCCAGCACGCTCCAGCACGCGCGCCGCGCGTGCCAGATTGTGCGTGCCGCCGAAGCCTGTGTCCGCGTCGACAATCAATGAACATTGCGTCCGCTCCTTGATCCTCGACGCCGCGTCGACCAGTTCGGTCAGCGTCAAAAGGCCGATGTCAGGGCGACCGAGAAGCGTGGCGTGCAATGCGGCGCCAGACAGGAAGAGCGTATCCAGCCCCGCGCTGACCGCCAACTGTGCCGATAGCGCGTCGAACACGCCGGGAACCAACTTCATGCTGTTCGACGATTGGGTCATACGCCACCTCCACCTCCGACATAGCCTGGAGAGGGCAGATATGCGGGCGTTATCCCCGCTGGAGCCAAATATTTTCGGCATAAGGTGAAGATTTTCGCAGCTTTTCGGTCGCGCGCGCGCGCTACCGCACCCGTTGGAACTACGCCGGACGGGCAGGTCATCGCGCCGGGCAGGATCGGGGAGGAGGACGGCCGCATGGACCGCAAGCTTACATGGTATATTCTCGCGGGCATGGTGCTCGGCGTGGTCGTCGGCTATGCGGTGCATATCGGGATTCCCGTGAGCGAGCCGTGGTTTGGCCATCTCACCAAGACGTTCAAGCTGCTCTCCGACATCTTCCTCAACCTCATCAAGCTACTCGTCGCGCCGCTAGTCTTGTCGACGATCATCGTCGGCGTCGCGCACATGGGTGACAGTGGTGCGCTCGGTCGCATCGGCGTCCGCGCTCTTGCTTGGTTCATCACCGCGAGTTTCGTTTCAATCGCGCTCGGCCTCTTGATGGTGAACCTGCTACAGCCCGGGGTTGGCGCCCCGATCCCGGATGCGGAGGCCGCCCGGATGGTGGGAGAAGTCAAGAAGCAGGATTTCTGGGACTTCACGCTTTCGATTTTCCCCAAGAATGCGCTTGAGGCGCTCGCCAGCAACAATATCCTGCAGATTCTCGTCTTCTCGATTTTCTCCGGGGTCGCGCTGTCGGCGATCGGCGACAAGGGCGCGCCGCTGGTGCGCGGGGCCGAGGCGCTCGCGGAGATGATGCTGCAGATTACCGGCTATGTGATGCGTTTCGCGCCCTTCGCGGTGTTCGGAGCAATCGCCAAGGTCGTCGCGGCGAGCGGGCTTGGTATCCTCGCGACCTATTTCGAGCTTTTGATCGAATTCTATATCTCGCTGGTGCTGCTCTGGGTCATCCTGCTGACGATGGGCTGGATATTCCTGCGTCAGCGTATCTGGCAGCTCTTCCGCTACATTCGCGAACCGCTACTGCTTGCCTTCTCGACAGCCTCGTCAGAAGCTGCGCTGCCCAAGATGTTCGAACAGCTCGACCGTTTCGGAGTGCCGCGCCGCATTTCGGGCTTCATGCTGCCGCTAGGTTACAGCTTCAACCTTGACGGCTCGATGATGTATATGAGCTTTGCAACGATCTTTATCGCGCAGGCTTATGGCATCGACCTGTCGATCGGCACCCAGGTACTGATCCTGCTGACGTTGATGATCAGTTCGAAGGGTATCGCCGCGGTGCCGCGCGCCAGCTTGATCGTGATCACCGGTACGCTCGCGCAGTTCGGCCTGCCGGTCGAGGGCGTCGCGATGATCCTCGCGATCGACCAGTTCCTCGACATGGGCCGCACTGCGACCAACGTCGTTGGCAATGCGGTGGCGACAAGCGTCATCACCAAATGGGAAGGCATGCTCGAAGTGCCCGAGCCGGCCGAAGCCGAGCGGCCGCGCGCGCCATCCCATACATCGCATCAGGGACACGGCGGGCTCGATCTCCTTCGCGACAAGAAGTGAGGTAAATTTGCTGAGATTGCCCCCGGAGCGTCAATGCCATCTTTGCTGTTGGCCATGTTCCTTTTTCGTTCTAATAGTGGTGTATGGGCGGTCTGCTGGCAGCATTGATTGGGATACTCGCCGCTTTCGGCGTGATGATCGTGCTCAGCTTGCACGCGCTCGGCGCGCCCATCCGGATTGGGTTCAGGATAGCCACCCGACCAATGTGGATCGGCTGCCTAGCGCTACGCTACTTCAATCACCCGCCGCAGGTCTGGTCCGCACCCTAATCGGCCGTCGTTAATCGACGGTTTTTCAGATTAGGAGCGAGATATGGACAGAGACGCGTTGCTGCGATTCAATGCGCAGGACCTCATTCACGAGATCGAGAAATTGACCTCGGGTGGCGAACACGGATTCCTCCGTGAGTTCGCGAAGAAGATTTTCGACGAGCTCGCGGAAGATATGTCGGTGGCGATGCGCGCGGTGCGTCATCTGCAGGAGCAACATGCATGTCAGCATCCCGGCCAATCGCCCGAAGATGCTCGGCGCCGTTTACAGAATCCGAAGTTTCGAACGACGTATCCGGCGAACGCCGCACGTAGTTTGAGCGCGATGCGGTTGGAACTCGTCGACGAGATCGCGGAGCGCGTTCAAGCGTTGTTCGCCCCGCTTGTAAAACTCGAAATCGTTGATGCAGAGTTGGCTGCGACGCGGGAAACATTGGCCGAGGTGGAGCGGGTACGCGAGGTACATCGCTCCACCGGTGTTTATTCTGGTAGTGCCGACTTTCTTTCGCGGCTCTTCGCCAATCACAACGTGACATGGAAAGAGCTTGAAACCTTGTCCGAAGATGACGAGCGGGAGATCGCCGATATCGCCCTTCGTCGCTTTAGGATCGCTCGCGGCCAGCACGGTGCGGGGCGACTCTGATGTTAACCGAAGGGAGTCTGCCTGCCGGAACCACCGTCGAAGCGGTGGTGGAGGCCCCGACGGCTGCAGCCGGAGCAGGGCGGCGTGAGCTGCCCGCAAAAGTAAAAGTGGTGCCCCATTTTTACGGTATTGCGCCCAAGATCTTGTCACTTGGAATCGGGTCGATTTGGCACCGCAAATCGCGTCAATTGTCACCGCTGACAAGATCCCACTTTAGTAGTTTGGCACCTTCAGTCACGTGGAGAGATGCGCTTTGTCACCTCGAAACGATTGACTGGACGCGTCGGCGTAAAGCCGAGCGGTCCCCGCGGTGACATGCTGAGAGATGACAATTGAGTGCGGCGCGCTTCGGGCGCGTCGCCATCGCAATGCAAATATATAAAGGGAACTCCGCATGGCGGATTTGGATTTGAACGAGCTGATTTCGGTTGAACACCGGAAGGCCTTCGCCGCGATGTGGGCGGGCGAGAAAGAGGCTGCAAAGGCGGAGGTGCGCCGACTTCTCGAGTTGGTGTCGAATCCCACCGATCATCTGAGCGACACTCAGAACTTGGTGCGCCGAATATTTCTCGGCCTTGTCGGCGAGGTGCCCGACCTTGAATCATGGCTTCAGGCCGTTGCGGTCGGAAGCCTTCATCTCCGTAGCGAGCAGCGTTACGTGATCATGCGTCCCAATGAGAAGCCAGCGCGGTTCATTGATCGCGGCCTCAAGACCTATGACCAGGGTGTGAGCGCTCGCCAGCGATTCGCTGGTAAGACTGACCCGGATGTCAAACAGGGGATGCACCTGATTGCGTTTTTGATCATCGCGAAGGAGCTCAAAAATCTCGCTTCGGGGCCGGCGAGTTTGGGACCCGCATGGCCGCTTATGGTGGCCATCGACAAATATCTCACCAATCAGGAAAAGCGCGCGCTCCATACGGCGGGCTCAAATGAGGAATTACAGCGAGCCCTTGCTGATGCCGTTAAAACAGCGGTGGGTGCGTCTGTGCGTGAAGTAAGTTCTGGTCGGCGCGCCGCGGACTGGCGCCGTGAACTACCGCCCGGGACTGATGTGAACGCCTATTTCGAGGCGAAAAAGGCAGCCGCTGCATCTCTGCGTACGGGCGTGCGTAAAGAAGACTTTCGCCAAATCGAAGATATAATCCTCCGCGGTCCTCGACCGTCGTTTATTCCAGCAGATGTTGAGCGGCGGGAAACCGAATTGCCGTTTCGCCTGAAGTGGCTTCTCCCGGCCGACGGTGCAAACGATGTCTTCGCAAAGGCAATTCGAGCAATTGCCAGAGCTCGGTCCAGGGAAGAGGCGGTCAGGTATGATGAGAAAATTCGCCACTCTGACGATTTCAAAATTCAAATCTGGCTTCGTGATTGGGTTCGAAGAGGAGGCGGCATCCCAGAGAAGCTTCCAGTGCTATATTTGAATTATTTGGAAGAGGAGGCGTGCCTTGCGTTCGAGACGCTGGGGAATGCCTGGCTTGGGGCCAAGGTCTGGCGCCAATATCGCGTGATTGGCCCCGAACCCAGCGGTACGAAACCTGAGAAACTGCCATGGGATTTTTGGGATGACAGCCAAGAAACGACCTGGATAAAACCCGCCGCGTAGGATCCGCGTTGCTCCTGCGAGAAACAATCTATGCCTTATCGTCGCGGCCGGCAGCTACCTTTAGACGATCCCAGTCGATGAAGTTCAGATCCAGTTTCTCGAGCTCCTTGGCGGCCCGGTGCAGAGGGGCACCCAACCCGTAGAGGCGTCCGCGAGCATGACCCATGATCTGGCGCGATGTTGCCTCAGAGAGGTCAAGCTCAGAACGATCGGCAAACTCGTGCCGCATCGAATACCAGACGTAGCGCTTGTCATCGACGACTGCTCTGTCGAGATACCGGTTCGCGCGGCGGCTCAGTTCCTTTGACCAACTTCCCAACTTGGACTGCTTGAGATCGAACAACTGCGTCACCCCCATTTCCTTTCGGCTGGATACGAACGACAAAAATCCCAGTTCGACGAGGCGGGGATGGACAATAATTACACGAATGGACTCGTCGGTTTTGGTCGATTGGCTTTCACCGGTGCCGGTGACATAGATGCCAACGATCGGCGCTTCGTCGCCCCGCTCTACGACCTCGATATCGTCTACCCGGATCTGACCGACTTCTTCGAGCCGCGGTCCCGCCGTCGCGCCGAACAAGAATGCCCAGTATAATTCGTCTTGGTAGACATACGGGCCAGGCTTCGTCCTCTCGAAATCCCGAGGACCTATACAGCCGGTAAATAGCGGAGAAGCGAACAGGGTTTCCATTTGCGCGGGACGAAGAGGGAGCCTGGGATTCTTCTGTCCCCTTCGCTTCTTCGAGTAGCCTGCGACGCTAATGCCGGCGGCGACGTTGGTCTTGATCCAGCGCTCTTCCCGAAGAGCCGTGAAGATCGCACTGAGGGCCCCGATGTCTTTCTTGATCGAACCCGGCGATAGCAGTTCCCGATCGGGCTTTTCTTCCAACGCGCGATCAACTGCCGTGCGAAGGTCGAGCCCGGATTTCTGGATCGCAGGCAAGCTCAGGTTCGCCGGCATCTTCGATATGAAGTCCCGATAGTCGTAAAGTTCATCGTCAGTGATCAGGCTGACAGGTTTGTCGCCAAACAGCTCAACGAACCGGCCGACGGCGCGGTCTGCCTCGACCTTCGCGCTTGGCCCCGGCTTCTTAAGTTCCTTCCATCGCTGCAGCCCCTCAGAGAGTGACTGCATGCCATTCTGGTTCTTCCCGAGATTGCTGATCACCTGCTGGCCGATAGTGTTGACATGGGCGCTCGACGCGGCGACTACGGGAGGCATCATAGGCGCCATTGTGATCGGTGCCTGGAGGGCAAACCCCGGTGCCAGTTGCAGTGCGGAGAGCAATTCCAGATTCCAGCGGGAGGACCGGTAATCGCACAACCGGCGAACCAAATGTTCGGCGACCGCGTCGTACATTGCGCTGCCGAACGCAATCGATGTGATCGTAAACTGCTCGATCATCAGGACTTCAAGGTCGACCGCACTCCAACGCTTCCGGTCTTGAATATATCTGAGGATCTCGTGAAATCCGAAGCCGAGCGTTTCGGCATTCCGGTTCAGATGTGCGACCCGTTCAATCAGACCATCGCGATCATCTTCGGGAATGAGGTCGGCCAACGGATCGGGGTCGGTCTCCCAATCGGCCCACATCGAAGGGTCGGGATCATGGCCCAAGGCGCGGTTCGCCCCCCGGCCATAATATTCGCTCGGGCCCCACGCGGTAAGCGTTCTGACGGCGATCAGTTTCTGAAGCGCATAGATTGCGCCGTCGAGGTCGCCATGTCGGCGATCCGCTAGCTGCCTCAAAAACTCGTCCACGAGTTCGGGAGAGCGTGCGAGATCCTCGGTCGCTGCTTCATTTCGCAACGCTTGGAAGCGAGATTTCCATTCCGCGGTTAGACGAGCGAGCTGAATCTGGGCTTCATTGGGATCGGTCGTGCCGAGCGATTGCTTTATCTCGGACTGACCGATCTTCGCGCGCAAATCCTTCGGGACTGCGATTCGAAACCAGGGAATGGAGCTCTTGGGATGCTTGTGGGGACGCGACACACGAAATCTCATTTTGTACCACCCGTTTGTACCACCGGGTCGTTGGAAAATCAGTGATTTCGTGCTAAGTCCGCAGAATGAAAACACTCTTAAGAGTGTTGGTGACCCCTACGGGACTCGAACCCGTGTTTTCGCCGTGAAAGGGCGACGTCCTAGACCGCTAGACGAAGGGGCCGTCTGATCGGTGAAGCGGCGCCTTAGACGGGCGTTTCGGTGGGGTCAAGCATGGGGACGCATGGCCCGCGCAAAAATATTGCGCCGCAGCGGATTGACCAGCCCCTAGTCGGCCCACGCCGCGTCCTCCAGATGGAGTTCCGCGGCCGGCCGGCTACCCCAATCGTCGCGTTTTGCGCGGCCCGCGAGCCATAATCTGCGCCCGCGCGCATGGAGCAAAGCCTGACCCAATTCACTCTCGGCGCTGCGAAACGCGACCGCCTTGAACCGCGCGCCATCGTCGCCCGATACGATCAGGCGGACATGGTCGGTGCCGACGATCCCCGCTTCGACGATCCGCACCGGTCCGGTCGCGACGCGCGGCGCGGGCCAGCCGGCGCCATAAGGCCCCGCGCTTTCGATCGCGTCGCACCACAAAGGATTGATCCCGCGCGGCGCGAGCACCGCGTCGATCAGCAGCGATTTGTCGCCGCTCGCGCGTTCGACGTCGGCGGCGAGGCGGTCGTTCAGATAAGCGCCGAGCGCGTCGACCTTGCCGGCGGCGACGGTGAGGCCCGCTGCCATCGCATGCCCGCCGCCGGCGACGAGCAGCCCCGTCTCCTTCGCGGCGAGGATCGCGGCGCCAAGATCGACGCCGCTGATCGAGCGCCCCGATCCCTTGCCGATGCCATCCTCATCCAGCGCGATGACGATCGCGGGGCGGTGCAGCCGTTCTTTAAGGCGTCCGGCGACGATACCGATCACGCCGGGGTGCCAGCCCTGTCCGGCAACGATCGCGACCGGCGCATTGCCGCACGCCGCGCTCGCGTCGATCGCCTGTTCGAGCACCGCGGCCTCGATCGCGCGCCGTTCTTCATTCAGCCGGTTGAGCTCGACCGCGATGTCGGCCGCCTCCTGTGGGTCCGATGTCGTGAGCAATCGCACGCCAAGGTCGGATTTGCCGACGCGCCCGCCGGCGTTGATCCGGGGACCGAGCGCGAAGCCCATGTCGCTCGCGCTCGGCGGCTTGGTGAGGCGCGCGGCGTCCATCAGCGCGGCGAGGCCGGTGTTGCCGCGCCGCGCCATCACCTTCAGCCCTTGCGTCACCAGCGCGCGATTGAAACCGGTGAGGCGCGCGACGTCGGCGACAGTGCCGAGCGCGACAAGATCGAGCAGGTCGATCAGCGCCGGCTCGTTGCGCGTCGCGAAGAAGCCGCGCGCACGCAGCGTGCGGAGCAGCGCCGCGCCGAGCAGGAAGGCGACCCCGACCGCGGCGAGATTGCCGTGGATCGCGGCATCAGGCTCCTCGTCGAGCCGGTTCGGGTTCACCAGCGCGAAGGCGGCGGGCAGCGTCGTCGCGCATTGGTGATGGTCGACGACGATCACCTCGACCCCCGCCGCCTTGGCCTCGGTGATCGCGTCGAATGCCTGCGCGCCGCAATCGACGGTGACGACGAGCTTCGACCCCGCCTCGCCGATCTTGACGAGCGCCGCGCCCGAGGGGCCATAGCCTTCCATCAAACGGTCGGGGATATAGGCGCCCGCGGGCAGCCCGAGCCCGCGCAGCAGCCGCACGAGCAACGCCGCCGAGGTCGCGCCATCGACGTCATAATCGCCGAATATCGTCACCGCCTCCTGGCGTTCGACCGCATCGGCGAGCCGCGCGGCGGCGGCGTCCATGTCGCGGAACAGCGACGGGTCGGGCATGAAGCCGCGCAGGGTCGGCGTGCGCTGCCGGTCGAGGTCGTCGCGCGCCACTCCGCGTGCGAGCAGCAATTGCGTGACGAGGTCGTCGGGCGCGAGATTCTCGGCCGCCATGTCGGCGCTCGCGCGCCGCCAGTGCCAGGGCTGGCCCTTGATCGAGTGCGTAATGCCCAGCGCCGCTTCGCTCATGACCGCGCCCTCGCGGCGAGGATGCGGGTGCGCAGGTCCTGCGCGGCGGCGAGCGGGATCGCGGGAATCTCGTGCGCGCCAAGCGAGCTGCCGCCGGGGACGCCGAACACCAAAGTCGCGAGGCCGAGCGGGCGGAGGATGAAATCGCTTTTGAGGTCGACGCTCTGCACCGACGCGTGCGGCAGCAGCGTCGTCTTGGGTTTCCACGCCCCGCGCCGGATCGCGACCTGTTCGCCGAGGTCGGCCCAGCGATGGAAGCGGGCGCCGAACAGGGATCCGGTGCCGATCAGCAGCCCCAGGGCCGGACCGAGCCAGCCGAGATCCTGCCCGAACGAAACGGCGACGAGGCCGCCAATGGTCGCGCCGACGGCGCCGATCAGCCCGCCCAGCGCGACGATGCGGTGGCTCTGCTGCCACGACTGGCCGGCATCGGGGCGCCGGATCGCGACCTCGTCCAGCACCGGGTCGATCGCATCGAGCTTCGCAAAGGGAACGACCTGATGGTCATTTTCCTTTCCGCCGTCGCTCGCGAGGCTTTGCAGGCGCAGTTCGTGCCAGCCGAAGCGCTGGCGGAACCAGCCGGTGACGAGGATCGCCGCCTGCACGCGCTTCACCGGCACCGCGACATCGGTGCGCGTCGTGAGGCCGCGGGTGCGGCGCAGCGCGCGCGGCTCGCGCGTCAGGCGGAAATCCCAGTTGGCGAAAAACATCGTCGCGACCCCGCTCGCGAAGCCGATGAGGATCAGCGACAGGATGCCGCCGACCGCCGCGATCCAGCGATGCGCAAAGACCCAGTCGCCGAGCCCATATTGCTCGGCGAGGTCGATCCAGTCCATCGGGTTGAAGACATTGAACTTGAACGGCAGCAGATTGTCGAAAAACTGCATGCTCGCGCCGACCACCGCGAGCGCCGCGAGCGAGAAATTGAACAGCCCCGCGACCAGCAGCTGGCGCGGTGTCATCGCAAAGAGCAGCCGGTCCTCGATGGCCGGCGCAGCTACGGACGTATCGGCCGCGACCGGCACTGCGGCTTCGCCGCTCCTGTGCGCGCGGATCGTCGTGCGCAGCGCCTGCGCCGAATCGAGCGCGATCGCGTCGAGGCTCGCATCATTCTCCTTGCCGCCCGCGCCCGTCTCGAACCCGACCTTGGCGATGCCGAGCGCGCGCGAGATCAGCCCCTGTTCGATGCTGACGTCCTGGATGCGGTCGAAGGGGATGGTGCGATGCTGACGCGACAGCACCCCGCTTTCGATCACGACTTCATCGTCGCCAACAAAAAAGCGGAATCGCAGCCACTGGAACCATGCGGCGAGCAGCGAGAAGAGCAGGAAGGCGAGGATCGCGGGGACGATATAGACCCAGTTGCCGGTGAAGCCGAGCGCGGCAACCGCAGGCAGAAAGTTGAGCGAGCGCGGCCCGAGCTTGACGATGGCAAGCGCCAGCGTCGCGGGGTGCAGCCGCTGCCAGTGTGGCTCGCCCTCGATCATCACTGCGGCAGCTCCGTCGCTCATGCGAAATCGGTCTGGATATGGCGGCGGATCGTCTCGCGCATCGCAGCCGCCAGATCGGCGTGGAGCCCGGGCAGCGTCACCGTGCTGTTATGCGTGCCCGACGTGTGGACGATCAGGTGCGAGAGGCCGAACCAGCGCTCGACCGGCCCCTGCCCGACATCGATATGCTGGACGCGCACAAAGGGG
>NZ_DATFFD010000220.1:0-15116 GCF_035250425.1 Sphingopyxis sp.
CTCCTCCCCGTTCCGGGGAGGAGCTAATACGCCCGCAACCGGTCGAAACCCGTCAGAACTGGTACGCCAGCCCGCCGCCGAAGAGCCACTGGTCGGCGCTGCCGGCGTCCTTGACGATCGGCGAATCGGCGAAGCGCGAAAGGAGGCGGCCATATTGCGCGCCGCCGATCAGCGTGAACCCTTTGCGCAGGTCGCCCGACAGCGCATAGGCGCCCGCGATCCCCAGCGTATATTTGCCCGCGGTCGTCTTGCGCCCGGCGGCGTCATAGACGGGGAGCCCGCTCGCGGCGCTGCCGGCGGGGTCGATGTCGTAATAATAGCGGCCGAAACCCTTGCCGTAGAAATTCACCGACGCCGATACGCCAAGATAGGCGCGCTTCGACAGCGGGGTGCCGTAATCGATCGTCGGTGACGCGGTCCAGCTGCCGTGGCGGCCCGATATGTCCTTCGATGCCGAGAGGCGGAAGCCGATCTGGTCATATTCGCTGGTGATCACCCCGGTGTGGGTGATCCCGGCGTAAAGCCCCATTTCGACCGCCACCTTGCGCTTGCCGAGTGCCGCGACCTGCGGGTCGTCGACCTTGCCGCTGCGGTCGCCGCGCAGGCTGATCGTCGGGCCGAATTTGAAGTCGGTTTTCTGTCCGCGGCGCTGACGGATCAGGTCGACCTGGAAATTGGTGCCGCGCGTCGAGAAGGAGAAGCCGCTGATCCGTCCGCGCAGGTAAAAGGCCGGCAGCGTGCGGCGATCGTCGGAGCCATTATATTGGGGGGTGTTGAGCACGCCCGCGGCGATCGCGAAATAATCGCGCGACCATTTGCGGTCGGGGTTGTCGTCCTGCGGCCGCGCGGGCGGGAGCAGGATATTTTCGTCGAGCTCGTTGTTCTGAAGATAGCGCGCGGGCGGTTCTTCGATGCCGGGCGCGAGACCGGTGTCGGCGCCGTCGGTGAGTTCATAGGGAAGCGGCGCCTCTTCGGCGGCGGCGGCGGGCGCGACGGCGGCGAGGGCGAGCGTGGCGAGCATCGGGATCGAGCGCAGCGGATGGGCCATGCGAACCAATATCGTCAAATCGGGCATCCGCATCCGCATCCTTTTTTTTCCCTTCTGACCGGGGTTTAAGTGATCGACCCGCCATTGCAACGGCTTCGTCTTGCCGAAGAGTGTATTTGGCCGCATGTGCCTTTCATGAACCAACGTCGCTTCGCCGCTTTCATATTCCCCCGCTGTGCGATTGGTTCCCCGCCGGCCGCCCGGCGGGAGCACGCAGCATGAGCCGCGTGCCGCGCCTCATCGGCTATGCCTTCATGGCCGCCGCGGCGATGCTCGCGGCGGTGATGAAGAAGGAGGGCGTCGAGACGGTCGGGCCGTTGCCCGCGGTTGCGGCCCTGCTCTTCCTCGGCATGATCGGGGTGATGTTGGTGTTCACCGACCTGATGGTGCGCGGGCTTTATGCGCAGGTCGATGCCGCCAAGGCGCGCGAGGAGGGGGATTAACTCCCCTCCCGCTTGCGGGAGGGGTTGGGGGAGGGCATGTGGCTTCCCGACACCCTCCCCGCTGCGACTAGCGAACAAGTTCGCGAGTCTCGCTGCCCCTCCCGCAAGCGGGAGGGGATAAGATTGGCTTTTCGTTCGACACTATCTGCGCTTGGCAGTATGACTGCGCGATGACCGACCGTCCGCATACGCCGCTGCTCGACACGGTGGATGTCCCCGCCGACCTCCGCAAGCTGAAGCCCGAAGACCTCCGCCAGTTCGCCGACGAATTGCGCGCCGAGATGATCTCGGCCGTGGGCACGACCGGCGGGCATCTGGGGTCGGGGCTGGGCGTCGTCGAGCTGACCACCGCGCTCCATTATGTGTTCGACACGCCGCGCGACAAGATCGTGTGGGACGTCGGGCACCAATGCTATCCGCACAAGATCATCACCGGGCGCCGCGACCGCATCCGCACCTTGCGCACCGGCGGCGGATTGTCGGGCTTCACCAAGCGCAGCGAGAGCGAATATGATCCGTTCGGCGCGGCGCATAGCTCGACCTCGATCAGCGCCGCCTTGGGCTTTGCGATCGCCAACAAGCTGAAGGACGAGCCCGGCCGCGCGATCGCGGTGATCGGCGACGGGTCGATGTCGGCGGGCATGGCCTATGAGGCGATGAACAATGCCGCCGCGGCGGGCAACCGGCTGATCGTTATTTTGAACGACAACGACATGTCGATCGCGCCGCCGGTGGGCGGACTGTCGGCCTATCTCGCCAAGCTCGTATCGTCGCGGCCATTCATCGAGTTGCGCGAGATCGCGCGGCGCTTTGCGCGCAAGCTGCCCGAGCCGCTGCACAAGGCGGCGAAGAAGACCGACGAGTTCGCGCGCGGCATGGCGATGGGCGGTACTTTGTTCGAGGAACTCGGCTTCTATTATGTCGGGCCGATCGACGGGCATAATCTGGAGCATCTGATCCCGGTGCTGGAGAATGTGCGCGACAGCGACCATGGCCCGGTGCTGATCCACGCGGTGACGATGAAGGGCAAGGGCTATGCCCCCGCCGAGGCGGCGGCCGACAAATATCATGGTGTCCAGAAATTCGACGTGATCACGGGCGAGCAGGCGAAGGCGCCGCCGGGTCCGCCGGCGTACCAGAATGTCTTCGGCGAAACGCTCGCGAAGCTCGCCGACACCGACAAGCGCATTGTCGCGATCACCGCGGCGATGCCGTCGGGGACCGGGGTCGACAAATTCGCCAAGGCGCATCCCGAGCGCAGCTTCGACGTCGGGATCGCCGAACAGCATGCGGTGACCTTTGCCGCCGGGCTCGCGGCGCAGGGGATGCGGCCGTTCGCGGCGATCTATTCGACGTTTTTGCAGCGCGCCTATGATCAGGTCGTGCATGATGTGGCGATCCAGAACCTGCCGGTGCGCTTTGCGATCGACCGCGCGGGGCTCGTCGGCGCCGACGGGTCGACCCACGCCGGTTCGTTCGACGTCACTTATCTGGCGACGCTGCCCAATATGGTGGTGATGGCGGCCGCCGACGAGGCCGAGCTGGTGCATATGACCTATACCGCGGCCGAATATGACTTGGGACCCATCGCTTTCCGCTATCCGCGCGGCAATGGCACCGGGGTGGCGCTGCCCGCGGTTCCGGTGAAGCTGGAGATCGGCAAGGGGCGCGTCGTGCGGTCGGGCAAGGCCGTCGCGATCCTGTCGCTCGGCACGCGATTGGCGGAGGCGCAGAAGGCGGCCGACATATTGGAAGCGCGCGGGCTGTCGACGAGCGTGATCGATTTGCGCTTCGCCAAGCCGCTCGACGAGGAACTCATCCGCAAGACGCTGGCGAACCACGAGGTTTGCGTGACGATCGAGGAAGGCAGCATCGGCGGGCTGGGCGCGCATGTGCTGACGCTCGCGAGCGACGAGGGGCTGATCGACGCGGGGCTGAAGCTGCGCACGATGCGGCTGCCCGATGTCTTCCAGGACCAGGACAAGCCCGAGCTGCAATATGACGAGGCGGGGCTCAACGCGCCGCAGATCGTCGACACGGTGCTGAAGGCGCTGCGGCATAACAGCGCGGGGGTCGAGGAAGCGGGCGCGCGGGCTTAGGCTCTGATCGTTATTTCGATTGCTGCCGGATCGACCCCGAACTTTTTGGCCAGAAGAATTTTCGCCATTTCAATTGTCAGCTCGTTGGTTTCGACAACTTCCTGTTTCTGACGGGGATTGGCGGCTCGGGTCGGTTGCGCCATTGGCTTGAAATCCAAATCCGATTCGTCGATCCCAAGGTCAGCCAGATTTATGTAGCGCACGGGATTGCGCACGCCGTCCCAAGCATCGGGAATCGAAACCTCCGCAAATTCCTCAAAGCGAATGAGCCACCTATATGGTCGATCATTGGCCGGGACGATGTCTCGAATTCTGCCGATCAGGAATGCGGTGCCATGCTCTTCCATTCCTTCGTTGCGCTCGTCGAACCGGTTGCGGGCGCAAATCGCATATTTGCATTTCAATGCTTCTTTACGGGAAAGCCGCCACGAAGACGTGCCGCCGTCTGTTAGCAGCCGCTCTATTCCTTTGAAGGTCAGGACCATGATCGAATCGGCCATCTCGTTTCTCCTTTATATAAATCTGATATAAAATTGATAACGAGTCAATATAAATTGCACTGCCGTCCTCGGCGAGTGCGGAGAAACCGAACCGCCACCGTGCTGAGCTTGTCGAAGCACCGTTCTTGCCTTCCAGCGTCATGGAAGGACGGCCCTTTCGACAAGCTCAGGGCGAACGGTGAGAGAGGGCGTTCTGATTTCCCTTTCTTCGTGTCTTCGTGTCTTTATGCGAAATCTTTCTTCTTAGCGGCGCATGGGAAGGAAAAGAGTTTCGCACAAAGACACGAAGGGTTTCGGGTCCGTACCGTGGTGTGCCGTGCGGCCGTTGCGTCAGGCAAATGAAAAGGGCGGCCGAGGCCGCCCGATTCCTGATCTTTGTGTTCTTCGCGTCTCCGCGCGAACAAATCCTTTGGAAAGCTTACGCCCCCGGGATCGCCGCCGATGCATCACGGCCGTCGCCTTCGGGGGCGGCGAGGATGTCGCGGACGACCAGACCCTTGTCGACCACCTGCGTGTCGGGGCTGCCGACCTGGCTGCGAATGCCGGGGTCGGCGCGGGCGCCGTCGGCGCTGCCGATGATCTGCGTTTCGCTCGCGCTGCGCGCCGACGGGCCGCCGAACAGCGCGCGGAGCGTCTGTTCCGCGGTCGTTTCGCCGCCGGGGCGTGCGGTGCCGGGGGCGGGCGGGGTCAGCGCGAAATCGGGCGGCACGACGAGCGGCGCCTGACGCGACACCATCATTTCGTCGGGGCGGTCGCGGCTGAACAGGCTGTTCGACCCGCAGGCCGAAAGCGTCGTGGCAAGAATCGAGGCGGCCAGGATGGCGGTGGTCCGGTTCACTCTAAAATACTCCTATGCGCCCCGTTTATTCGGCGCCCCAATTAATCGACGGAAGGCTTGGCGCCCGTGCTCTCGGCCTTTTCGCCCAAGAGCAGCGCGCGCGCAACCAGCAAAAGCACGCCGATGGTGATGCAGGCATCGGCGACGTTGAAGATCATGAAGGGGCGGAAGGTGCCGAAATGCAGGTCGGCGAAGTCGACGACATAGCCGAAGCGCACGCGATCGACGATATTGCCGAGCGCGCCGCCGAGGATCATCGCGAGCGCGATCACGTCGCCCTTCGCCTGCTCGCGCGTCATCCAGAAGGCGACCGCGGCGGCGACGATCCCCGTCACCGCGACGAGAGTCCAGCGCGTCGTGTCAGTGCAACTGGCGAACATCGACAGCGAAATGCCGCAATTTTCCGCCCAGGTCAGGTTGAAGAAGCTCGCGAGTTCGATCTGCCCCTTCGGTTCCAGCGACAAGGGGACGGTGACGACCCATTTGGTGACCTGGTCGAAGATGAAGGCGAGGGCCGCGAAAATCAGGCCGAAGCGCAGGTGCGGCGAACGTTGGCTGCTCATGCTGCGTCCAATACCGTGTCGCAGCGATTGCACAAGCTACCGTCCTCGGTGACTTCGGGCAGGTGGCGCCAGCAGCGGCCGCATTTGTGGTCGGTGGTGGGGGTGACCAAGATGGAATGCCCCGATTCCGGATACAGGCGAAATGCCGATTCAGCCCAATTCGATTTTGCTTCTTCCAGCGAAACCAAGTTCACGGATGCGCAGATTCCAACCTCGGCGAAATCTATGCCGCGCAGTAGCAGTTCGAGGCCATCGTGAGCGATCAAATACACTTGGGCTTCAAGGCTAGACCGGATGATTTTGTCGCGGCGCAACGGTTCGATGGCTTCATTGATCTCCTGCCGCAAAGCGCGAAGCTGTGACCAGCGTTCGACCAATTCCGTATTCCCGCGAAGGCGGGAATCCAGAGCGACGTCGGCCGATGCCTGCTCTGGACCCCGGCCTTCGCCGGGGTGCAAGAGGGTTTCGAGGTTCGGCCACTCCAGCAGATGCACGCTGCCCGCATCGGGATAGCGCGTGCCCCACACCTCTTCGCTGGTGAATACCAGCACCGGCGCTGCGTAGCGCACCAGCGCGTGGAACAATATGTCGAGCACGCTGCGGTATGCGCGGCGGGTGTCGGTGCCGAGCGGCGCGGCGGGGCCGAGGTCGCAGTAGAGGACGTCCTTGCGGATATCGAAATAGAAGGCCGAAAGGTCCTCGTTGCAGAAATCGGCGAGCAGGCGCGTGTATGTATTATAGTCGAAATCATCGACCGCCTGCGCCATCTTCGCGTCGAGATCGGCGAGCAGCGAGAGCATATAGCGTTCGAGTTCGGGCATCGCGGCGACGTCGGTGACGCGTTCCTCTTCGCCGAACCCGTCGAGCGCGCCGAGTAGGTAGCGGAAGGTGTTGCGCAGCTTGCGATACTGGTCGGCGACGCCCTTGAGGATCTCGTCGCCGATGCGGTGATCCTCGGTGAAGTCGACGCTCAGCGCCCACAGGCGGATGATGTCGGCGCCGTTGGTTTGCATCACCTTGACGGGATCGGTCGTGTTGCCGAGCGACTTCGACTGTTTGAAGCCCTTGCTGTCCATGGTGAAGCCGTGGGTCAGCACCGCCTTATACGGCGCCTGTCCGCGCGTGCCGCAGCTTTCGAGCAAGGACGACTGGAACCAGCCGCGATGCTGGTCGCTGCCTTCGAGGTAAAGGTCGGCGCTGTGGGTGCCGCCGTCGTGGCGGACGAGCGC
This sequence comes from Sphingopyxis sp., assembly GCF_035250425.1. Taxonomy (GTDB): domain Bacteria; phylum Pseudomonadota; class Alphaproteobacteria; order Sphingomonadales; family Sphingomonadaceae; genus Sphingopyxis. Next base: position 6,721 of record NZ_DATFFD010000220.1, read on the forward strand.
GGGCCAGCGGCCGCTTTCGAGGACGAAGGCGTGGGTGCAGCCCGAATCGAACCAGACGTCGAGGATGTCGACGATGCGTTCGTAATCGGCGACGTCATAGGCGTCGCCGAGATATTCCTGCGCGCGCGCGTCGTTCCATGCGTCGACGCCGCCCGCCTTCACCGCCGCGACGATGCGGTCATTGACGATCGGGTCGTTCAGATATTGCCCGGTCTTGCGGTCGACGAAGAGCGTAATCGGCACGCCCCATGCGCGCTGGCGGCTGAGCACCCAGTCGGGGCGGTCCTTGACCATCGACCCGATGCGGTTGCGGCCCTTTTCGGGGACGAAGCGCGTGCGCTCGATCGCGTGCATCGCGGCCTCGCGCAGCGTCGGGGCGGCGCACAGCCCTTCTTCGGCGGGGTTGATCGCGCCGCCTTCGCTTTCCCAGCGCTGCTCGCGCGGCGCCTTGGGCTCGATATGCGTCATCACCCGGTCCATCGGCACGAACCATTGCGGGGTGCAGCGATAGATGACCTTTGCCTTCGAGCGCCAGCTGTGCGGATAGCTGTGCTTGTAGTCGGCGCTGGCTGCGAGCAGGCCGCCGGCTTCGCGCAGGTCGGTGCAGATCGGGCCATCGGGGGCGTTGAATTTCGGGTTGATGACCGAGCCTTGGCCGCCGAGCCAGCCCCAATCTTCGCGATATTTGCCGTCGCCCTCGACCGCGAACACGGGGTCGATGCCGTTCGCCTTGCAGAGGTCGAAGTCGTCCTCGCCATGGTCGGGCGACATATGGACGAGCCCGGTGCCACTGTCGGTGGTGACGAAATCACCCGCAAGGAAGGGGCGCGGGCGCGCGAAGAAGCCGCCGAGCGCGTGCATCGGGTGGCGGGCGATGGTGCCGGCTAGGTCGGCGCCTTTGTAGATCGTTACCTTGGTCGCGCCACTTGGAGGTGCGTCACTGCCTCGTTCATTGGCTCCGGTGCGCAGCGATAGTCCGTAGCAGAGGTCCTCGGCGACCAGATATCTGCGGTCGCCGTGATGGACCAAAACATATTCAATGTCGGGTCCATAAGCGATCGCCTGATTGACAGGAATGGTCCAAGGCGTCGTTGTCCAGATGAGTGCGTATGCACCCACCAGCTCCGCGATCGGGCTCTCGACGATCTCGAACGCGACGTCGATCTGGGTCGAGACGATATCTTCATATTCGATCTCGGCCTCGGCGAGCGCGGTCTTTTCGACTGGGGACCACATCACCGGCTTGGCGCCGCGATAGAGCATGTCGTTGGCGGCGAATTTGAGCAGTTCGCGGACGATGGTGGCTTCGGCCGCATAATCCATCGTCAGATAGGGATGATCCCAGTCGCCGCCGATGCCGAGGCGCTTCAGCTGCTCGCGCTGGGTGTCGACCCAATGCTGCGCATAGGCGCGGCATTCGGCGCGGAATTCCTCGACCGGAACCTCGTCCTTGTTGAGCTTTTTCTTGCGATATTGCTCCTCGACCTTCCACTCGATCGGCAGGCCGTGGCAATCCCAGCCGGGAACATAGGGCGCATCCTTGCCCTTCAGCGTCTGGGTGCGGACGACCATGTCCTTCAGGATATGGTTGAGCGCATGGCCGATGTGCATGTCGCCATTGGCGTAGGGCGGGCCGTCGTGGAGGATGAACTGATCGCGGCCCTTGCGGCTTTCGCGAATCTGGCCTTCGAGACCCGCCTCGAGCCATTTGGCGAGAATCAGCGGTTCCTTCTGCGGCAGGCCGGCTTTCATCGGAAAGTCGGTCTTGGGCAGGAAGACGGTGTCGCGATAATCGCGCTGTTCGGCGGGGGCGGGCGTGTCGGTCATGGTGCGGGCGCTTAGCGCAGATTCGCGTGCGCGCAAACAGCGGTTTCCCTCTCCCCTTGCGGGAGAGGGATTTACCTTTGCCGCGGGCGCAGCGCTGGCCCCAGATTGTAGATGTCGTCGATCCACACATAGCCGGTGAAGCTGGCGGGCACCCTGGTGAGCTGGTTCACCTTCGACAGCCCCGTGCCGCCCGTTTCGTCGCCGCGCGGGCCGGTGAGGAGGACGCGCGTGCCGTGCTTTGCGGCGCGATCCTGCAGGCGGTCGGGCCAGCCCCAATAGGCCCATTGCGCGTCGAGCGGCACCATGATCGTGCCGCCAACGCAGCTTGGCGGATACCAGCCCGACCAGCCATATTTGATATAATCGGTCGTGCAGCGCTTCGCGGCGTCGGGGTCCATCGCCCATGCCTTCGGCGCTTTGGCGCGGACCACGTCCATCAGGCGCGCGTCGCCGAAAAAGCCGAAGCGCGGTTGGTTCGGGTCGATACCGGCGCGCGCGAAAGCGGCGAGGACGAGTTCGGCCTCCTTTGGATCGCGCGACTTGAAGTTGATCAGGAGCGAGGCGTGACCGATTGCGCCGAGCACTTCGTCGAGGCTGGGCATCAGGCCGACGCCCTTGCCGCGCAGCGGGAAGGTCTGACCGCCATCGGCGGTGTAGCCATAGCCGATGTCGAGCGCCTTCAATTCGGCCATCGTGCGGTCGCGGATCGGCCCGGTGCCGTCGGTGCGGCAATCGAGCGTCCAATCGTGGAAGACCGCGACCTGTCCGTCCTTCGTGCCTGCGACGTCGAACTTGACCATACCCGCGTCGCGGCCGATCGCCGCCTTCATCGAGGGCAGGCTGTTTTCGATATAGTCATGCTCGGGCGGGCGGATGCGCGTGGCGGTGCAGGTTTCGTCGGTGACGCCTGTGTGATCGAACAGCTGCGACACGCCGCGATGCGCGATCAGCACGCGCTTGCCGGCGGGGTCGGGGGCGAGCCAGCTGGCGTTGCTGAGGGTGAACCAGGCGACAATGACGGCGAACACCCAGAGCAGGATTTTCGTGCGCCGTTTCATCGGCTTTTTTGGTGGGCCTTCGAGCGCGGAGGCCCAGTCGTCGGTGTCGGTCATCATCCCCCCTTACTCCCTCTCCCCTTGCGGGAGAGGGCAGTGAGACTTGCGAGCTTGCTCGCTAGTCGCAGCGGGAGAGGGGTGTGCCCTATCGAAACGGCGCTGCCCCCTCTCCCAGCTCCAGCTAGGCAGCAAGCTGCCAAGCTTTCGCAACCCTCTCCCGCAAGGGGAGAGGGGAATTAAATGTGCGCAAGCAACTCTTTCGCGCGATCGCAATCCGCCGCGATCTGCGCCATCAGCGTGTCCATATCGTCGAATTTCGCCTCGGGCCGGATGAAGGCGTGGAAGGCGATGTCGATTTCCTGCCCGTAGAGGTCTTCGGCGAAGTCGAAGAAATGCGGTTCGAGCAATTCCTTGGGCGGGTCGAAGCTCGGGCGGATGCCGAGGTTCGCGGCGCCCTTGAGAACGCGGCCGTCGGGGAGCTTTCCGGTGACGGCGTAGATGCCGTAACGCGGGCGCAGATATTGGCCCATTTCGAGGTTCGCGGTCGGGAAGCCGAGGAGCCGGCCATTCTTGTCGCCGTGCTGGACGATATTGCGCACCGTGAAGGGGCGGGTGAGGAGGCGCGTGGCGGCGGCGCAGTCGCCCGCCTGCAGCGCCTCGCGGATGCGGCTCGACGAGACGACTTCCTCGGCGTCGTCGACGGGGGCGACCATCTCGGTGAAGAAGCCGAGGCGGCGGGCATGGTCGGCGAGCGTCACGACATTGCCGCCGCGGCCCTTGCCGAAAACGAAGTCGGCGCCGGTGACGACGCCCGCGGCACCGTAGCGATCCAGCAGCAGTTCGGTGATGAAATCCTCGGCGCTCGTGCCTGCAAGCGTGGCGTCGAAGGGGAGGACGAGCATCGCGTCGGCGCCGGCGGCGCTGAACAGTTCCTGCCTTTGATCGAGCGTGGTGAGGCGGAAGGGCGGGACATCGGGTTTGAAGAAGCGCACCGGATGCGGGTCGAAGGTCGCGACGATCGCGGGGCGGCCGTCGTCCTTCGCATGATGCACCGCGCGGCCGACGACCGCCTGATGCCCGGCGTGGAAGCCGTCGAAATTGCCGAGCGCGATCACCCCGCCGCGCAAGGGCTCTTCGATGCGGTTGTGGCCGTCGAGGCGGATCATGGGGCTGGGGGCGTGAGCGGGACAAGGCCCGCCTTGAGCACGCGAACCGCGTTGCCGCCCATCGCGGCGCGAATCTCGTCGTCGCTGAAGCCCGCGTCGATCAGCGCCTGCGTCACCTGCACCAGCTTCGACGTGTCGAAGCGCACCGTCGTCGCGCCGTCATAGTCGCTGCCGAGCGCGACATGCTGGATACCGACGAGGTCGCGGACATGCTTCATCGCCTTCGCTATGCTCGCGGGCGAGGTGTCGCAGACCGCGGCGTCCCAATAGCCGATGCCGATCAGCCCGCCCGTTGCCGCGACCCCGCGGATCTGCTCGTCGCTGAGGTTGCGGTTGACCTTGCACGTCGCCTGCACGCCGCCGTGGCTGGAGACGACGGGGCGGCGCGCGATCTTCAAGATGTCGGCGACGCACGCGTTCGAACAATGCGCGATGTCGACGATCATGCCCTTCGCCTCCATCGTTTCGACGACCTGCCGGCCGAGCGGGGTGAGCCCGCCCTTCTTGAGGCCGTGCATCGAACCCGCGAGATCATTGTCGAAAAAATGGGTGAGCCCCGCCATGCGGAACCCCGCGGCGTAGAGCTTGTCCAGGTTGGCGAGCTTGCCTTCGAGGCCGTGGAGTCCCTCGACGCTGAGCATGACGCCACGGGGAAAAGGATGGTCGGGCAGAAGCCCGTTCTTCGGATCGCGCAACCGGGCTAGTTCCTCGATCCCGGCAGCGTCGGTTTCGAGAACCCAAGTCGTCAGATTGCGGTCTTTCAGCTCGGCCTCGTGCCGCTCGGCTAAGGCTCGTTTCAGCTTTTCAGCGTGCCAGAGCGAGCGTTCGAGCAGCGAGTTCCATGTCCGCACCGGCTGGAGCTGCGCGATCACGAGGCCGGTGATATTGTCGGTGTCGGCGCCGTTCGCGTCGTAATTCTGGCCCTTGGGCGACTTGGTCGTGCTCGCGAGGATTTGGAGCGCGACGTTGCCGTCCTCGAGCCGCGGCAGGTCCATATGGCCGCGATCGGCGCGGTCGAGAATGTTGCGTTTCCAGAGCAAGGTGTCGCTGTGGAGGTCGACGATCGTCAGCGTCCGGTGCAGCGTCCTGGCGCGTTCGCTGACCGTCGGCAGCGGCTTGCCGTCGATCTGGTTCATCCCACGCTCGAGCATGCCGGGAGCAATCGCGAAAAAGGCAAGCGCCGCGACCGCGACGACGAGCAGGATGCCGATGAGCCAGCGGCGCATCAGGGCTTTTTCCGCACCAGGGTGACGAAACTGTATGCCGGACGGCCGGCGTCGTCGGCGGGATGATCTTCGCGCGCCGCCTCGTGCCAGTCGGCGGCGGCGGGATAGTCGATGATCGCGTCGCCCGCGGGTTCGAGGGCGACTTCGGTCAGCTCGATGCGGTCGGCTAGCGGCAAGAAGAGGCGGTAGATTTCGGCGCCGCCGATGACCATGACATGCGGCGCGTTGGCAAGCTTCAGTGCGTCCTCGATCGTTGCCACCGGCTCGGCGCCCTCGTCCTGCCAGTCGGGATCGCGGGTGAGGACGATGTGGCGGCGGCCTTCGAGGATGGCGGGCAGGCTGTCGAAGGTCTTGCGCCCCATGATCATCGGGCGGCCCATCGTGATCTGTTTGAAGCGGCGAAGGTCGGCGGGCAGGTGCCACGCCATCTTGCCGCCGGCGCCGATCACGCCGTTGGCGGCGCGCGCGAGGACGAGGGTGATTTCGGGATGATTCATGTGGGAGACGTTCCAACCCAGGTTGCATGGCCGAGCTTGCGGCCGTCGCGGACCTCGGCCTTGCCATAATGATGGACGTGGCACGCGGGGTCGGCGAGCAGGTCGGGCACCGTCTCGATCCCGCCGCCGATGAGGTTGTGCATCACGACGGGCAGCGCCGCGGTGGCGGTGCTGCCGAGCGGCAGGCCGGCGACGGCGCGGATGTGATTTTCGAACTGGCTGACCACCGCGCCCTCGATCGTCCAATGGCCGCTGTTATGGACGCGCGGCGCCATCTCGTTGAAGACGGGGCCGTCGTCGGTAGCGAAAAACTCGCCGGTGAGGACGCCGACATAGTCGAGCTCCTCGGCGATCTTTGCCATCAGCGCGCGCGCTTCGTCCTGCTGGTCGAGCACGGCTTGCGGCGGCGGCAGGGTCGAGGTCGCGAGGATGCCGCCTTCGTGGACGTTGACGGGCGAGTCCCAGAAACGGACCTCGCCGTCGATGCCGCGCACCAGGATGACCGAAAATTCATGCGCGAAGGTCACGAAACCTTCGAGCACCGCCGCGTGGCGTCCGATACCGTCCCATGCGGCGTCGGCGTCGGCGGCGGTCATGATGCGCGCCTGCCCCTTGCCGTCATAGCCCATGCGGACGGTCTTGAGGATCGCCGGGGCGCCGATCTGTTCGAGCGCGGCATCGAGCGCCGCGCGGTCCGGCACCGCCGCAAAAGGCGCGGGGCGGCCGCCTAGCCCGGCAACGAAATTTTTTTCGGTCAGGCGGTCCTGCGCGATTTCGAGCCCGGCGGCGCCGGGGCGCACCGCGACATGGCCTGAGAGGAAACGCACCGTGTCGACGGGCACATTTTCGAATTCATAGGTGACGACGTCGCACGCTGCGGCAAAGGCGGCGAGGCGCGGTTCGTCGTCCCACGCGGCCTGGCTGTGGTGCGCGGTGACTTCGGCGGCGACGCTTGTCGCGTCGGGGGCATAGATGTGGACGCGGTAGCCGAGCTGCGCCGCCGCGACGGCGAGCATGCGCCCGAGCTGGCCGCCGCCCAAGATGCCGATCGTCGAACCGGGGGAGAGCACCGGGGATCAGCCCTCGCGCACGGGGGTGGGGGCGACGCCGTTCGTCTGTGCTTCGCGCCAGGCGTCGAGTTTTTGTGCCAGATCGGCATCATTGTTCGCGAGCAGCGCGACGGCGAAGAGGCCGGCGTTGGTCGCGCCCGCCTTGCCGATCGCAAAGGTCGCGACGGGAATGCCGCCGGGCATCTGGACGATCGAATAGAGGCTGTCGACGCCGCTGAGTGCCGCCGACTGGACAGGGACGCCGAGCACCGGGACGCGCGTCATCGATGCGACCATGCCGGGCAGGTGTGCGGCGCCGCCGGCGCCCGCGATGATCGCCTTGAGTCCGCGGTCTTCCGCGCTTTTGGCATAGTTTACAAGGCGGTCGGGGGTGCGGTGCGCCGAGACGATATGCACCTCGTGCGCGATGCCGAACTCTTCGAGGATCTGGACCGCGTGCGCCATCGTCGGCCAGTCCGACTGGCTGCCCATGATGACGCCGACTTGCGGGGCCGTATCGCCCATTCCATCCCTCCTGCCCGGCCTTCATCGCGCATGAATCGCCGCCGATCCCCCCTAGCGACTGCTTTGCGTGCGGGCAACGCCGCGCGATTGATGCCATCGCGTTTACCGATTGGTATCAAGTCGGGACTAGGGTCGCCGCTCAATATCCGTCGGCATTCGGCCGGGGGGCGTGGGTAGGTTTCGGGGACGTTGAATGGATAGCGTAGGGGGGGCACGGATCGCGGTCGACCAGTTCGGCACCGTTTCCGTAGACTCCATCGAGGACCAGCTGCGTGAAATACGCCGGGAACGCGACGCATTGCGCCGCGAGAACCGCGTGTTGAAGATCGCTGTCGCCGAGCTAGAGCGCGTGTCCGAGCGCGATACACTGACGCCCTTGTTCAATCGCCGCTATTTCCTGACCGCGATCCACCACCGCATGGCGCGGTTCGAGCGGCACGCCGAACGCGCCGCGGTTGTCTTTATCGACGTCAACCAGCTCAAATATATCAACGACAATTTCGGCCATGCTGCGGGCGACTTCGCACTTTTGGAGATCGCCAAGCGGCTTGCGGGCTCGATCCGCGCGACCGACGTCGCGGCGCGCATCGGCGGCGACGAATTCGGGCTGATCCTCGACCAGTCGAGCGAGGAGGGGGCGCGCGTGCAGGTCAACCGGCTCTGCGACGTGCTGACCGCCGCGCCCGCCGAATATGACGGGCACCAGATCGCGCTGTCGGCGTGCTTCGGCGTCGCGATGTTGCAGACGGGGATGACCGAATCGGACATTTTGGCCGCCGCGGACCGCGATATGTATCGCAGCAAGCAGGGGCTGGGCGGGCTGCCCGGGCATAGATAGCCACCGCTAACGGCGCGTTAACCAAAAAGGCGCATCGTCCCCATGACGACAGGGGGGTAAGATGCGAAACCAGACCGACCCATATCTCGACATCCAGAACCGGATCACCGGACAGATCGGAGCGCTGGCCGAAGCGCTGCCGCACTGCGCGCTGGCGCAGATCGTGCAGGGGATCGACGATATCCGCTGCCTCGCGCGCGACAATGGTTTTGC
>NZ_DATFFD010000221.1:0-6169 GCF_035250425.1 Sphingopyxis sp.
GTTCATCTAGCTGAACCGCAGGCAACAACGCGGTCAGCCATCGATCATCTTGCGGAGAGTAAGAATCACCTCATCATCCCGGCTGGCGTCTCCAGCACACGGGACATGAGTTGGAGAATAGCGAGATGAAGAAGATGTTCGGAGGGTTGCTGATCGCTGCAACGATCCTGACCCCAATTGCCCCGGCGGCCGCACAGGCACCGGGCGAACGGGTGCAGATCGCGCAGCGCGGTGACCGCGGGGATCGCGGCGATCGTGGACCGCGCGGCCCTGAAGCGCGCCGCGGCGGCAATTGGGGCGGTCAGGCCCGGCCTGAGCGCCAGCAGAGCGAGCAGCCGCGCGTGGAACGCCAGCAGCGCAGCGAAATGCGCCAGCAGCAATGGCAACAGCAGCGCGAGCAGCGGCGCCAGGCGCAGCAGGTCGATCGCCAGCGCGGCACCTATGACCGCAACCGGGACGGCCGCACCGATCGTCAGTGGGATCGCAATCGCGACGGCCGCGTCGATCGCCAGTGGGACCGCAACCGCAACGGTCAGGTCGATCGCCGCTATGACCGCAACCGCAATGGCGACCTCGATCGCCGCTGGGACCGCAACGACAACAACCGCGTCGACCGCCGCTGGGACAATAACCGCAACGGCTATGTCGACCGGCGCTATCGCGACGGCCGCAACGATCGCTGGGACCGGGGCGACCGCCACAACCGGTGGAACCGCGACTGGCGTAATGACCGCCGCTACGACTGGCGCAGCTATCGCGACCGGAACCGCAGCTATTACCGCATGCCGCGCTATTACAACCCGTATCGCGGTTATGGCTACACGCGGTTCAGCATCGGTCTCTCGCTGAATTCGCTGTTCTACAGCCAGCGCTACTGGATCAACGATCCGGGCTATTACCGCCTGCCGCCCGCTTATGGAGGCTATCGCTGGATCCGCTATTATGACGACGCGCTTCTGGTCGATACCTATTCGGGCGAAGTGGTCGACGTGATCTACGATTTCTTCTGGTAATATTCCTTTCGGTTATCAGATGACAAACTGAGGGGCCGGCCCAGCCGGCCCCTCTTTTTATGCGCTTGCCCTCCCCCGCCCGGCGCGCCACGGTGGCGCGATCAGACAGGGGAGACTTCATGCGTAAATTGGGAATGGTCGCGGCAGCGACGCTCGCGCTGCTGGGTTCGACGGCGTACGCGAAAACCACCATCGTCTATGCGGGACGTGTCATCACCGACGCCAGCAAGCCCGCGCAAGGCCCCTCGACCGTCACCATTACCGACGACCGCATCACGTCGATCGTCACCGGACGCGCCGAAGCCCCTGCCGGTGCCGAAATCGTCGACCTCGGCGACAAGACTTTGCTACCCGGCCTCGTCGACCTCCACGTCCACCTGACCGGCGATCCGGGTGAGGATTATCGCGCCGCGACGGTCGACCCCGACGAATGGGGCGTCGTCGTCGGCGCGAAAAATGCCGCAATCACGCTCCGCGCGGGCTTCACCACCGTACGCGAAGCCGGCTCGGCGCAATATACCGCCTATTCGCTCCGCCGCGGCACCGCGAACGGCTTTATCGAAGGGCCGCGCATCGTCGCGGCGGGTCCCGCGCTGTCGATCATCGGCGGGCATGGCGACGTCACGGGTTTCCGCGAAGACGTCCATGACGTGCTCGATGAGGGCTATACCTGCACCGGCCCGCTCGAATGCGCCGAAAAGGTACGCAAGGCGTCGCGCGCGGGCGCCGACGTCATCAAGATCACCGCGACCGGCGGCGTGCTGTCGCAGCAGGGGCGCGGGCTCGAGGGCCATTTCACCAGCCCCGAATTGCAGAGCATCGCCGACACCGCGCATTCGCTGGGGCTGAAGGTGATGGCGCATGCGCACGGCGCGGGCGGGATCACTGCCTCGGCCGCGGCGGGCATCGACAGCATCGAGCATGGCACCTTCGCCGACGATGCGACGCTGAAGGTCATGAAGGCGAAGGGCACTTATCTCGTCCCGACGCTAATGGCGTTCGAGGGCATCCGCGAACGGCTCGGCAAGGGCATTTATACCCCGACGGTCGAGAACAAGGTACGCATGACGCTGAACGACGTCGGCAAGGCGGTGACGCGCGCCAAGGCGCTCGGCGTCCCGGTCGCCTTCGGCACCGACGCCGGCGTCTTTGAACATGGCCGCAACGGGCAGGAATTCGCGCTGCTCGTCAAATATGGCCTGACCCCGCGCGAGGCGCTGGCGAGCGCGACGACGGTCGCGGCACAGCTCCTGTCGCTCGAAAACGAGATCGGCCGCATTGCGCCGGGCATGTCGGCCGACATGATCGCGGTCACCGGCGATCCGCTGACCGACGTCACCGTGCTCGAAAAGGTCGATTGGGTGATGGCACGCGGCCGGATCGCCGATTGATCGCGGTCGTCACGCGGCGCGGCGAACCCGTCCCCGCGCCGGCGTGACCGTCTTCGGACCGGTCAGCCCGTCGATCTCGACCGCTTCGGCAAATTTCACACCGACGCGGTTGCCCGCCGACCAGCGCGCCTCGGCATCGAAGACCTGGTCGGCGCCGAATTCGAGCGTCAGCACCGTCCCGGGCGGCACATTCCATAGCCCCTCGATCAGCGCCCCGCGTGACGATATATTGCGGACGATCCCCTCATATCGATGCCCGCCGCTGCCGACCTGGATCGTGCGGAAGGTCGTGAGCCGCGGCTCGCGCGCGCTCTTATATCCCTTCGCCTCGGCGCGTCCGCCACCGTCGCGAAGCAGGGCCAGAACCTCGACCAGGTCCATCGGACGCCCATAGATATAGCCCTGGACATGGCTGCACCCGAGCCCGCGGATCAGCCCGAGGTCGTCGTGCGTCTCGACCCCTTCGGCGGTCGTTTCCATGTCGAGCGCAGTGGCCAGCCCAACGATCGACGAGATGATCGCGGCATTCATGCTGCTGGGATCGGCGGCGCCGAGGACGAAGCTCTGATCGATCTTGATCTTGTCGAACGGCGCCTTCTTCAGATAGCCGAGCGCCGAATAGCCGGTGCCGAAATCGTCGAGCGCCAGCCGCACGCCGGTGCGCTTGAGCTTTTGGAACATGGCAAGATTCTCGGTACTCTCGTCGAGGAAGACCCCTTCGGTGATCTCGAGCTCGAGCTGCTCGGGACGGATGCCCGCCGCCGACACCGCGCTCATGATCGTCGCGGGCAGCTTTTCATTGGCGAACTGCCGCGGCGAGACATTGACCGCGACGCGGTAGCCGGGGCCGAGATGCGCGATGGTCGCACAGGCGGTGCGAATGATCCATTCGCCGATCGGCACGATCAGGTTCGACTCCTCGGCGATCGGAATGAACTTCGACGGGCTGATCAGGCCATCGGTCGCATGGTGCCAGCGGATCAGCGCCTCGAACCCGGTGATCCGCTCGCTCTCGACGTCGACGATCGGCTGGTAAAGCAGCCTGAGTTCATCCTTCGCCAGCGCATCGCGCAGCGCATCCTCGATCGCCTTGCGCTCGCTCGCCTGATTGTGCATCGCGTCGGCATAGAAACGATAGACGCCGCGCCCCGCATCCTTCGCGGCATAGAGTGCAAGGTCGGCGTTGCGGACGAGCGCCGACGCGCTCACCCCCTGCCCGTCCGACACCGCGATCCCGATCGATGATCCAATCCGCACCTGCTCGCCTTCGATCGCAAAGGGCTTGGCAAGGCTCAGGATGATCGCATTGGCGATGCCCGCGAGCTTTTCGGGCTGGCTCATCTGCGGCACGACGATCTGGAACTCGTCGCCGCCCAATCGCCCGACCTGTCCCTTGTCGCCAACAATCTGCGTCAGCCGCCCCGCGACCTGTTGCAGCAACTGGTCGCCCACCGGATGCCCCAGCGTGTCGTTGACCGCCTTGAACCGGTCGAGATCCATCAGCAACAGCGCGCAGGGTTGCGGCTGGCCGCTATGGCTCTTCAGCGCGCGTTCGAGCAGGTCGGTGATGTGGCGCCGGTTCGCGAGGCCCGTGAGCGTGTCGTAGCGCGCGAGCTGGTTGATCTCGCGCTCGGACCGTTTTTTGTCGGTCAGGTCGGTGCCGCTGCCGCGAAAACCCTGGAAATTGCCGAGCTCGTTGCTGATCGGCTGGCCCGAAATCGACCACCAGCGTTCCTCGCCCGGCACCGCCGCCTGCACCGTCAGTTCCTTGAACGGGGTGCGCGACGACAGGCTGAACCCCAGCGTCCGCTCTTCGCTTTCGTCGTTGCCGATCCGCTTGCGGATGATGTCGGTAAACGGATGGCCGAGCAGGTCGGCGAGCGGCCGGTCGAGCCGCGCCGCGACGGTCGGCGAGATATAGACGAGCTGGCCATAGCGGTCGGTTTCCCAGAACCAGCCGCGCCCCGCGCGCTCGAAATCGCGCATCAGGTTCAGCGCGCGCTGCTGGTCGCTGACGCTCAGTCGCGCGGCGCGCGTCGCGCGGCGCTGGTGCCGGACATCCTCGCGCATCATCACGATCAGCAAGCCAAGAAAGACGAATCCGGCGACCGCGAACGGCCAGGAGGCGACGCCGATCGCCCCGCCCAGCGCCGTTGCACCCGCAAAGGCGAAAAAGGCGGGACGGACCACCGCGACCGCCGACGCCGCGACCAGGAGCGAGCCGATGTGGATGGCAGCAAAAGCATCGAAATGGCGGCTGCCGTCGGGGACCGCGATCGCATCGAACGTCGCGGCCGCGTTGAGCAAGGTGCCAAGCACGATCAGCCCCATGCACAGCATCGCCATCAGCCGCACCCGGCTGTGCGCGATCGGGCGCGGTTTGCGCATCGCCTGCCCGATCACCGTCAGCGCGACATCGCATACCAGCCCCGTGGCTATGACCAGCCAGTGCGAAGGATGATCGAGGAAGCCGGCAAGACCCGGCACGAAAGCGAAGGTCAGGAATGCAAGGGTGCGGCCAATCAGCACATAATGCCACAGCTTCGCCACGCGCATCAGGTGCGTCACGAATTCCGGTGAATCGAACAGCGATTCGCCCGATGGCAAATCGCTTCCCTCCGGCTGGATGATGTTACGCCGAACCCTCAATTTCCCGTTATTCCCCGCTCGTCTGGTCAAGGAAACCAGTGGCCGGAAGGGGTTTCCAAATCCTTACCAAATGGCATCCATTTCCCCCGTTACTGTGCCAAAACGGAAGGGGTTTAGTTTCGGTTCGCAACTTGTTATGGTCGAGCCATGCCTGCCGTTCGCCTGTTTCCGCCCGACCGCTTTTTCGACCGCGCCGAATGGTCGGCGATCACCCGCGCGTCGTCGTGGCGCGGCATCTGGCTCGTCGCGCACGCATGGATCATCAGCATTGCGCTCGTCGGCCTCGCCGCCTGGTCTCAGAACCCCGTCGCATGGCTGCTCGCGATTGTCTTCGTCGGCGGGCGTCAACTCGGGCTCGCGATCCTCATGCACGACGCGGCACATGGTGCGCTGCATCCGAACCGCAAAATCAACAACTTCCTAGGCCAATGGCTGACGGGCGCTGCGGTGGGATCGGACCTGATCGCCTATCGCACCTATCATCTCCAGCATCATAAATTCACCCAGCAGCCCGAAGACCCCGACCTGTCGCTGTCGAAACCCTTCCCCACCACGCGCGCCAGCCTGTGGCGCAAGGTGCTGCGCGACATGACGGGCCAAACCTTCTTCAAGCAGCGCGCCGCACAATTCGGCTTCGCCTTCGTCGGCCTGAAAGCGATGCTGCGCGGCGAAAAGGCCGAAGGTCGCGCGAGCACCAAGGCCGGGACGCCGTTCAACAAGCAATCCGACGACGGCATGACGTCACCGACGGTCGACGTCGCGGGCGCGATGGCAGTGGCGCGCGCCGTCGGACGTTTCCTGGTCGTGCAGGCGGCGCTGCTCGCGGCGTCGCTCGCGCTCTACGGCTGGACGCCCTATCTGCTCTGGCTCGCCGGGCTCGCGACGACCTTCCAGCTGTATCTGCGTATCCGCAACATCGCCGAACATGCTTGCACGACGACGGGCAGCGACGATCCCTTCACCCATGCGCGGACCACCCATGCAAGCTGGCTGGCGCGTGCGACGGTTGCTCCATATTGGGTGAATTATCACGCCGAGCACCACCTGTTCATGGGCGTGCCCTGCTATCGCCTGCCCGAGGTCCATGCGGCGCTTGGCCGCGCGGGCAAGCATGAT
>NZ_DATFFD010000222.1:0-6361 GCF_035250425.1 Sphingopyxis sp.
CGACATCGACGCGCCGGCCATCGGCCGACAGCCAGCCCGACCAATGGCCGTTTTGCGTCATACGCGTATAGTCCATGAACAGGCGCGTGCCGTTGCGGCGTGTGAAGCGCGGCTCCTCGATCGGGAAGTGGCGCGCGGTAAAGTGCAGCTCGGCCGCGAGCGGGCCGTCGTTTACGGCGATCCGGAGTGTCAGCGTTTCGAGCGGCGCGTCGATGGCGATGGAGATCGGCCCCACCGACAGGTCGAGCCGCTCGCCGCCCGACCGGCGGCTCGCGCGCAGATTATGCTGCACGCCGTCCGCCAGCACGCAAAAGGCGGCGTCGACGATGCCGAGCTGCGGGTAGAAACCCATCGCCGAGGCGAAAAAGACCGACCCGTCAGGCGAAGTGCCGTTGAAGAAATAGCGGTCGTAGAAATTGCGGTCGGTGCCCGCGAACGCGATCGGTTCGGCGCTCTGGTGCAGCGGGAAATCGTCACCCTTTGTCAGCATCGTCTCTCATCCCATTTTGCGTTTTTTCTTGCAACGTAACGGGATAAGGCGCCGCGTCAATGCACCGGCGGATCGACCGGCGGCACAGCGTCGATCGGCGCCACCGGTTCGCCCGGCTCGCGTGGCGGCAAGGCGTCGGGCGGCACGTCGTCGATCTGCATATCGGGGGTTGGCACCGCCTCGACGTTGCGAACGCGGACCGCGATGCCGCCGTCCTTGATCCGCAGCTCGTTGAAACTCGGCGGGGTCGAGCGGATGCGCTGCGACAGCGTGCCCGCGCCGATCATGCGGATCGGACCGGCCTCGGTTTGCGCGACGAGGTCGAAGGCATCATGGACATGGCCGGTGAGCACCGCAGCGACCCCGCGTTCTGCCAGGGCGGTCAGCGCGCGTTCGCCGCCGCGGGTCAGCGCGCGTCCCTTGGTGCCCGCCTCGACCAGCGGATGGTGCGCGGTTACCAATATTGTCGTGCCAGGCGGCAGCGCGTCGATCGCGGCGAGTGTCCTGGCGAGCGCCTTGGGCGTCACCCAGCCTTTCGACCAGTCGAGCCGCCACTGCGCACGCGCCGTCGTCTTCAGTGGCACGACCGCCACCCCAGGCAGGTCAAGTTCGCGCTCGACCAAGGCCTCGATCCCGCGAATCCGGCGATAGGGATAGAAGAAGCGTGCGAAAGGGTTGAAATAGGGGAGGTCGTGGTTGCCGACCTCGACCGTCACCGGCACGTCGAGCGCGCCGATCCAGTCGCACGCCGCTGCAAATTCTCGGCTCCGCGCGCGCATCGTGAGGTCGCCGGTAATCAGCACCGCGTCGGGCTGTTCGCGGCGCACGCATTTGCCGAACCAGCCGAGCGCGCCGCGATCCTCGAGCCCGAAATGCAGGTCGCTGATATGGAAGAGTCGCGTCATGCCGTCGCCAGAAAGTCCACCGCACTCGCCCCTAAGCCGAAGCGCGCGGGCGAAGGAACCTCGGCCAGTTCGCCATCATATTCGAGGCCGATTGCGGCATCGCTTTCGAGGACGATCGTCTCGCCGGTCGCAATCTCGTCGCTCGGCCCATCGCGAAAATCGCCGCCCAGCCACGCAAGGCCGTGGCGCAGCACGTCGCCGGTGCTTTCGGTCAGGACGCCGTCGGCGCGAATGCCTTTGGAGGTGGGTGTGAGGATGACCGCGGGATAGGCCTGTTCATGCCCCGCAACATGGACGCCCGGCGCATTCGCCATCGCATCGAGTGCGTCGGGCGCCGCGCGGCTCGCCTCGATCAGCCCGTCCTGACGCATCGTCTCGCGCACTTCGGCCCAGCGCGTCGCCGGGCCCGCGACGATGGTGATGAAGGCCTCGCCCGTATCGGACCGGATCGTCGGGATCGGACTGCGCCGGCCCTTGCCTTGCAGCGCGTCGGCCAGAATCTCGGGCACGGTCCGGTCGCCGTGCAGCGCCTTCGACAAGAGATTGAGCGTGCCGCCGGGCAGCGGCAGGAGCGCGCCATCCCAACCCGCCGCATCGCGCGCAGCGGCGTTGATCGTCCCGTCGCCCGTCCAGACGAGCAGCAAGTCGATGTCCTGACGGCGCAGCTCGGCGGCGCCGGGGATATCGTCGTCGGGCAGCGCGAAGACGGCGACGAGCGGCGCGCCCGAGGCGCGGCAGGTTTCGGCAATCTCCGCAATTATGGCGTCGTCGTGGCTGCCGCTCTGGCTGTTGCAGACGAGGGCGGGGCGGGAAAAAGGGCTGGTCATCGCCCTGTCCTACGCGCGAGCGTGAAAAAGGTCGCGATGCTTGCCGCGCAGCTTGTTCGCCGCACCGCCGCCCTGTAGGGCGCGAAAGATGGCGGGGCCGGTTTCCAAAGGACGACGGTTGATCAAATTCCTCTTCGTGGTGATCCTGCTTGTGCTGCTGTTCGGCGGCGGCGCCAAGATGATCGTCGCGGGCGGCGCCAAGTCGCTCAACATGGCCGACCGGTTGCTCGGACAGGGCGATGGGGCGAGGCTGCTGCTGGCCGATCAGCCCTATGGCAACGGGCCGCGCCAGTCGCTGGACATCTGGGTGCCCGAGAATGCGAAGGCTGGCGACCAGCTGCCGGTGATCGTCTTTTTCTACGGCGGCGGCTGGGACAGCGGCGAGCGGGGCAGCTATGGTTTCGCCGGCCGCGCGCTGGCGCGGCAGGGCTTCGTCGTGGTGATCCCCGACTATCGGCTCGTACCCAAAGCCTATTGGCCCGACTTTATCGAGGACAGCGCCGCGGCGGTCGCATGGACGCACGAGCATATCGCAAAGCTTGGCGGCGACCCCGACCGGATCGCGCTGATGGGCCATTCGGCGGGCGCCTATAATGCCGCGATGCTCGCGCTCGACCCGCAATGGCTGCGCAGTGCGAAGAGCGACCCGTCGATCATCCGCGGTGTCGCGGGGCTTGCCGGTCCCTATGATTTCCTGCCGCTCGAAAAGGGCGGCCGCGCCGAGAAGGCGATGGGCAAGGTCAACCCGATCGAGAAGACCCAGCCGATCCACTTCGCGCGCGGCGACGCGCCGCCGCTCTGGCTCGCGAGCGGCGACGAGGATGCGGTGGTGCGCCCGCGCAACAGCCAGAACCTCGCCGCCGCGATCGAGCGGGCGGGTGGGGCGGCGACTTTGCGCGTCTATCCGGGCATAGGCCATACCGGCATCGTCATGGCGCTTGCCGGCCCTTTCCGCGGCAAGGGGCCGGTGCTCGACGAGGCGACCGACTTCCTGCGCGGCGTCACGGCGCGGCGTATTGCTCCCGCGGCGGAGACGGCGCGATGAGCGACGCGATACCGGCGATCATCCTTGCGGGCAGCCGCCCCGGCCCCGACCCGCTACTGACCGGCACCGGCGTGTCGACCAAGGCGCTGCTGCCGATCGCGGAGCAGGCGATGTTGGTCCATGTCGTGAAGGCACTCCGCGCCTCGCCCGAAGTCGGCGCAATCACGATCCTCGCGCAGAACAGCGCCGAGCTTGCCGCCGAACCGGGGTTGGCCGGGCTCGCCGACCTGCATTTCGCCGATTCGGGGCAGGGGATCAGCAGCTCGCTCGCCGCCGCGCTGCCACCGGGCGATGATCCGCTGCTCGTGACCACCGCCGACAATGTGCTGCTCACCTCCGCGATGGTCGCGGAATTTCTGCGCGGCGCCGAGGACGGCGACGTCGCGGTGGCAATGGTCGAGCGCGAAACGCTGCTCACGCGCTATCCGCAATCCAAGCGCACCTGGCTGAAGTTCCGCGGCGGCTGGTGGTCGGGGGCGAACATGTTCCGCCTGCGCGGGCGCCGCGTGCTGCCGTTACTCGATTTCTGGGGGCGCATCGAACGCGACCGCAAGAAGGGGCTCAAAATCATCGCGGCGTTTGGCCCGTGGTTGCTGATCGGTGCTCTGCTCCGCCTCTTCACTATCCAGCAGGGCGTCGCACGCGCGGGACTGCGTTTCGGGCTCGACGCCAAGGTCGTACCGATGTCCGAGCCCGAGGCGTGCATCGACGCCGACAAGCCCGCCGACATCGAACTGATCGAAGCCATATTTGCCGCGCGGCGGCAAGGCGCTATAGGGCAGCCCCTATGACCATCGATAAAGCCATCATCCTGTCGGCCGGGCAGGGCTCGCGCCTGCTGCCGCTGACCCGCGACATCCCCAAATGCCTGATCGACCTCAACGGTCGCACGCTGATCGGCTGGCAGGTCGCGGCGCTCGTCGCGAACGGGATCAAGGACATCGTCGTCGTCACGGGCTTTCGCACCGAACGCGTCGAGGATCATGCGCTCCAGCTCTATCGCGACACCGGTGCGCGCATTCGCACCCTGTTCAATCCCTTCTTTCAGGTCGCCGACAATCTCGGCACCTGCTGGATCGCGCGCGAGGAGATGGACCGCGATTTCATCATCCTCAACGGCGACACCATCATTTCGGAAGAGATCGTCGCGAAGCTGATCGCGGGTGCGAACGAGCCGATCAATGTCACCGTCGACGTCAAGGCCGACTATGACGACGACGATATGAAGGTGAACCGCGACGCCGAAGGCCGCCTGCATCACATCGGCAAGCGATTGCTGCCCCCCGACACCAACGCAGAATCGATCGGCATGCTGGCGTTCGTCGGCGACGGCCCGTCGATCTTTCGCAACCAGGTCGACCAGATGATGCGCACCCCCGACGGGGTCGAGCGCTGGTATCTGCGCGCGATCGACATCATCGCGAAGGGCAACCGCGTCGGCACCGTGTCGATCGAGGGGTTCGAATGGCAGGAAGTCGACTTCCCGCAGGATGTCGAAGCCGCCGATGCGCTTACGGCGAAATGGGCCGAAGAAGGCCGCTACGCGAAATAGGGTTTGAGCCAGCCGGCGAGCGCGGCGACCTCAGCATCGCCCAGCTTCACCGCTTGCCCGAGATCGGGTTGCCCCGGCCAGCCTGCGTCGGCCACCGTCACCCCCGCGCCCGAACGTTCGCCCTCGTAGCGCGGCAGGACGTGGAAATGGACGTGCGGGTCGACCATCATCAGCATCAGATAGTTGATCTTCGCATAGCCGACGGCCTCGCTCAGCGCCGCCTCGATCGCGGCGGTCGCGCGCTTGAGTTCGGCATGCGCCTCGGCCGGCAGGTCGCCGAACGCGGTCGCATCCGATTTCGCGACCAGCACTAGCGCGCCGAGCGTCGGCTGCGCGGGGCGCAGCAGCACGACCCAATGCTCATATTCGGCGATCAGCGTCGCCGGATGGCCGAATTTCGCAATCGTGTCGTTCATGCCTCTTCCATCCAGCTGACGATCGGGCGGCCCGAACGCTTGACCGCATAGGCCTGCACCAGCCGCACCGCATGGACGACCAGCGAGATGACGGTCCACCACGCGAGCGCGATCAGCCCGATGTCGGGGCGTCCGAACAGCGTCGCGAAAAAGAGGATTGCGAAATTGGGGTTACGCCGCGCGGTGACCAGACGGAAATCGCTGTCGAACTTCTGCCAGACATGGATGTCCATGCCTAAGTCCTTGATGAACAATCCCTCGATCACGCGCTGGAGTACATAGCCTGCGACGACCGCGACCATCACGAGGATAAACGTCTGATTCGATAGCGCAAGCCCCCAGGTGCCGAGCCCGACGCCCCAGAAATACCACCAGAAGGGCGGATGGATCAGGTCGACGCCATGGTCGGCGACATTGCCCCATTTCGACGAGGTGATCGTGCAGCGCGCAAGCTTTCCGTCGACGGTGTCGAGCACCATGAAGATGAAGCCGGCGAGCATGCCGGTCCAATAATGGCCGGAAGCGAAGAGATAGGTTGCGTAGATGCAGAGCGCCGCCCCGATCGCGGTCACCATGTTCGGGGTCATGCCGATGCTCGCCGCACCGCGCGTCAGCCAAAGCGCGAGTTCGGGCCACAGATATTTTGTGAGCGCGTCGGTGACGCCCTTATAGGCGCCGAAATAGCTCGTCCGCTCGATCTCGCGCCGCGTGCCGGGGGTCAGATCCCTGACGAACGGCTGTTCGAGCTTGCGAAGTTGGCGATTATAGAGCTTGCGCCCGTCCGACAGGTCGATGACCGCGGCCGCCATCGGGTCGCTGCCGGCCGGAACCTGCCCGATCACGGGGGCGCCGCCCCAGGCGAAAACCGTACCCGGCTGTTCGATCACCCAGCGCAGCAGCATCGGGTCGAAGACATAAGCGAGGTTGAAGACCAGTTCATGGCCCGGCGCGATCGGCTTGCCGTCTTTTTCCGCCATGCGGCGGCAGCGCTCGGCGTTGGTCATTCCCCAGATCGGGGTGGCGTTATCGCCGAGCAGACGGATCGGCGCGCTCATCGCGGCGTCCTTGCGAAATCGAGGATGATGTCGGCCTGCCGCATCGAGGCGGGGGTCGGGAACTGGTTGAT
>NZ_DATFFD010000223.1:0-21642 GCF_035250425.1 Sphingopyxis sp.
CGGGCGATCGGGATGGCGCGCCAGCACCATCGCCTCGAGGTCGCGGCCGAGGAGCAATGCGTTGACGAAAAGCGCGAAGATCGGCGTGCCGATCCCGGTGACGAGCAGCAGGATATAGACGGGCAGCGCGAGCAGATTGCCGCCGATCAGCCGGACGAGCGAGGCGAGCGCGAGGCGGATATTTTGCCGCCAGCCGACATCGACGGCGCGCGCCGCCGCGGCGGGATAATGGCGCCCCTCGACATCGGCGACGATGCCGTCGGCGAAGAGGCCCACGACGACGATCGCAACGGCGCGGAAGAGCAGCCAGCTTCCCGCGATGATGGCAAGGATGACCAGGATACCGGCCATGTCGAGCTGCGTTTCGTCGAGCCATCGCCAGTGCCCAAGCGCCCAGCGCGCCCCGAAAAAGATCGCGGCGCCCGCGACGGCAAGGAGCAGGAGCGTGAGCGCGAGGCTTTGCGCCAGAACACGCATCACGCGGGGCTGCGGCAAGTCCCTTAGCGCGAGCAGGAAAGCATGAACGGTGCGGGCCATCGTCCGGGGATGGTGGGCGCGCGCGCACGGGTCAAGCGTTAAGCTTGCCTTGGCGTCCGCCGCCGCCTAAGGCGCGCGGCAGCTTTTTCCACGCATCACAGGATTTTTCATGGCCTCCACCGCCCGTTTCGACGTTGTCGCCATCGGCAACGCCATTGTCGATGTCATCGCCCGCGCCGACGATGCGCTGATCGCAGCCGAAGGTCTGACCAAGGGGTCCATGCGGCTGATCGACGGCGAAGAGGCCGAACGCCTTTACGCGGCAATGGGACCCGCGATCGAAATGTCGGGCGGTTCGGCCGCCAATACATTGGCGGGAATGGCCGCGCTCGGCCAGCGTTGCAGCTTTATCGGCCAGGTCGCCGACGATCAGCTCGGCCATGTTTTCACGCACGACCTGCGTGCGCTCGGCGTCGCTTATGAAACCCCGCCGCTCAGCGAAGGCGCGCCGACCGCGCGCTGCCTGATCCTCGTCACCCCCGACGGCCAGCGCACGATGAACACCTTCCTCGGTGCGAGCCATCTGCTCGAACAATCGATGATCGACGAAGCGTGGATCGCCGATTCGGAGATCCTCTATCTCGAAGGCTATTTGTGGGATCCCGAGCTGTCGCGCGCGGCGATGCGGCGCGCGATCGATGTGTCGCGCGCGGCGGGGCGCAAGGTCGCCTTCACGCTGTCCGACGCATTCATCATCGACCGTCACGGCGCCGATTTCCGCAAGCTGATCGCCGAGGGGCTGTTCGATATCCTGTTCGCGAACGAGGTCGAAATCCGCGCGCTCGCCGAAACCGACGATTTCGAAGCCGCCGTCGCTGCGGTTGCGGTGCAGGTGCCGTTGCTCGTCGTTACGCGCGGCTCGCACGGCGCGCTCGCGCTGACCGGCGGCACGCGCACCGAGGTCGGCGCCGAGCCGATCGACGAGGTGGTCGACACCACCGGCGCGGGCGACCTCTTCGCTGCCGGTTTCCTTGCCGGCCATGCCGAAGGGCGTTCGATGGTCGATTGCTTGACGATGGGCGCGGTCTGCGCGCGCGAGATCATCGCGCAGGTCGGCCCGCGCGCGCAAACCGACCTCAAGGCCAAGGTGGCGGAACGGCTGGGATAAGGCGGCTAACGA
The DNA here is from genome assembly GCF_035250425.1 of Sphingopyxis sp. GTDB lineage: Bacteria > Pseudomonadota > Alphaproteobacteria > Sphingomonadales > Sphingomonadaceae > Sphingopyxis. The sequence continues at coordinate 1,658 of NZ_DATFFD010000223.1, forward strand.
CCGGAAGCTGCCATAAGATCCTCCCTGTCGCGCAGCGATGGGGAGGTGGCAGCGCGGAGCGCTGACGGAGGGGTTTTGACGCGAGGTTGTCACCCCTCCACCAGCACTCCCCCTCCCCACGGCTTCGCCGCAGGGAGGATATTTAAGTCCGCTCACCACCCCAAAGGCGCCCTTCGGTTCAGCCGGCGGTTTCTGCCGCCTCGGGGTGCTTCCTGAACAGTTCCCGATCCGCCGGGCCGAAGCCGCGCGTCCAGATCAGCCAGCCATAGATGCCGAGGATGAAGGGCACGCCGATCAGGAGCTCGGCCCATTCGGGAAGCTGCGTCGCGCCATAGCCGAGGATGGTTGCCCCCGCCGTCGCCCAGACCAGCGCCCAGCGCAGGCTGTTCACCGGCGCGCCGAGGATGCGCGCGAGCAGGCGCGCCTTCACCAGCGAGGCGAATCCGAGTGCGAGCATCAGCGCGAGCGCAACGGCGCCGGCGTAAGTGATCGGCGGCAGGCCCATCGATTTGGCGATCAGAATCAGCGCAACGCTGAGCCCCGCCTGCAGCGCGAGCGTCGCGATGCTGATGAGCAGATTGCGGTGGCGCGCGACATAGACGAGCGCGGCTTCGCTGACGACCGCGGTCGCGGCGACGACTTCGGCGGCGAGCAGGAAGGCGAGCGCAGCGGTGCCGCTGACGAATTCGGGGCCGACGAGCCCCATCACCGCCTCGCCCGGAATGCCGAGCGCGAGCGCGACGCCGGCCTGCGCGGCGATGATCCAGAAACCGACCTGGCTCACCTGCGCCGCCACGGCGGCAAGCCGCTTTTCGGCGAGGTTACGCGTGATGACGGGGCCGAGGATCGGTTCGAAGCTGGTCTTCAATTTCTGCGGCAGCGAGGCGACCTGCTGCGCCATATAATAGATGCCGTAGATCGTCGGCGAGGTGAACTGGCCGAGAATGAAGAGGTCGAGGCGCCGGGTGCCCCATTCGATCGCGTCGGCGGCGGCAAGCGGCGCGTTGCGCCGCGCAACTGCGATCAAATGCGCGGGATGCGGTTGCCACCCGCGCGGCCCGCCATAATGGCGCAGCATCGGGATCAGCGCGGTTAGAAAGGCGCCGAGCATCGCGGCGGCGTAGGAGAGCATCAACCCGTCGCGCTTCGATACGAAGAAGAATCCCGCGGCGGCGATGCTGATCACCCACGGTTCGACCACCGCGCGCGCGCGAACGGTGGCGCCGACGTCGAATTTATAGGCGCAGGCGGCGAGCGCGATATCGGTGCCCGCGATCGCGAAGACGAGCAGCGCCATCCAGCGATCGGCGCTGTCGATGCCGCCCGACGGGAACATTAGCTGCGGCAGCAGCACCAGCAGCAACGACCCGGCGGCCGACGCGACAAAGGCGACGAACATGCCGTCCCATACGACGGTGCGCTGATCGGCCCCGGGGGCGCTGAGCTGTTCGGCGAGGCCGCGCTTGAGGCCGAGCGTCGCGAGCTGTGCGACGAGTTCGATGACGAGCACGGCGAAAGCGAAACGCCCGACCGCCTCGGGCCCGTACCAGCGGCCCGCGACATAAAGGAAGGGCAGGCGCGCGACGAGGCGCAGGATGAAGCCGAAGAAATTGGTGCGTCCGCCCTTGGCGAGCGCGGCGGTATCCGCGTCCCCAGAGGGAACGTCCGGCGAAGGGGGCGCGGCTGCGCTGTCCGTCTGGCTCAAGCCTGCCGCCCCTTCTGCTGCTCCCCGAAGTGCAGTCTAGCGCGGCCGGGGAGTGCAGGCAATTGCCGGAAAAAAATCATCGTCCTTCGGATCGCAGCGGACGGCTGAGCAGCGCCTGAATGGCGTCGGCGACGCGCGTTTCGCCGGCAACGAGGCGCGCCACCGTGTCGGTGATCGGCATGTCGATGCCGTCGGCGCGCGCGGCGGCCGCCACCACCGGCGCGCTGAACGCGCCTTCGGCGACGGTGCGCCGGTCGGCCATCAGCGTTTCGGCGGCTTCGCCGCGCCCCAGCCCCTGACCCAGCGCGAAGTTGCGCGAGTTGGAGGAGGTGCAGGTGAGGACGAGGTCGCCGAGCCCCGCGAGGCCCGCGAGCGTTTCGGCCTGCGCGCCGCGCGCCAGCCCGAAACGCGTCATTTCGGCGAAACCGCGGCTGATGAGCGCGGCTCGCGCGTTGAGCCCGAGCCCGGCGCCGTCGACGATACCGCACGCGATCGCGAGGATATTCTTGACCGCGCCGCCGATCTCGGCGCCGATCACGTCGGTCGACACATAGGGGCGGAAATGCGGGCGCGCGAGCGCCTGCGCGATCCCGGCCGCGAGATCGGCATCGGCGGCGGCGAGGGTGATCGCGGTTGGCAGTCCGGCGGCGACTTCGTGCGCGAACGTGGGGCCGGAGAGCACGGCATGCGGGCGCGACGGTGCCAGATCGCGCGCGATGTCGATCGGGAAGGCGAAGCTGCCCGCTTCCATGCCCTTGCTGCAAAAGATCAGCGGCGCGTCGCCCGGCGGCAGCTTGGCGAGCACCGTGCGCAGGAAAGGCACGGGGACGACGACGAGCAGCGCATCGAGATCGGCCATGTCGGTGAAGTTTCCGGTCGCGGTCAGCGAGGGCGAGAGCGCGGCACCGGGCAGGAAAACCGGATTGCGGTGTTCGGCGTTGATCGCCGCAACGACGTCCCCTTCGCGCGCCCACAGACGCACCGGCGCGCCATCGGCGGCGAGAAGCTGCGCCAGCGCAGTGCCCCATGCGCCGCCCCCGATCACGCCGAACCGGGTAAAGCGTGGCGTCATGCTTTCACCTGTCATGCTTTTACTCCGGCGCCGCGCACGGCTTCGGCTTTGGGGTCGAGCGGCCAGCGCGGGCGCGCGGCGGTATCGAGCGGGTCGGTGAGGCCGACCGCGAAACGCTCGGTGCCCGCCCAGGCGATCATCGCGCCATTGTCGGTGCAGAGCCAGAGCGGCGGCGCGATGAAAGGCTTGTCGAAGCGCGCCGCGAGACCGGTCAATGCGCTGCGGATCGCGCCATTGGCGGCGACCCCGCCCGCGACGACGAAGGCGGTCGCATCGGGGCAGGCGGCTAGCGCGATGCGACTGCGGTCGACGAGACAGTCGACGACCGCCTGCTGGAACGAGGCGGCGAGGTCGGGGACGCTGTGCGCGCCCGATGCGGCCGCCCGCGCGACGGCGCTCTTGAGCCCGGCGAAGGAAAAATGCGGCTCGGCGCTGCCGACGAGCGGCCGCGGCAGCGGCACCATGTGGGGATTGCCTTCCTTCGCGATGCGCTCGACAGCGGGACCGCCAGGATAGCCGAGCCCGAGCAGCTTCGCGGTCTTGTCGAAGGCTTCGCCCGCGGCATCGTCGATCGTCGTCGCGAGGCGACGGTAATCGCCGACGCCCTTCACCAGCAGCAACTGGCAATGGCCGCCCGAGACGAGCAGCAGCAGATAGGGGAAGGCGAGGCCGGGTTCGACGAGGCGCGGGCTGAGCGCATGGCCTTCGAGATGGTTGACCGCGATCAGCGGTTTGTTCGCCGCGTGGGCGAGCGCCTTGCCGGTGACGAGCCCGACCATCACGCCGCCGATCAGCCCCGGCCCGGCGGTCGCGGCGATCGCATCGACATCGGCGAGCGATACGCCCGCGTCGGCGAGCACGCCTTCGACAATCGGCGCGAGCCGGTCGACATGCGCGCGCGCCGCGATCTCGGGAACGACGCCGCCATAGGGGCTGTGCTCGGCCTCTTGTCCCGCGACGCGGTGCGCCAGAATGCGCCGTTCGCTGTCGACGAGCGCTGCCGCGGTTTCGTCGCAGCTCGATTCAAGGCCGAGGATGAGAGACATGCTCTTGCGCCCATACTCGCTGCTATGATGGCAGGGCAAGCGGTGGGTCAACAGGGGCACCTTGTTGCGGAGGCGAGCAGGACAGTGCCGGAAGATTTTCGCGCAGAGGCACCGAGAGCGCAAAGAAGAGAAATAAAGGAAGGGCGGCGAAGCCGCCAATCTGAATCCCCTGCGTCTCTGCGCGAACAGGTTCTCTCTGCGCCCTCTGCGCCTCTGCGCGAAATCCCTTATCTTCCTTTTCGCGGCTATAGGCATTAGCAGCAGGGCGATGATCAACCTCCCAACCCCCGAAAACCCGTTGCGCATCGGCACGCGGGCCTCGCCGCTCGCAATGGCTCAGGCCCATATGGCGGCTGCGGCGCTGATTGCCAGCCATGGCATCACCATGTCGGCGCTCGAAATCGTACCGATGACCGCGACGGGCGACCGGATTCAGGACCGCGCGCTCGCCGAGGTTGGCGGGAAAGCGTTGTGGACGCGCGAACTCGATGCGGCGCTCGATGCCGGGGTGATCGATATCGCGGTCCATTCGCTGAAGGATGTCGAAACGATCCGCGACGCGCGCTTTTTCCTCGGCGCGATGCTCGAACGCGCCGACCCGCGCGACCGGCTGGTGGTGCGCGAAGGGATCGCGGCGGCGACGATCGCCGATCTGCCGCAAGGCGCGCGGCTCGGGACGAGCAGCCCGCGCCGCGCGGCGCAGGTCAAGCGGATCCGCCCCGACCTCGAAACGGTGCTGCTGCGCGGCAATGTCGCGACGCGGCTCGTGAAGATTGCCGCGGGCGATGCCGATGCGACCTTGCTCGCGGCGGCGGGGCTCGAGCGGCTGGGGATGCACGACGTCGGTTTGGTGCAGGAGGCGGGCCTGCTGCTTCCCGCGGCGTCGCAGGGCGCGATTGGCATCGAATGCCGCGCCGACGACGCGGCGACGCGCGCGCTGCTGTCGGCGATCGATCATGCTCCGACGCATCGCGCAGTCGCGGCCGAGCGCGTGTTTCTGGCGGCGCTCGGCGGCGACTGCCGCTCGCCCGTCGCGGCGCATGCGCGGTGGCAGGACGATGGCGCGCTGCGCCTCGACGCCGAGATTTTCTCCGAAGACGGCGCCGACCATGCGGCGGGGCATGTCATCATTACCGATGATGCGGCCGCGGGGGCGTTGGCGCGCCGGTTGCTTGAGGAAGCGCCCGGCAGCGTCCGGCGGCTGTTCGCGGTATGACGACAAGCCCGCCGCTGATCGTGACGCGGCCCGAACCGGGCAACGCAGCGACGGTGGAGCGGGCGAGGGCGATGGGGTTCGACGCTCGCGCGATGCCGCTTTTCGCCGCGCGCGCGATCGATTGGCGCCCCCCGGCTCCCGGAGATTTCGACGCGCTGCTGCTGACCAGCGCCTTTGCCGCAAGACTGGCGGGGCGGGGGCTGGCCGGGCTGGCGGCGCTCCCCGTCTATGCCGTTGGAGCCGCCACCGCGCGGGCGGCCGAGGCCGCGGGCCTGGCGGTGGCGACGACCGGATCATCGGGCGCGCAGCGGCTTCTTGACGATATGACGTCAGAAAATATCCATGATATTCTATGGCTTTGCGGCCGCGACCGGTCGGAATTCGAGACACGGGGCGCGGCGATTACGGCGCTGCCCTGTTATGCCGTCGACGCCGCCCCGGTGCCAGCCGAATGGAACGCGCTGATCGCCGCCCCCGCAATACTGCTCGCGCATTCGCCGCGCGCCGCACAGCGAATTGCGCAGCTCGTCGGCGGCGCGCGCGCGCACCTTTCGCTCGTCGCGATCAGTCCGGCAGCGGCCGCCTCGGCTGGCGACGGCTGGCGCGATCTGGCCGTTGCGAGACATCCCGACGATGTCGCAATATTGGCACAAGCGCGTGCTTTGTGGCACAAGGGTGCAAAATAGGGTCGTTCGAAAGAGAAACATGGCAATCGACAGCATCGACACGTCCTCGTCGGCGGACGAGGTAGTACCCGAAAGGGGACTATCGTTTCGCGCTCTCGCCATCGGTGCCTTCCTGCTGCTCCTGATCGGTATCGCCGGCGGCGGATGGACGGTGAATCGCTGGCTGACGGGCAATAATGTACCACCGGCGGCAAAAATGGTCGCGGCGCCCGCCGGGGCCGCCAATTCGCTCGCCGCGAAAAGCGGGGCCAATGCGCCGCCGCTGATGGTTGCGCCGATCGACGGCGCCAACGCGCTCGCGGCGCGCGTCGCCGAACTCGAACAGCGCCTGTCGCGGATCACGCTCGAGGCCGAATCGGCGTCGGGCAACGCGTCGCGCGCCGAGGGATTGCTCGTCGCCTTTGCGGTGCGGCGCGCGCTCGATCGCGGGCTGTCGCTCGGTTATCTCGACGCGCAACTGCGATTGCGTTTCGGTGACGACCAGCCGAATGCCGTCAAGACGATCATCGATACGTCGCGCGAACCGGTGACGCTCGAACAGTTGCGCGCCGAACTCGATGCGATGGCGCCGCAGCTTGTCGGGCGCGGCGGCGACGGAGGCGGCAGCTTGTGGACCGGGCTTCGCCGCGAACTCGGCGAATTGTTCGTGGTGCGCGCCGCAGGAACCCAGTCGCCGCGCGCCTCCGAACGGCTCGACCGCGCCCGGCGCTATCTCGCGGCCGGGCAGGCCGACCTCGCCATCGCCGAGGTCGAGGCGATGCCCGGGTCGGAGGTCGCGAGCGAGTGGGTGATCGATGCGCGGCGGTATCATGAGGCTCGGCGTGCGCTTGACCTGATCGAGACCGCGGCGATATTGGAGCCGCGCGACAGCCCCGCTGCCGCGATGGCCCGCAAAACGGCCGAACCGACCCCGTAGCGCGCAATCCTCCAAAGGGCTGCCCGCCCCTTTAGAGAAAGCCCGTTCCATGGCCCTCGCCGATCCGCAGCGCATCGAAGCGCTCGACCCGCTCGATCCCCTCCAGCTCGACGCGGAGCTGAGTGAAGAGGAGCGGATGGTGCGCGACACCGCGCGGTCCTATGCGACCGATGCGCTGTTGCCGCGCGTGACCTCAGCGTTCCTAGACGAACGCTTCGACCGCGAGATCATGTCCGAAATGGGATCGTTAGGCCTGCTCGGTGCGACGATCGATCCCGAATATGGCGGCGCGGGGCTCAATTACGTCAGCTACGGGCTGATCGCGCGCGAGGTGGAGCGGATCGATTCGGGTTATCGCTCGGCTTGTTCGGTGCAGAGCTCGCTCGTGATCCATCCGATCAACGCTTATGGCAGCGAGGAGCAGAAGCGGAAGTTCCTGCCCGGACTCACGTCGGGCGAACTCGTCGGCTGTTTCGGGCTGACCGAGCCCGATGCCGGCAGCGATCCCGGCGGCATGCGCACCCGCGCCGAAAAGATCGAGGGCGGGTATCGCCTCAGGGGCGCGAAGATGTGGATCACCAATTCGCCGATTGCCGACGTTTTTGTGGTGTGGGCGAAGTCGGAGGCGCATGACGGCGCGATTCGCGGCTTTGTGCTCGAAAAGGGCATGAAGGGGCTTTCGGCGCCGAAGATCGAGGGCAAGGTCAGCTTGCGTGCCTCGGTCACCGGCGAGATCGTTATGGATTCGGTCGAGGTCGGCGAGGATGCGCTGTTGCCGCATGTGTCGGGGCTCAAGGGTCCGTTCGGCTGCCTCAACCGCGCGCGTTACGGCATCGGCTGGGGCGCGATGGGCGCGGCCGAATTCTGCTATGAGGCGGCGCGCAATTATACCGGCGAACGCAAGCAGTTCGGGCGCCCGCTCGCGGCGAACCAGATCGTGCAGCTGAAGCTCGCGAACATGCTCACCGAAATCGCATTGGGGCTCCAGACCGCGCTGCGCGTCGGCCGGCTGATCGACGAAGGGCGTCTGATTCCCGATGCGATCAGCCTGCTCAAGCGTAACAATTGCGGCAAAGCGCTCGATATCGCGCGCGTCGCGCGCGATATGCACGGCGGCAACGGAATTTCGGCCGATTATCATGTGATCCGCCATGCGGTGAACCTCGAGACGGTGAACACCTATGAGGGGACGCACGACGTCCATGCGCTGATTCTCGGCCGCGCGATCACCGGCATCAGCGCCTTTGCCTAAGCCCTTGGAAGGCATCCGCGTCGTCGAACTGGCGCGGGTGCTCGCGGGGCCGTGGTGCGGGCAATTGCTTGCCGATCTGGGTGCCGAGGTGATGAAGGTCGAGCGGCCGGGGATCGGCGACGATACGCGCAGCTGGGGGCCGCCGTTCATCATGGATGAGAGCGGCGATAATCTCGGCGCGGCCTATTATCACAGCACCAACCGCGGCAAGACGGGCGTGGCGATCGATATCGCGACCGCGGAAGGGCAAGCCGCGGTTCGCGCGCTGATCGCCGGCGCCGATGTGGTGATCGAGAATTACAAGGTCGGCGGGCTCGCCAAATATGGCCTCGATCCGGCGACGCTGTGTGCCGATTTTCCGCGCCTGATCGTCTGCTCGATCACGGGCTTCGGGCAGACCGGACCCTATGCGCATCGTGCTGGCTATGATTTCATCATCCAGGCGATGGGCGGCGCGATGTCGCTGACCGGCGAGCCCGATGGCGCGCCGCAAAAGGCGGGAATCGCCTATGCCGACATCTTCACCGGCCTATATTCGGCCGTGGCGATTCTCGCGGCGCTGCGGCGGCGTGACGCCACGGGAAGTGGCGCGCATATCGATATGGCGCTGCTCGATTGCCAGGTCGGGGTGCTCGCCAATCAGGCGGCCAATTATCTCGCGAGCGGCGTTTCCCCGCGGCGGATGGGAAATGGCCATGCCAATGTCGTGCCCTATCAGGCGTTCGCGACCGCCGATGGGCAGTTGGTGATCGCGGTCGGCAACGACGGCCAGTTTCGTAAATTATGTATGATCCTGGGCGAGCCAGGCTGGGCCGGCGATCCGCGTTTCGTGACCAATGCCGCGCGGCTCGCGAACCGCGGCGAATTGATCCCGCTTCTCGCGGCGAAGATCGCCGCATGGGAAGCACAATCGCTATCGCTGGCGCTCGAGGCCGAAGGGGTTCCGGCGGGGCCGATCAACGATCTTGCGGGGGTCTTCGCCGATCCGCAGGTTCAGGCACGCGGGATGCGTTTCCGCCCCGACGGCGCCAGTGTCGATGGGCTCGCCAGCCCGATCGTCATTGACGGCGAGCGGATGGCAGCCCCCAAAGGCGCGCCACCGCTCGCGGAATGATTGTCGCCCCTGCCTTCGCAGGGGCGACGACTTTCCTAGAACTTCACGGTGCCGGTCACGAAGACCTGGCGCGGATTGCCGTAGAAGGCGGTCAGCGTGCCCTCGCGGCCGAGCGCCGATGTCGGCAGGCCGCCGGGACCCGGAATGATCGCGCCCGTCGTCGGGTTGACGTTCACGAAGGTATAGCCCGAGGTCTTATATTCCTTGTTCGTCAGATTCTTGCCGAACACGCCGAGGCTCCAGCGATCGTCGGGCGCGGTGTAGACGAGGCTGGCATCCCACAGCGCGAAGCCCTTCTGGTCGATATAGGGGTTCGGGATTTCGAACTGATAGGTCTTGCTGCGATACGACAAGGTCGTGCCGAAGCTGAGGTCGCCGTCGCCGATCGGGGTCGAGTAGGCGATGGTGCCGCTTGCGGTCCATTTTGGTGTGTTCTGCACCTCGCGAAAGTCGGAGACGTCGGTCGGCGTGTTGACCCCGCCGACGAGGATGTTCGAGATATATTCCTTATAGTCGGCGTCGATAAAGCCGAGCGCGGTCGACAGCGTCAGCCGGTCGCCCGCGGCCGCCAGATCCTCGCCGAGCCGGGCGCGACCTTCGAATTCGACGCCCTTGAAGGTCGCCTTGCCCGCGTTCGACACGACACCGCAGAAGCTCGGCAGGCCGCTGACGGTACAGGCGACCGAGCCCGGGATCTGGACGTCGGTGTAATCGGCATAGAAAGCGGCGAGCGCGACGTTGACCGCGCCGTCCATCAGGCTGCCCTTGTAGCCGACCTCGTAGCTTTCGACCTTTTCGGGGCGGAAGCTCAGGAAGGCGGCGACTTCGGCATCGGTCGGGCGGCCCGGAATGGCGGCCGGCGCATTGACCCCGACGCCGCGCGGGTCGAAGCCGCCGCCCTTGAAGCCCTGCGAATAGCTGGCGTAGAAATTATGGTCGGGGGTCGGCTTGAACGACAGCGAGGCGCGCGGGGTGAATTTGTTGAAGCTCCGCTTGCCGTCGAAATTGGTGCCCGGGGCGCCAAAGGCGACGCCCGCGCCGCCGAACACCGGCGACCCACCGCCAAGGTAATTCTGGCGCAGGATCGACGCTTCGCGTTCGTCCCATGTGTAGCGGCCGCCGACCGACAGGCTGAGCTGTTCGCTGAAATCATAGGTGAAGTCGCCAAACACCGCGAAGGTCTGGGTGTCGACATCGGCCTCGGTAAAGGCGGTCAGGCCGGCCAAGTTGTTGAAGATACGGACGTCGAACAGCGTGTCGGCGGTCGCGTCGAGATAATAGAAACCGAGCAGGCCTTTCAGCTTGTCGCCTTCATACAGCAGCTGGAATTCCTGGCTGATCTGCTCGTTGAAATAGAAGCCGGGGACGTCGATGTCGACGCCGGGCAGCGCGTCGAAGTCGATCGGGGTCGCCGACGTGTCCTTGCGCCAGGCACTGATCGACCGCAGCGTGACCGTATCGGTCAATTCGGCGGTGACGTTCATCGCGAGGCCGTAGGCCTCGATCTCCTGCTTGGGATCGTTGAGACCGCCGCGGCTGTCGAACACATCATCGAGCACGGGGGCGTTCGTCAGCAGCGACGGGATCAGGCGGTGGCCGCCGCGCGGATCGCTCTTGTCCTTCGAATAGTCGCCCGAGATGCGGATCAGCACCGGCGCGCCATAGCCGCCGAGTTCGACGGTGCCGCGGCCGGCCCAGACGTCCTTGTTGTAGTTTTCGCGCCCCGTCGTGAGATTGTCGCCGAAGCCGCCGCGCGACAGGCGCGCAACCGATCCGCCGACGCGCAGCAGGTCGCCGATCGGCGCGCTGGCGGTCACGACAAGGTCGGCCTGATCATAGGTGCCGAGCGTGCCCTTGATCTTGAGCGAGAATTCTTCGGGCAACTGCTTGGTCACATATTTGACCGCACCGCCGATGGTGTTGCGGCCGTACAGCGTGCCTTGCGGTCCGCGCAGGATCTCGATGCGTTCGACGTCGTAGATGTCGAGCACCGCGGCTTGCGGCCGGTTGAGATAGACGTCGTCGAGATAGATGCCGACGCCCTGTTCGAAGCCCGACACCGGATCCTGCTGGCCGACGCCGCGGATGAAGGCGCTGAGCGTCGAGTTCGTGCCGCGCGAAACTTCGAGCGTCGTGTTCGGGGTCGTCTGGGCGACGTCGGTGATGTCGAGCGCCCCGGCCTTTGCCAGCGCCTCGCCCGAAAAAGCGGTGATCGCGACGGGCACGTCGATCAGGCGTTCGTCGCGACGGCGGGCCGTCACGATGATCTCATTATCGCCGGCGTCGGTCGCGCCCGCTTCCTGCGCGAATGCGGCGGGAGCGAAGGCGATCATGGAAAGCGCGCTGGTGGCAAGGATGGCACGACGCAGCGGGCGGGCGAAAGGACGCATATGACTCTCCCATGTGGCGGGTGACCCCTCGCCACCCTGTTTGCTTTTCTTGGGCTGGTGCTTGCCAAGCCGCGCCGCATTCAATAATGAAACATGAACCAAGTTTCAACTTGGAATATGGCTCCGTCGTTTTTTGCTTGCCAGTGGTGCGGAAATGCCACGATGCAGGGAGAGCCGGACGGAGGGGCGACGGAAAGGCAGTCATGGATCAGCCGCAGAGCGAAACGGGACGGGCCGAAATGGGGCAGGCCGAAACCGAACAGGCCGCGGGCGACGCGCGCGACAAGACGCCGCGCACCGAGCGCGGGCGGCGGACGCTGCGCAAACTGCTTGATGCGGCGGCGATCGAATTCGGCGAGCGCGGATTTCATGAAGCGTCGATCAGCGCGATCACACGCCGCGCCGGAACTGCGCTCGGCAGTTTCTACACTTATTTCGATTCGAAGGAGGAAATCTTCCAGGCGCTCGTCCGCTATATGAGCGAGCAGCTACGCGATCATGTGACGCCGTTGGTGCAGGCCGCGCCCGACGAGATCAGCGCCGAACGCATCGGGCTCGAATCCTATCTGGGCTTCGTGCGCGAGCATAAGGAGATTTACCGCATCATCGATGAGGCGGAGTTCGTCGATTATGCGAGCTATCGCCGCCATTATGAAACGACCGTCGCGCGCGTGCGTCAGCGGCTGGAGAATGGCGCGGCACGCGGCGAAATCCGTGATGACGTCAGCGAGGTCCACGCGTGGGCAATCGGCGGGATGAACGTGTTCCTGGGGATGCGTTACGGATTGTGGGACGAAGAGAGCGACATCGCGGAAATTGCGCGCATCGCCAATGACCTGCTCGCGAATGGGTTGAAGAAGCGGGATTAGCCGGACGATCCTCCCTGGGCCGCAGGCCATGGGGAGGATCTAATTGCGCGAAATCAGGAAGATCGCATGTTCGGCGCGCCAGCTGGCCGCAGCGTCGCTCGTCGGCCGGTCGCCCGACAGATACCAGGCCGCCTCGACGCGGATTCCCTTATCGCGCAGCAGGACGCGAAAATCGCTGACCGTGACATGGTGGATATTCGGCGTTTCGTACCAGGCGACGGGCAGCAGCCGCGTCACCGGCATCCGGCCATTCCACATGAGCGCGAGCCGGACGCGCCAATGCGCGAAATTGGGAAAGCTGACGAAAGCGCGCGGCGCGATGCGCAGCAATTGGTCGATGACGCGATCGGGGCGGTGCGAGGTTTGCAGCGTCTGCGACAATATGGCGATGTCGAAACTGTCGTCGGGATAATCGGCGAGGTCGCGGTCGGCGTCGCCCTGAACCACCGCGAGGCCCAGTTCCATCGCGGCCGCGACATTGGCGGGATCGATCTCCAATCCGCGAACGTCCGTTGCCTTGGTGTCGCGCAGCGCGGCCATCAGCGTGCCGTCGCCGCAGCCGACGTCGAGTACGCGCGCTCCGGTGGGAACTTGTGCCGCAATCAGGGCAAGGTCGGGGCGAAGGATCGGAGCGCTCACAGCCCCGCCTCGATAAAGCCCGCCATCAGGCGCCACATCTCGGGCGAATCGAGCAGGAACGCGTCATGGCCGAACGGGCTCGACAGTTCGACGAAGCTCGCCTGCGCCCCTGCGCCGTGCAGCGCTTGGACGATGCGGCGCGATTCGGCGGTCGGATAGAGCCAGTCCGAATCGAAGCTGACGAGACCGAAGCGCACCGGCGAATGGCGGAACGCGTCGGCGAGCCGGCCGCCGTGCGGATCGGCCAGATCGAAATAGTCCATCGCGCGGGTGATATAGAGATAGGAGTTGGCGTCGAAACGGTCGACGAAACTGATCCCCTGGTGGCGCAGATAGGATTCGATCTGGAAATCGGCGTCGAAGCCGAAGGTCTTGACCTCGCGGTCCTGAAGCTGGCGGCCGAATTTCTCGGTGAGCCCGGCTTCGGACAAATAGGTGATGTGCGCCGCCATGCGGGCGACGGAGAGCCCCTTCACCGGCACCCGTCCGCTCGCGTAATAATCGCCGCCCTGCCAGTCGGGGTCGGCCATGATCGCCTGCCTGCCGACTTCGTGAAACGCTATATTCTGCGCCGAATGGCGGGCGGCCGAGGCGATGATGAGCGCGCGTTCGACGCGGTTCGGATAATGCGCGGCCCAGGCGAGCGCCTGCATTCCGCCCATCGATCCGCCGATGACGGCATGAAGCCGTTCGATGCCGAGCTGGTCGAGCAGCATTGCCTGCGCGCGGACCATGTCGCCGATCGTCACCACGGGGAACGACATGGCAAAGGGCTTGCCGGTCGCCGGATCGAGGCTCGCAGGGCCGCTCGACCCCAAACAGCTGCCGATGACGTTGGCGCAAATGACATGATAGCGGTCGGTGTCGATCACGCCGCCGGGCCGCACGACTTTGCTCCACCAGCCGGGCTTGCCGGTGACCGGATGGGTCGAGGCGACATATTGATCCATCGTCAGCGCGTGACAGACGAGGATGACATTGCTGCGCGCCGCGTTGAGCGGGCCATAGGCTTCGAACGCGATCGTCGGCCGCGCGAGCGCCGCGCCGCTGTCGAGCGCAAGCGGCCGGTTCAGTTCGATCTGGTTATGTTGGACGGGTTGCAAGCGGGTCGCCATGATGCGGCGGGGCTAAGCGGGCGCGGGACGGCTGTCAACGTGCTGGACTCGGGCCGCACAGCCGTTAAACGGCGCGGCATGACCGATCGTAGCGCCACTCTCACTCCGAAGCCGTGGATCAGCGGCATCGCTCCCTATGTTCCCGGCAAGTCGGCCGGCGCCGACGGCCGTCCGCTGATCAAATTGAGCGCGAACGAAAATCCGCTCGGGACAGGCGAAAAGGCGCGCGCGGCCTTCGCTGCGGCGCAGGCGGCGCCCGATGCGCTGTCGCGCTATCCCGATCCAGGTTCTGCCCAGTTGCGCGAGACGATCGCGGCGAAGTTCGGGCTCGATCCGGCGCGGATTATCTGCGGCAACGGATCCGACGAATTGCTCCACCTCGCGGCGGGCACCTATGCCGGCGTCGGCGACGAGATTCTATACGTGCGCTACGGCTTCGCGGTCTATGAAATCGCGGCGCGCCGCGTGGGCGCGGTGCCGGTCGAGGCCGACGACAAGGATTATGCGACCGACGTCGACGCGCTGCTCGCGGCGGTGACCGACAACACGCGCGTCGTCTATCTCGCCAATCCGAACAATCCGACCGGGACGCTTGCAACGCGTGAGGAAGTCGCGCGCCTCTATGCCGGGCTGCCGAAGAATATATTGTTCGTGATCGACCAGGCCTATTCCGAATATCTGTCCGAGGCCGAAGATGATGGCGGGCTCGAACTCGCCAAGACGCAGCCGAATGTATTCGTCACGCGCACCTTCTCGAAGATCCACGGGCTTGCCGCCGAACGCATCGGTTGGGGCTATGCCGCCGCCGAGGTGATTTCGGCGCTGCACCGCATCCGCCTGCCGTTCAACGTGACTCGCGCGGGGCAGGCGGCGGCGGTCGCGGCGCTCGGCGACGAGGAATTTGTGACGCACAGCCGCGAGCATAATGCCCAGTGGCGCGCTTGGCTGGCGCAGGAACTTGAAAGCCTCGGCAATCATGGCGTCCGCGTCGTGCCGTCGGCGTGCAATTTCCTGCTCGTGCTGTTCGAGGGCGATGTGAGCGCCGAGACCGTCTATAACCGGCTGATGGAGGCGGGCTATATCGTCCGCTGGCTGCCAGGGCAGGGGCTGCCCAATGCGCTGCGCATGACGATCGGCACCGAAGAGGAAACGCGCGGGCTCGCGGCGGCGATCCGCGCCGCGCTGAACGGCTGATGGCGATAAAAGGCGTCGCCATCGTCGGGCTGGGCCTGATCGGCTCGTCGATCGCGCGCGCGATCAAGGAGCGGTTGCCGCAGGTGGCGGTGACCGGCCATGACGCCAGCGCAGAAGTGCGCAAGATCGCGTGCGAACTCGGGCTTTGCGATGTGATCGTCGATGACCCGGTCGCCGCGGTGGCCGATGCCGACCTCGTCATCCTCGCGGTGCCGGTGGGCCGGATGGCCGATGCGGCCGTCGCGATCGCGCCGGGCCTCAAGCCCGACGCAATCATTTCTGACGTTGGTTCGTCGAAGGCGGGTGTCGCCGCGGCGCTGGCAAAGGCTTTGCCCGGCCATGCCGTCGTTCCGGCGCATCCGGTGGCGGGGACCGAGAATAGCGGGCCGGCTGCGGGCTTTTCGTCGTTGTTCGAGGGGCGTTGGTGCATCGTCACCCCGGGCGCGGGTGTGTCCGGCGACGCCGTGACGGCGGTGACGTCCTTTTGGCAGGCGCTCGGCGCCAAGGTCGATATCATGGATGCCGCGCACCACGATATGGTGCTCGCGGTGACGAGCCATTTGCCGCACCTCATCGCCTATACGATCGTCGGGACCGCGAGCGAACTCGAAGAAGTCACCGAGAGCGAGGTGATCAAATATTCGGCGGGCGGTTTCCGCGATTTCACGCGCATCGCGGCGAGCGACCCGGTGATGTGGCGCGACGTCTTCCTCGCGAACAAGGATGCCGTGCTCGCGACGCTTCAGCGGTTCAACGAGGATCTGACCGTGCTCCAGCAGGCGATCCGCCGCGGCGATGCCGACAAGCTCGAGGACTGGTTCACCCGCACGCGCGCGATCCGGCGCTCGATCATTGCCGAGGGGCAGGATGACGCGGCGCCCGATTTCGGGCGCAAACACTAGCCGGATCTCAATTTTCCATTCGTGTCGAGCGAAGTCGAGACACCCATCTGGACAGCGCAGACCGAGGGGCATCTCGACTTCGCTCGATGCGAGCGGGATTAGTTGGTTTGCTTAGCTTCCAGCAACGCTTCGGGCGGGTTCAGCGCATTGATCGCGACCCGCACGCGCTCTTCGGCTTCCTCGCGCGGCAGCCCGGCGGGGATCGTTTCGCCGACCTTGTAGGTGATCGTTCCCGGCCATTTGACCCAGCGGCGCGGCGGAAAGGCGAGGCCGCTGTTCACCGCGACCGGGATTACCGGAATATTGAGCAGACGGTACATGCCTGCAAAACCGGGGCGGAGCGGCGGCGCTTCGCCGTGCGGGACGCGCGTGCCCTCGGCGAACAGCACCAGCGGACGGCCCGCCGCGAGCGCCGCCTTCGCGGCACCGAGCATCGCGCGCATCGCCTTGCCTCCGCCGTCGCGGTCGACGGGGATCAGGCCGTAAAAATGCGCCGCCTGGCCCCACACGGGGATCGAGAACAATTCTTCCTTCGCGAACACCGCCGGATGCTTGAACAGCATTGGTTGCTCGACCGTTTCGAACGCCGATTCATGCTTGAAGACATAGAGGACCGGGATGTCGGGCATCTCGCCCTCGACGACGATCTTCTGCCCGAGCAGGAAGCGGCAGAAGGTCCGGTGCGCCTGCGCCCAGATGCGGACAAAGAAAATCGTGCCGCGGTGCGAGATCGGCAGCGCGACCACGCCGCCGATCGACGAGATGGCGCTCATCACGAAAAAGGCGATCCAGAACAGGATCGAACGGAACAGGGCGATGGCGTATCTCACAGGCCGAGCAGCCCGCCCGCCAGTCCGGCTAGATATTTATGATATTCGCGAAACAGCGTCGCGAAATTGGGCTGGCTGCGCACTGCGTCGGGCAGGATCGTCACCTTGTCGCCGACCGCGCGGCCGATTTCATATTCGGCGCGGCGCATATGCCAGTCGGTGGTGATCAGCCGGATGCTCTTATATTTTCGCCGCTGCGCCCAGGTCGCGACCTCGGTCGCGTTCGAACGCGTGTCCTCGGCCTCGAACCCCAGCGCGATGCAGCAGTCGAACAGGCTGACCGGGCGTTTATACGCGGCCGCGAGCTCGCGCGGCTTCACCTCGCGCGCGACGCCGCTGATGAGGAGGCGCTTGGCGTCGCCCGCCTCGAGCCGCTCGAGCGCGCGGTCGATGCGTCCCGGGCCGCCGGTGAGGACGACGATCGCGTCGGTCTTTTGTGCATCGGCAGGCAGCGGCAGCAGCAGCGCGAACCATGCGAAGCCGAGCACCCAGGCCAGGAACAACAGGGAAATCAGGCGCTTGATCATAGAATCTTCTTGAGCGCGGCGAGCAGGGTCTGCCGCGCCGTGAGAGCGGCTAGCGCGATAGCCAATAGCGGCAGCGCCAGCAAGAGCGCCCAGCCCGCGGGGCCGAACGACGCGGTCGCGGCGAGTCCCGATGTGACGCCCGCCCATTGCCAGCCGATCAGCAGCAGGAGCGCGGCGGCGACGGCGGTGCCGAGCGCGATGCCATAAGCGGTGTCGATCGCGATGCGGCGCTGGAACAGCCGCGTAATCTGGCGGTCGGTCGCGCCGATCATGTGGAGCATCTCGATCGTCGGGAAATGCGTCGCGAGCGCGGCGCGCGCGGTCATGATCACCACCGCGGCGCTGGCGAGCGTCATCAGCAGCACCATCCCGCCGGCGATCCACGCGAGCGAGCGGATCAGGCGCGCAACGGGGCCCAGCCATTCGGCGTGCGGGATGATCCGCGCGCCGGGCGCCTCGCGCGCGACCAGCGCCTGCAACTGGCGCATAGGACCGGTGCGATCATCGCCGACGAAATCGATGTCGACGAGCGCGGGCAGGGGAAGCGATTTCAGCACCGGGTCGTCGCCCTCGGCGGCGCCGAACCATTGGCCGAGCGTCGCCTGCAGCTCTTCCGGTTCGACCGAGCGCGCCGAGAGGACGAAGGGCTGCGCGGCGGCGGCACGGCGCAGCGCCGCGGCCTGCTCGGCGCGCGTCACCGGGTTCGCGGTGACAATCTGGACCGTCACACGCCCGGCGATCGCGGCGCCGATCGCATTCGCCGATCGCGCGAGCCCGACCCCGGCAGCGGCGGCGAGCAGGGTGAGCATCATCAGGATCGCGATCACCCACGGCGTCGGACCCGACAGCCGATGGTCGGGAAGCAGGCGGCGATGCTGGACGGGAACGCGCGGGATGATCATCGATCAGGTCCGGTTCGCCGGGGGATAGCGCAGCGCGCCGGTGGGGTCGGAAAGCCGCCCTTTTTCGAGCCGCATCATCTGCGCATTTTCGATGCGGCTGATCAGGTGGATGTCGTGGGTCGCGACGACGACGGTGGTGCCAAGGCGGTTGAGCGCTTCGAACAGTCCCAGCAAGCGCATCGCCATTTCGGGATCGACGTTGCCCGTCGGTTCGTCGGCAACGAGCAGCTGCGGCCGCGCGATCACCGCGCGCGCGATCGCGACGCGCTGCTGCTCGCCGCCCGACAGCGTCGCGGGGCGCGCCTCGGCGCGATCGCCCAGCCCGATCCAGCTCAGCATTTCGCCGACCGGACCCGATAGATCCTCTTCGCTGACCCCCGCGATACGCAGCGGCAGCGCGATATTGTCGCGCGCCGACAGATGCGGAATCAGCCGGAAATCCTGGAAGACGACGCCGATGCGGCGGCGAAAGCCCGGCAGGCGCTGGCGCGGCATTGCGACCAGATCTTCGCCGAACAGGCGGACAATGCCGCGGCTCGGCCGCTGCGCGAGATAGAGCATCTTGAGTAGCGAGGTCTTGCCCGCCCCCGATGGACCGGTGAGGAAATAGAAGCTGCCCGGCTGGAGGTTGAAGCTGATGTCGCTCAAAACCTCGCCATCGGGACCATAGCGGAGGCCGACGCCGTCGAATTCGACCATCGCGCCGCCGGGCCGCGCCGGGGGGGCGTCCGTCATGGCGTCGCCCGCGCGTGACGGCACGCCTGCGTCGGGTCAAGGAACAGGGGCGCTGGTCCGCTCATCAGCCAGCATCTCGCACGGCTATCCACCGAGGACAAGATGGGAGTGGGCACGCGGCGCTTGCAACGCGCGAATCGGCGTGTTTAGAGGGAGCCCATGATCCTTGCCTGCCCGTCCTGTCACACGCGCTATGTCGTACCCGATGCGGCGATCGGACCCGCGGGGCGTACCGTGCGCTGCGCCAATTGCCGCCACAGCTGGTTTCAGGAGCCTGCGGCCACGCCGGTAGAGGCCATGGCCGCGCCCGCTCCGCGCACGCCGGAACCCGCCGCTGCACCTGCGCCGGCGCCTGCTCCCGAAGCGGCGCCGCGGCCAGCCGCCACCTATTCGGATTTTCCCGAGCCCGAACCGGCGCCCGCCCCCGCCGCTCCGCCGCGCTTTGCGACCGAACCGGCTCCGCGCGCCGTGCCCGTGATCGACGATGCGCCGCTGCCATTCCGCCGTCCGCGGCGCAATCCCGCGAAGCGCTGGACGATCATCGCCGCGAGCGCGGCCGCGCTGATGCTCACGGCGACCGCGGGACTCCTATATTTCGGCCTGCCGGGCTGGGCGCAGGGCCTGGGTCTGCCGGGCGGGGTCGACGAGCCCGATCTGGTGATCGAGCTGCCGCCGAACCAGGATCATCGCGAGCTGGCCGACGGGACGATCTATTTCGCCGCATCGGGGGTCATCATCAACCCGACCGACCGCGAACAGCGCGTGCCGCCGATCCTCGCCGAGCTGCGCGATGCGCAGGGGACGATCGTCTATAGCTGGACGATCAAGCCGCCGGTGCGGATGCTGCCGCCCAACGAAAAGGTCAATTTCAGCGA